>CAZKTF010000167.1:0-8075 GCA_964555565.1 uncultured Planctomycetota bacterium | reverse complement strand
GGACGCGCGCGGCTTCGCCGCCGTCGGCCTCGCGCTGGCCGGGCGCGGACGGGGGCCCGCGGACCGTGCGGCCTTCGCGGAGCCCCTCCGCGACGCCCTGGCCCGCGGCGCCGGGGACGCCGAGGCGCGCGGCGCGCTCGTCGTGGCGCTGGGCCTCCTCGGGGACCTGCCCTCGGCCCCCCTCCTCCGGAAAACCCTCTCGGACCCGGGGCAGGACGAGCGCCTGCGCGGATGGGCGGCCGTGTCCCTCGGGCTCCTCGGGGACGCGGGCGCGAAGCCCCTCGTGCGCGCGGTGATCGAGGAGCGGGCGCGGCGCGACCTCGTCGTGGAGGCCTCCGTCGCGGCGGCGCTTCTCGGCGACGCGGAGGCGGTGGGCGGACTATTGGCCGTGCTCGCCGACCGTCGCCCCTCCCAGGTGGTCGTGGGCACGGCGGCCTCGGCCCTGGGGCGCATCGGCAGCGAGCGGGCGATCTCCCCCCTGCTGGCGCTCCTCGAGGACGAGGGCAGGGACCACGCGGTCATGACCCGGGCCCTGGCGGCGGTCGCCCTCGGGCGGATCGCCGACCGGAGCGACCTGCCGGTCCTCACGCGGGTGTCGAAGGACGCGAACTACCGGGCCTGCGTGGACGCGGTGGCGGAACTGCTGACCATCCTGTAGTCGGCACCGGTCGAGGTCGTTACCGGCCCACGGTCGTTACCGGGAGGTAACGCCCGGTCACGCCTCCCCCACGCGGGGAGCCCCGGGGTCCGGCGGATCCCCCGGGACCCGGCGCATCCTCTTGCCATGGCAGGAGTTCCGGCGTTGGAATTCGGGACCGCGGGGGTAGAATGGCACCCGCGTTGCGTCTGGCCTCGTGCCGCCGGGTCCCGGTGACCCGCGGGGCGAGTCCAAACTCCTAGGAGGCATCGAATGCGCAGGCTCCTGCTCGGCCTGGCCGTCCTGAGCCTCGTGCTCGGCGCGCCGAACTTCGTCCGTTCGGCGTACGCGCACGGCGGCCAGTATCGCGGACCCTCGGGCGAGGTTCCGCCCGACAGCCGCAAGCCCGAGGACCCGCCCCCGCCGGACACCGGCGGCGGCACGCCGACCCCGCCCGACGGCGGCGGCGGCACTCCCACCCCGCCCGACGGCGGCGGGACCTCCACCCCGCCGGACGGCGGCACGCCCACGCCTCCCGACAAGGGTCCGACCCCGGGCGGCGGGGTCTCGGGGCCCACGGTCCCGGGCGGCGGCACCAGGACCGGCGGCAAGGCCGGCCCCAACAAGGGCCCGTCCTACGACTCCTGGCTCTTCTGGTGGAACTACAACAAGGACGAGATCCTCAACATCAAGAAGCGCGTCCGCGAGATGGGCGGGGCCTCCGGCTCCGCCAGCGTCTCGCTCGTCGCGGGCGGCAACACGCGCGAGGGCTCGGGCCAGCGGGTCACCGACCGGGTGGTCCAGCAGAAGGTGGTCCCCGTCCTCCGCGAGTTCGCGGCGAACTCGAAGGTCAACTTCGACATCCAGTCGGCCGCCATCCTCTCCCTGGCCAAGATCGGCGTGAAGGACGAGATCCCCTTCATCATGTCGGTCGCGAAGAACCAGCACCAGGGGACCGAGAAGTACCACAAGGTCGTCGAGGAGTCGGCCGCGCTCGCCCTCGGCATCATGCAGGAGCGCACCCCCGAGGTCCGGAAGTTCCTCGTGGATCTGGCCCTCGACGACGCGGCCCCGACCCGCACCCGCGCCTTCGCGGCCATCGCCCTGGGACTCCTGGGCGACCGCGAGGGGGCCGCCGGCCAGAACGCCGAGTCCCTGGCCGCGCTCAAGTCGCTCGTCACCCGCAAGTCGGCGAACCGGGACATCCCCTGCGCCGCCCTCATGGGGATCGGCCTCCTGGGCGACCGCTCCGCCGTGAACGACCTCCTCAAGTGGCTCGCCGAGGAGAAGGCCGGCGAGACGAACCTCGATGACGTCGCGCTCTCCTACGTCGCCGCGGCCCTCGGGAAGATCGGGCAGCCCGGCCTGGGCGGCCCCGAGACCCACGACGTGGTGGACGCCCTCCGCGAGCAGCTCGTGAAGAAGAACACCACCACCCGCCGGTCGGCCGCCATCGCGCTCGGACAGGTGGCCCCGCAGGGCGACGAGAAGGTCCAGATGCTCGCCGTCCGCCACCTCTCCGACCTGGCCAAGCTCGAGGGCAAGGTCGATACGCAGACGATCAACTTCGGCCTCGTCTCCCTCGGCCGCATCGCGGGCGTGAAGCCCGCCGAGGACGGTTCCTCGGCCGGGTGCCCGGCGGCGGTCCGGGAGAAGGCCCTCGCGACGCTCACCACGGCCTTCGAGAAGGGATCGCAGCAGACCACCAAGGCCTTCGCCTCCCTCGGCGTCGCCCTGGCGGCGATGGACCTGGACGCGGCCCAGAAGGCCCCGATCCAGGAGAAGATCCGCGAGGAGCTCGGCCGCGAGAAGTCGCCGGAAGTGCGCGGGGCCTACGCCATCTCCCTGGGCATGCTGCGGGACCTCAAGTCCTCGGCGCTGCTCCAGGACATCCTCAAGAAGACGAACGACGAGCGCGTCGTCCGCGGCGCCGCCGCGGTGGCGCTCGGCCTCATGCAGGACAACTCGGCGCGCGACCTCGTGCGCGCCACCCTCGCCGAGAACGAGAACCGCGAACTGCGCGTGGACGCCGCCATCGCGGCGGGCCTCCTCGTGGACCAGCAGGCCGTGACGACGCTGGTCTCCATCCTGGAGGACAAGAAGTCCTCGCAGTTCATCCTCGGCTCCGCGGCGATGGCCCTCGGCCAGATCGGCAACGAGAAGGCCGTGGACCCGCTCGTCCGGATCCTCCGCGACGACCAGAAGGACTACCCCGACCTGACCCGGGCGCTCGCCGCCGTGGCCCTCGGCCAGATCGGCGACAAGAGCGACATCCCGGTCCTCAGCCGGGCGTCGAAGGACGTGAACTACCGCGCCTACGTCGAGGCGATCGGCGAACTGCTCACCATCATCTAGTTCCGGACGAGGAAGCAGGCGGGCGCCGTCGCGGCCAGAACCACGCCGCGGCGGCGCCCGTTCTTTAGGTACGAGGCGAAAGGCGGGTAGGGGAAAGGGTAGGGGTACGGGCAGGCAAGGGAGGAGCGACGCCTCTTCGCCTCCCGCTGCCCTTACCCCTGCCCTTACCCCTACCCCTACCCCTACCCCTTCCTTTCCCCCTACCCCGCCCCGGGCCGGAGGAAACGGAGACAGATCCCGGCCGCCCCGAGGGCTGCCGCGACGGCCCCCGCGAGGAGCCACCCGAGCCTCCTCTCGTGCGCGCGGAGGGTCTCCCGGGACGCCTCGAGACGCCCGGCCTCCGCGTCCAGGGCGTCCGCCGTGCGTCTTAGCCAGCCGGCATCCTCCATCGTCGCCCCGGCGGCAAGTGCCCGCCTGAGGCCCGCCTCCTCGCGGACGCGGGGGGGGTCCTTCAGCACCCAGAGCAGGAGGTCCCCCCGCCGGACCCGGGCCTCGAGGTCCTTCGGGCGCGCCCGGGTCCACTCCCCGCAGGCCTCCAGGGCCTCCCGGGGCCTCCCGGCGGCCTCCAGGGTGTCCACGAGCAGCCGCCGGGCCTCCGTGGCGGAGGGGCGCTCCAGGAGCAGGTCCCGGAGCTCCTTCTCGGCCCGGGCCCGGTCCCCGGGCCGGCCCCCCTCGGGAGGGAGCCCCCGGGCGAACAGGAGCCTCACGTGGCGGAGCCGGGCCTCCAGCGACTCCGGGGCGCGCAGCGCGGCCTTCGCCGCGGCGAACTCCCCCGTGCCCAGCTCCCCCTCCTCCAGGCAGGCCTCGGCGAGCTTCCCCAGGCCCTCCAGGGCGACGCGGTTGGCCGGGTCGAGGTCGAGGGCCGCGACGAGGTCGTCGGCGATGCGGGACCGCTCCGAGGCCTCCCGCCGCTCCTCCTCCGCCCCCGCGCCGACGGGGAGGGCCAGGGCTGCGACGGCTGCCACCGCCGCCGGGAGGGCCACCCGGGGGGCCCTCACCGCGCCCCCGTCCGGGCGAGATCCTCCTCGGCGATGGCCCGATCGGTGAGGCGCTCCACGGGCGCCCGGTCGTCCACGAGGACCGTGCCCGCGGGGTCGAAGAAGACGGGCGCGGGGCCGAAGGGCCCGCGGACCCGGACGGAGTAGGACTCCCGCGCCACGGCCAGGGCGTCGCCGCCCTCCGGCCGCCGCGCGATCCAGGGGAGGTCCGCGGGGGTGGCGCGGACGGCGAACCTCTCCAGGGGGAAGTCCCCCTCCCGGTTGCGGGCGAGCACGACGAAGTTGGTCCAGCCGCCGCCGCCGACCGGGACCCGCCAGGCCTTCCCGAAGGCCGCGGCCACCGTGTTCTCGAGGGCCGCCACGAGGGGGTCGTCCGGGCGGTAGGCGAAGACGTTGAAGGCGAGGATCCCCCCGGGCTTCAGGCGCGCCTTCACCTCCCCAAAGAACTCCCGCGTGGCGAGGTGGAAGGGGATGTAGTACTCCTGGCTGAAGCAGTCGAGGAGGACGAGGTCGTAGCGCCGCATGGCCGGCGCGAGCCGGAGGAAGGCCCGGGCGTCGAGGGCGTGGGTGCGGAGCCAGGGCGCCTCCGGGAGGTCGAACCAGGCCCTCCCGGCCTCGACGGCCGCGGGGTCGATCTCCACGCCATCGACCTGCAGCCTCGTCGCCTCCGCGTAGAAGTGCCCGAGGGCCCGGGCCTGGGTCCCCGCCGCGAACCCCAGCACCGCGACGTCCAGGTCCCCTCCGGGCACCGCGCCCGCCAGCACGGGAAGGAGCGGGTAGAGGTCGTAGTACCTCCCGCCCGTGAGGACCGACCCTTCGCGCCAAACCGAGTGGTAGGTCGAGACCCCCTCGTTCATCGTGAGGAGCCTCGTCCGGACGGTCCTGCCCCCCGGGGCGGCGTCGGCCACCTCGCGGACCTGGAGGAACTGGTAGGCGGTGTCGTACTCGGCGAGGACCCCCTCCCCGGGCCGGAACCACCCGCCGGTGCAGGCGTGCAGGCCGCCGGCGGCGCCCGCGAGGACGAGGAGGGCCGCGGCCGGGCGCCTCCACGCGCCGAGGGCGGCGACCCCCGCGGCCGCGGCGAGCAGCGCGATCCCCGTGTCCAGCACCGTCGCCCGGGTCCCGAGGGAAGGGAGCAGCAGGTGGGTCGTCGCGAAGGTCCCCACCAGGCTCCCCGCCGTCCCCGACGCCGCGACGAGGCCGGCGGCGCGCCCCGCGCCGACGCCCCCGTCCACGAGGAGCCGCACCGTGACGGGCCCGATCCCGCCGAGCAGGACCATCGGGGGGCCGAACGCCAGGAGGGTCGAGAGCAGCGAGCCCTTCTCGAGGAGCCGCGCGATCCCCTCGAGGTCGATCCCCCCCGGGAGGAGGGATCGGGCCAGCCACGGACCCAGGGGGGCGGCCGCCGCCGCGAGGGCCCCCGCCGCCCCGAGGAGGATCGCGGCCGTGCGCGGGCTCGGCCACCGGTCCGCCGCCTTCCCCCCGAGCCAGCCGCCGAGCGCCAGCGCGGCCAGGACCACCCCGATGACGTTGGTCCAGACCGGCATCGAAGTCCCGAACCAGGGCGCGAACAGCCGTACCGCGGCCAGCTCCAGGGCCAGGGAGGCGGCGCCGGCGAGGAAGACGGCCCCGAGGAGGACCGCGCGGGTCGGGCGTCCCCCCACCGGAGCGGGGCTACTTCGGTGGGGCCGGGGGGGCGTTCCCCGGCTTCGGGGCGCCCCCGGGGGACTGCGCGGACGCGGGGACCACGAAACGGACCTCCGCCGGGACGAAGAGCGTCCGCTCGCCCGTCTGCCCGATCCAGTAGAGGAGCGTGTCGAGCTTCCGCTCCGGCTTCGCCGGGCCCCAGACCACGGTGCCGTTCACCCGCACCGTCAGGTCGCGGTCCAGGTCGGCCACGGCGTCGTTGAGCAGCAGGAGCCCCTCGGCCAGGTTCTCGCTCTGGATGTCCACGGCGTTGGCCGCCGCGTCCCGCTTGAGCGTGATCTTGACGAGCCGCTCGGGCTTGTCCTCCACCGCGCGGAAGTGCCAGGCCCAGTAGGCCCAGACCTCGGTCCCCTGGGGCATCGTCCACCAGGTGAAGGACTCGGTGGCCGGGTTGGAGATGCGGCGCTTCGGGAGGGCCTTCACCCAGGCCTGGACCTGCGCCGCCGCGGACTCGAAGGAGGCCCCCGCGTCGTCCGCCTCGATGAGGGTGAGGCCGGGCACCGCGGCCCGGAGGTCCTGGAACCCCTTCGCCACGGGGCCGGACGGGGACCTCGGGGCGAGCACGAGCGTGGAGCCGAGGTTGAGGTTCTGGGCCACGGGCGAGGAGGCCGTGGGCGCCCGGAGGATGCAGCCCGCGAAGTGGACCGCGGCCTCGGCGCCGAAGGTGAGCGCGATGCCCCCCGTGGATCCCAGGCCGTCGAGGACGACGCGGTCCCGGTCCACCCGGAAGTGCTCGATGGCGTACTTCAGGCCCACGGCGGCGAGCCAGGGCTCCTTCGAGACGTCGAACCCCGCGACCCGGGGGTCCGCGGAGACGCAGACGACGATCCACTCCTTGAGGAGGTCCCCCCACTGGAGGGGGAGCACCCTCTTCGCGTCGAGCCCCTTGTCGAGGAGGGTGAGGACGAGGGGGTAGGCCTGCTTGCCGGGGGTGTAGTTCGGCGGGAGGGAGATCGTGAGCGTCGTCTCCTTCTCCGGCAGGTAGGGGAACTTCTCGTCGAAGATGCGCGACTTCTTGGGGAGCGCCGTGGGGAGCGTGCGCTCCAGCGCGCCCCGCCACCAGTCCACGGCCCGGAGCGGGTCGTCCTTGACGGCGCCCGACCACTCCTCGACGCCGGCGACCAGCGCGGCCCGTGCGCCCTCGCGCGCAGCGCCGCCCGCGGTGAACAGCGCCGAGAGGGCCCGCTCGATGCGGTCGCCCGGGGCGGTGGGCGGGTCCTTGGGGGCGGGCCTGCGGGCCGGTGCGGGCGCGGGCACCGGGGGGGTAGGCGGCTCCGGCGGGCCCTCCCCCTCCTTGGGGGGGGCGGGCTTCGGCGGGTCCTGGGCGGGCGGGGCGTCCGGCCCCTTGGGAGGCGGCGGCTTCGGATCGTCCTCCGCCGCCGCCGGGCTCCCCGGGAGCAGCAGTCCGGCCAGGGCGAGGACGAGACCCGCTCGTGGCATCATCGCCGTCTCCTCATTCCATCCCGGCCCGCCATCCTACTGCGGGGCGCGCCGCCCGGTCAACCGCGAGAACCGGCTCACCGGCCCTCCGCCTCCCGGGCCGACAGGTCGAGGTACCGTCGGAACTTGAGTTCCCCGTCCCGGTCGCCGAAGGCGCGGCAGCGCCGGAGGGCCTCGCGGAAGGACTCCATCGCCTTGCCGGGTTCTCCCCGGGCGCGCGCGATCGCGCCCAGGTTCTCCTGCGGATCGGTGGTCCGGGGGTCGATGTCGGCCGCCTCGCGGAACTCCCGCTCCGCGTCCCCGGTCCTGCCCCACCCGAGGTAGAGCAGCCCCAGGTCGTTCCGCGGGCCCCCGTCGAAGGGGGAGGCGACCTCCACGGCGGCACGGTAGGACTTCTCCGCCTCCTCCATCCTCCGTTGGCGCTTGAGCGTGAGGCCGAGGTCGCGGGGGTGGTCGGCGGTGCGCGGATCGACAGCGCAGAGGAGGCGGAGGATCCGCTCCGCCTCGGCGTAGCGCCGCTCCGCGCCGTGGGCGGAGGCCAGCGCCGAGAGGCCTGCGACGGATTCGGTCCACGCGGGGGAGCCCTCGGGGGCTGTGCGGAGGGCCTCCTCGTAGGACGCCGAGGCCCCGGCGTGGTCCTGGGCGCGGGCCAGGAGCCGCGCGATCTCCACGCGGACGGGGGCGTCCGCGGGGTTCGCCTCGGCGGCCTGGCGGAAGGCCTCGAGGGCGGCGTCCCGCCTCCCCGCGGAGGCCCGCGCGTAGCCCAGGTAGTGGAGCACCTTGGGGTGCTTCGGGTGGGCCTTCGCGACGCGCTCCATCACCTCGCCCAGCGCCGCGAACCTCCGGGCGGGCGCATCGACGCCCCAGAGCGCCCGGTAGAGAGGGTCCGACGCGGGGGCCGCCAGCAGCGCCGCCTCGGCGGCCGCACGCGCGGCGGA
>CAZKTF010000166.1:0-8082 GCA_964555565.1 uncultured Planctomycetota bacterium | reverse complement strand
GAGGTCCCGCGGCGCCGCGCGCGCCCGCCTCGACCGCGACGAAGGGAGCCCCCCCCGCCGTCGCGGCCTCCCCCGAGCTGGAGGCCCGGGCCCGCGAGCAGAAGATGGACGTCCCGTCCTACCTGGAGCTCCTCGAGCGGGACGCCGGCACGCACCCGGCGCGGGCCCGGGAGGCCTACGAGACCTTCCGGGACAACCGCGACGAGGAGCGCGCGAAGCGGGTGCTCGACGTCGCCCACCGCGCCTTCCCCACCGACCCCTGGGTGAACGGGCTCCTCGGCCTCCGGGACCGCGGGACCGAGGTCCTGGCGCTGGCCGACGACGAGACCCTGGAGGACGCCCTCGGCGACCTCCCGGCCTACCAGCGGGTCGTCGCCCTCCGGGAGGCGGTGAAGAAGAACGCGGGGGCCGCCTGGCTCGCCGAGCCGGCCTCGAAGGAGCTCGACGGCTGGCTCGCCGCGTGCCGCGAGCGGCAGACCTGGTTCCAGGACCCGGCCAACGCCCGCAGCCACCTCCACTACAGGAACCTGAAGAGCAACACGTACTTCGAGAAGCTCGACTTCGCCTACTCCGTGGCGCGGCCCTACGTCCTGTTCCTCCAGTCCGCGGGCGCCGCCGAGGCGCAGGCCCGCGAGGCCGAGGCCCGGCAGTGGGGGCTCACCTTCCAGTGCTCCTACCGGCGCTTCCACGAGTTCCTCCGCCGGGACCTGGGCGTGGACGCGCCGTCCCTGGAGACCGTGAACGACACCCGCCTGCCGGTCTTCGTCTTCCGCAACCGGCGGGCCTTCGACCAGTGGCACCTGGACACGAACCAGCGGGTCCCGGCGCCGGAGATGCTGGCCTACTACGAGCCGGTCCGCACGCGGATGGTGCTCCTCTACTTCGGGCTGGCGCAGCACGTCGGCGGGGGTGCCGGGGGGAAGCGCCGGGAGACCTCGACCTGCTTCCACGAGGCGACCCACCAGCTCTTCGACTTCTACCAGCGCTGGTTCTGCAGCCAGGCCGGCAAGCCGCTGCCGGAGGGCTACGCCCAGCTCGACCCGCGCCTGGCGCCCCTCGACACCCTCTTCTGGTTCCAGGAGGGGCTCGCGGACTACTTCGGCGCCGTGGAGCCCGTCCCCGGCACCGAGGGGGACTGGGAGGTGGGGAGGCCGGACCGGGACCACCTCCTCGCCGTCGTCGAGGCCCGCCGGGCCCGGCAGGCGTGGAAGCTCTCGGAGTTCCTCCTCGCCAACCAGCAGGAGATCTACGAGCGCGCCAACCTGAAGGACTGGAGGGCGCAGGGGGCCGACCAGCTGAAGGCCCTCCTCTACGCGCAGGGGTGGCTCTTCGTGCACTACCTCATGCACGGGGAGGGCGGCCGCCTGAAGCCGGGGTTCCTCCTCTACGTGCGCCGGGAGATCACCGGGGGCCACGTCCGCGCCGACCTGGACGCGCTCGTGAAGGACCTCCCGGGGCTCAGGTCGGCCCTGGAGCGCACCCCCGAAGTCGCCGCGCGCTTCCGCAGCGAGGTCGAGCTCCAGAGGGCCCTGCGCGCGTACCTCCAGACCCAGCCCGAGATGGCCGCCTACCTCCAGGCCGGGGACTTCCTCGAGTGCTTCGGCCTCCCGCGCGACCGCCGCGACCCGAAGGTGCAGGCTTGGCTCGGGGACCTCGAGCGGGGCTACCTTGCGCACGCCGACACCCTGCTGAAGCAGGCCGGCCCGCGCTGAGGGCGGAAACGGCGGGCGGGGTAGGCCTCCCCGGGCTCGGCCCGCCACTGGCGGGCCTCGAAACCCCCGGGGACCCCCGCCCCTACAACGGCTCCGTTTCCACCGCCTTTGTAGGGGCGACCTCCCCCAGGGTCGGGCTGCCGCAGGCAGCCCGACAATTCCCTGGGGCCCGCCCGCCGTTCACTGGTCCCGCCTTCACCAATGGCGGGCGGGGTAAACCCCGCCCCACAACGGCGGGCCCTGGGCCCCACCTAGCTCCCGTCCCGCGTGAAGAACCGCGGCGCCTCCGAGGATCCCTCCACGCGCAGCGTCCCCGCGTCCAGCATCCACTGGTGGCCCCGGCAGAGCCTGAGGAGGTTTCTCGCCTCCCGGTCCCCTCCGACGCGTGCGCCCTCCGGTGCGCGTAGTGCACCCAGACCCGGTGCCCGCAGCACGGCGGGTACGGTGCCAAGCACTTTTCTTACCCGCGAGGCGGTCCTAGTCCGCGTCCTTTCGGGATGGCGCGTGTAAGAACAGTGCCTGGCCCCGTACTACCCTTGACCGCGACGGCATCCCGTCACCCCGCCAAACAAAGACCTTCCGAGTGGGCACGGAACCCTTCCTCCATCCTGACTATCGGTCCTGCGGCTACCGTCAATCGCTCCGCTTCTCGATCCAGTTGGCTCGTTCATTCTGCGGAGGCGTTAGCTCGATGCCGGCGGCCCTAAGAGAATCACACACTCGGCCGGTCAGCCTTGTCGTCTCATGACGCAGGTTGCCTGTATCCCTGCCTATCCTATCGTGTGGCGGTACACCTTGCGTAATCAATCCAGCGTTCTCAAGACGCCGAAGGATGGTCTCGGCCTCGTACTTCTCTGTGTCGCGCAAAAAAAACCGCCGCAGGAAGCTCGATCGCTGGAATGATGCCATTGGCCACCAACACAACTGGACGGCCCAGAAAAGCAGTTCGTCATCCGCCACGTTCAAGAACTCGAGGATCGTCCTCCTCTGTGCGAGGGTAATGGCCCTGACGGCACCCAGGTGCCCATGGCGCCCGTGGTCCCAATAGTCGCGCCGCCATGAATGAGGAAGTGCGACGCTCTCGCGTGCGCACAACTCGTCGATCTTGTCCATTAACTCGTCGGATGGCCTAGGGTTGGGCGGTCTCGCGCCGTTGTGCCCGTCCGGGGGAACCATCAGCTCGAGTACGTGTATCTCGCGCATCACGGCCTCGGAAACTACGGGAAGCGATGACATGAACAGGCGCAGCTCTGTGACTCTCGACAGCTTGGGCCTCTGACCTACGTCAGTCATCAAAACGCGAATCGCTTCCATGAGTCTGCGCAAATGCGGCTGCAGCGGCGGTGCAACGGCATCCAGCCACTGCGTCGCACTGATCAGATACTCCAGTGTCTTGCTGGGGTTGGAACTATCGATCCGGAACGTCAGTATGGATTTGCCTTTGCTAACCGCGCGCTCTACTTCTCGAATAACGTGGGTAGATAGATTCGCGTTACCTGAGAATACAAGCACAGTGACATTACATCCGGATACCGCATCGATGATCGCTTCTGCATAGTCCTTGCCGGCCGGGATGTCTCGCGGAGCGATCCAGCAGCGGATCCCCTCTCTTTCTAGGTCCTCGCATACAGAGGCGGCGACGAGTCGATCGGCGCTTGAGTATGAGATGAACACGTCATGGCTCATGTGGTCCCTCCGATGTCCTGGCTCGACCTCACCGGTCACGGCTTCAAGGTCCGTAGAACGCACGCCCCCACCCTCCGATCCGCGGGTGGAGGGGAGGGTGCGCATGAGGTTCGTCGTGGCTGCCTAGCGCAGGCTGCCCAGGAACCTGCCGATCCGCTCGCAGCCCTTGTCGATGTTCGCGCGGGAGGTGGCGTAGGAGAGGCGGACGTGGGTGTCGGCGCCGAAGGCCGCCCCGGGGATGCAGGCCACCTTCTCCTCCTCGAGGAGCGCCTCGCAAAGCGCCGCCGAGCCGTCGATGCCGCGCTTCCCGTAGAAGGGGTCCGTGCGGAGGAAGACGTAGAACGCCCCGCGCGGCGGCACCAGGCGCGCCCGGGGGATCGCCTGGAGCCGTTCGACCATCAGGCGGCGGCGCGCGTCGAACTCCGCCACCATCGTCCCGACCGCGGACTGGTCCCCGGTGAGGGCCTCGAGGGCGGCCCTCTGGCTGATGCTCGCGGCGTTGCTCGTGAGGTGGGACTGGAGGCTCCCCAGCGCCGCCATCACCCCGGCGGGGCCCGCGGCGAACCCGATCCGCCACCCGGTCATCGCGTAGGTCTTCGACACGCCGCCCACGGTGATGGTCCGCGCGCGGGCGTCGGGGGAGAGGGACGCGAAGCAGGTGTTGACCGCGCCGTCGTAGACCATCCTCTCGTAGATCTCGTCCGAGAGGACCGCGAGGTCGCGCTCCCGGCAGACCTCGGCGACGGCCTGGAGGTCCTCGCGTTCGAAGACCGCGCCCGTGGGGTTGTTGGGGCTGTTGAGGACGAGGACCCGGGCCCGCTTCGACCCGGCGCGCGCCACCGCCTCGGCGCGGAGGCGCCAGCCGTCCTCCTCGCGGCAGGGGACGACGACCGGGACGGCCCCGACGGCGCGGGCCATCTCGGGGTAGGAGAGCCAGTAGGGCGCGGGGACGAGGACCTCGTCCCCCTCCTCGCACAGGGTGTGGAGCGCCTCGTAGAGGGCCTGCTTGGCGCCGTTGGTGATCACGACCTCGGAGGGCGCGTAGGCGACCCCGTTCTCGCGCTCGAGCTTGCGGGCCACGGCCTCGCACAGCGCGGGCATCCCGCTGGAGGGCGTGTACTTGGTGAAGCCCTCGCGGATCGCCTTCACGGCGGCCTCGCGCACCGGGCCGGGGGTGTCGAAGTCCGGCTCCCCGGTGCCGAAGGTGACCGCGTCCTCCCCCTTCGCGACGAGCTCCTTGTACCGCGCGTTGATGCGGAGGGTGAGCGCGTCGGAGAGCCCCGCGACCCGGCGGCTGACGTGGAGCGCCATGGCCGGGGGCAGACTAGCAGACCGTCGCCGGGGCCGTCGTCTAAGATCGACGACCCCCGATGACCCCAGGCCGCCCGTCCGCCCCGGCTGCCGCGGCGGCCCGCGCCGCCGCCGCGCCCCCCTCGCGCATCCGCCGCTGGGGCGTCCGCGCCGGCGTCGCGCTCCTCCTCCTCCTCGTGCTCGCCTGGGCGGCCTTCACCTACCTCTTCTACAACCCCTTCGAGGGGACGGTCGCGAGCCTCGACCGGGTGGTCCCCTCCGACGCGGCCTTCGCGATCCGCGGCGCGGCGCCGGCCCTGCTGGCGACCCCCTTCGTGCGGCGCCACCTCCTCGGGCGCGTGGACGGGCTCCTCACGGCGCTCGGGCGGGACCCCGCGGAGCTGCACGGGCTGGCCGAGGAGATCGGCCGGTCCGAGGAGCGGGTGAACGCCGCGCTCCCGACAGCGCTGCGCGGCTTCACGCTGGCGGGGGACGTGCTCGGCGGCGAGGCGGTCCTGTTCGGCGTCCCCGACCTCGCGACGCCCGACCTCTCGAAGGTCTGCCTCGCGACCCGCCTCACGTCGCGGGCGCGGATGATCCTCGGGGTCTTCAAGCACGACTGGGCGCGTCGGCGGGTGGAGGCGGAGGGCCGGCTCCGGGTCGTGCGGCTCCGCGACCTCTACGAGGTGGACACCTCGGCGCTGGTCGGGGGGCCGCGGACCACGACCACCGGCTTCGCCGCGGTGGTGAAGGACGTCCTCGTCGTGGGCAACGACCGGGCGCTCGTGGAGGAGGCGGCCCGCCTCGCGCGGACGGGGGGCGCGGGCTCGCTGCCGGACCGGCAGGACGCGGCCGACGCGCTCCTCGGCGGGGAGGACGCCCCGCCGCTGCGGGCCTTCCTCGACCTGCCGCGCCTGGCGCAGGACCGCGCCCCCGCCGCGGGGGGATCCCCCGGCGAGCGGATGCGGGCCGCGGGCGGGGTCCCGGGCCTCCTCGCCTTCCTCGTGGATCCCGACGCGCTCGGGTCGCTCCGGGCCGCGGTCCTGTTCCCCGGCCCCGACGAGTGCGCCGCGGAGGTGGCGGCGACGCGCAACGAGAAGTCCCCCTCGGCCGTGGCCCAGGGCCTCGCGGAGGCCGCGGGCCGGCCCGCGCGGGAGGCGCTGGCGGAGGCGGCGGCGCTCGCGCCCGCGGGGAGCGCGGCCTTCGTCCTCCGGCTCGAGCTCCCGCCGGGGCTCCTCGCGCGGATGCTCTACGGGCGCGCGCCGCCGGAGATCCGCGACGCCGTGGACGGGGGGCTCCGCAAGGCGGGGAGCAGCATCGAGGCCTGGACGCAGGACCTGGACGGGCTCCTCCTCCCCGGGGTCTCCGTCGTCGTGGAGCGGCTCCCCGACTGCGACGCGCTCCCCCTCGACGACTACGACGCGGACGCGTCGGGGCGGTTCGTCGAGCCGCTCCCGGGGGTGCTCTTCGCGTTCCGCCAGCGGCCCGAGGCCGGGCCCGGCGCCGCGGAGCGGTGGTTCCGCGGGGTCCGGGAGAAGTCGGATTTCCGGGAGTTCGCCGACCTCCCCGCCCCCGAGCCCGGGGTGCGGATGTTCCGCGCGGTGCCGAAGTACCTCCGGGGGGACCAGGACCTGGTGCGCCCGGCCGCGGCCTTCGAGGGGGACCTGGTCCTCGTGGCGAGCAACGAGGGGACGCTCCGGCGGGCGCTGGAGGCGCGGGCGGGCCGGCGGCGGGCCCTGGGGGACGACCCGGAGTTCGCGGCGCGCGCGGCCGCGGCGGGGGAGGGGCAGGCGCACGCCTTCGCCGACCTGGGGCCCGTCCTCCTCCTCATGAAGGACCGCCGCCGCGAGGTCGCCACCGGGCGATCGACCCATGACTGGGTGAAGGAGCGGCGCGAGGTGATGAGGGACCTCGTCGTCGGGTCGAACGCGGCCGTGGTGGACCAGGAGCAGCTCCAGAGGCTCGTGGAGAACGAGATGGACCGCCGCATCCGGCGGATGAAGGACTTCGAGTTCCCGGAGAAGAAGCGCCTCTACGTGGAGGAGCTCCGGGGGCTCGAGGTGCTGCGCGACGCCGGCGCGACCCTGGCCTGGGGCCCCGACGGGGTGGTGCTGCGCGCCACGGTCCGGACGAAGGAGAAGTAGCCGTGGCCCGCGCGTCCCGCGAGGTGCGCGTGCGGCCCGGGCTCGTCCTCCCCGGGGCGGCGCTGGAGATCCGGTTCTCCCGCTCGGGCGGGCCCGGGGGGCAGAACGTGAACCGCGTCGAGACCCGGGCCGAGGTCCGCTTCGACCTCCGGGCGACGACGCTGCTCCGGCCGGCGGAGAAGGCGCGGGCGCTGGCGCGGCTCGCCTCCCGGCTCACCGTGGCGGGGGTCCTCGCCGTCACCTGCGACCGCACCCGCCACCGCGAGCGGAACCTGCAGGAGGCGCTCGAGCGCCTCGGCGAGGTCCTCCGCGCCGCGCTCTTCGTCCCCCGCCCGCGCCGCCCCACCCGCCCGGGCCGCGCCGCGAGGGAGCGGCGCCTCGCCGGGAAGCGCGCCCGCTCGGCGGTGAAGGCGACCCGGCGCGGCCGCCCAGAGGCCGAGTAGAGCGCAGCGAAGGGGTCAGACCGCGCAGCGACGCTTCGGGGGAGCCATGAAGGGGGTCAGACCCCGGGCGCCTCGCGTGATGTGCTGCGCCACCCTATGGGCGCCCGAGGTCAGACCCCTCCGGCGTGCTGAGAACGCTCGCCGGCGCCTGAGGTCAGACCCCCTCTACTGGTACTCGCGGAGCTTCCGCCGGAGCGTCCGGTGCGCGTCGTCGAGGTCGCGGCGGACGCGGTCGGGGCTTCGCGAGAGGACGTAGGCGATCTCCTCGGGGTCGTAGCCCTCGAGGTCGTGGAGCAGGACGGCCCGGCGCTGCGCGTCCGGCAGCGTCAGGAGGCCCTCCGACACCGCGCGCTGGGCCTCCTCGCGTTCGAGCATGGTGCCGGGGTCGGAGACCTCCGCCCGGGCCTCGTCCAGGTCGAGCGGGAGCGGCTCCCCGCCGCCGAAGATCAGGTCCTGGGCGTCCTCCCACTCCATGGGGAGCTCGGCCTCGGGCTCACGGTGGGAGGCCTCGCGGCGCTCCTCGTCGGTCGCGGCCGCGCGGCCGCGGAGGACGGAGGCCTTGGCCAGGTCGTACTGGTGGAGCATCCGCCTCCAGGCGAACTGCTCCGGCGAGAGGTACGCGGGCCGGCGGTCCAGGTGGTCCAGCGTCCAGACCACGGCCTCGTCCACCACGTCGGGGACCGAGATCGCCACGCGCGGGAGGTCCGCCAGGTCGGGGTCGTGGACGATGTGGTGGCGGACGTGGCGGGCGAGGCGGTCCCGGAGCGCCTCCACGCGCGCGCTCTCGGCCGGGCGCCCCGGGGCGGC
>CAZKTF010000165.1:0-8095 GCA_964555565.1 uncultured Planctomycetota bacterium | reverse complement strand
CCCGCTCGACCCCGCGGGGGCGGCCCGGGTGGTGGCGCGCGGGACGCCCCGGGCGCTGGACGTCGGGGAGGCCCGCGCCGCCGGCGTGGCGCCGCGCCGGTTCCTCTGCGTGGCGGGGGTCGGGCTCGACGCGGAGATCGTGCGCGCCGTGGCGGAGGGCCGCCGCGGCGGGATCGGGTTCCTCTCCTACGTCCGGCCGACGGCGCGGGCCTGCCTCCGCTACTCGTTCCCCCCGCTCGCCGTCACGGTCGATGGGGCCCCGGCCGGCCCGGCCACCGTCCTCGTCGCGTGCAACACCCGGACCTACGCGGGCCTCTTCACCCTCGCGCCGGAGGCGCGCCCCGACGACGGGCTCCTCGACCTCTGCCTCCTCGACGCGCGCCGCCGCCGCTCCTTCTTCCGCTACCTGTGGGGCGCCTGGCGGGGTACGCTGCCGCGGCAACGGGACGTGCGGGTGGTCCGCGCGCGGACGGTGCGCGTGGAGGCCACCGCGCCCGTGGCGGTCCAGGTGGACGGGGATCCTCTCGGCACGACGCCGCTGGAGCTCACGCTCCGCGCGGGGGCCGTCCGGGTGATCGCGCCGCCGGCCGCGGGGAGGGACGCGTGAAGGGGAAACGCCGCGCGCCGGGGCCCCGGGCCGTCGCCATCGCCCCCGGGGTCCGCCTCGGCGGCGGGAACCCTCTCGTGTTCTTCCTCGGGCCCTGCTCCATCGAGGGGCGGGCCGTCACGCTGCGCGCGGCGCGGCGGCTGCGGCGCGTGGCCGAGCGGGCCGGCGTCCCGATCGTGTTCAAGTCCTCCTTCGACAAGGCGAACCGCTCCTCGATCCGCGGCTGGCGCGGGCCGGGGCTCGAAGAGGGGCTCGAGGTCCTACGGGCCGTGAAGGAGGAGACCGGGCTCCCGGTGGTGAGCGACGTCCACGAGGCCTGGCAGGCGGAGCCCGCGGCCGAGGTCCTCGACGTCCTCCAGGTCCCGGCCTTCCTCTGCCGGCAGACCGACCTCGTCCTCGCCTGCGGCCGCACCGGCAAGCCGGTGAACCTGAAGAAGGGGCAGTGGATGGCGCCCGAGGACATGGGGAACGTCCTCGCCAAGCTCGAGTCCACCGGGAACCGCAAGGGGATCCTCTGCGAGCGCGGGACCGCCTTCGGCTACCGGAACCTCGTCGTGGACTTCCGCGGCCTCCCGGCCATGCGCGCGCTGGGCGCGCCGGTCCTCTACGACGCGGGCCACTCGGTCCAGAGGCCCGGCGGGCTGGGCGACGCCAGCGGCGGGGACCGCGCGATGATCCGGGTCCTCGCCCGCGCGGCGGTGGCCGTGGGGGTGGACGGCATCTTCCTCGAGTGCCACGAGGACCCGGATCGGGCCCTCAGCGACGGCCCCAACTCGTTCCCCATCGCGGAGGTCCCGCGGCTCCTGGACGAGCTGCTGGCCCTGGACGCCGCCGCGCGCGGGCGGTAGCGGCGCCCGCCCCTACTTGTCGTCCCCGTAGTCCCCGGCGGCGCCGCCATCACCTCCGCGGCCCGCGGGTCGGCCCGGACCCGCCGGCCTGCCGCAGATCCCGTCGTAGCCGTCCCCCTCGTCCGGCGACCTGTCGGGAAGCGCCTTGTGGATCGAGGTAGGCGTCCCGAGGCCAGCCGCGAGGACCGTCCACTCCAGGTCCAGCCGGTTCCCCACCACGGAGAGGACCCTGCAGGACGCGTACCAGTCCTCCCGTCCGGGCCTCCGGCAATGCACGACGAAGGTGGCCCCCTTCGCGGGCTCCACCTGGTTCTCCCACTTCGCGCCGACCGGGATCCCCTCGACCTTCTCGAGGACGCGGTCCCCGGCGGAGGTGATCCTCGCGTCGCCGCTCGTGTGGAGGCACCCGCAGACCCCGTCGAACCAGACGTCCGCCCGGTTCTTGAACTCCCGGGGAGCCCCCGTGACGTGGGTGAAGGAGAAGGCGCTCTTCCCGTACCCGCGGGGCACCTCCGTCCGCGCGACGAGCGTGCACCGGGCCGCGGAGCCGCCCCGGGCGGCGTCCACGAAGGCGCCCTTCAACTGGTAGGTTGCGGGGGAAGCCACGACCCACCGGGTCCCCGCCCAGCAGATCGCCACTTCCGCCTCGTCGCCGGCCTTCTCCCCCGCCAGGCGTACGACCCCCTCGTCGCCGCCCTCGCGGGCTCCGAGGACGGCCGCGCGCGCGAGACGCCGTGCCATCCCGTCCCTCCAAGCCTTCACCTCGGGGTCCTTCGTCCCGGGATCGACCAGCTTCCCGGGGAGGACGGCCTCGACCTGGGCCGCGTCGGTCCCGCGGAGGACGGCCTGGATCGCCTCGAACCCGTCCTTCGCGGGCGGGCGCCTCTTCTCGTCCCCCGCGAAGGCGGACGCGGCGAGCGCGGCGGCGACGGCGAGCGCGGCGAAGGCGGTGCGCATGGCGTGTCTCCTCTCAGCGGCCCTCGCGGGCCTCCCCGGGTTTGCCCAGCTCGACGTCGCCGGGTTCCCCCTTCCATTCGACGATGTTCGACCCATCACCCTTCATCTCCCAGGGACCGATGACGAAGTACCGGTGCCCCGCCTCGAGCGCCTCCGCGGGGACCTCTCCGCGCTCGTCCGTGGCGAGGTCCAGGGACGGCTGCGGGTCCCCGGCCGACAGGTCGATGAAGGTGATCCGGATCGAGGCGAGCACGGCGCCTCCCCGGAGGAGGCGGACCCGCCGCGCCTCGTCGAGGCGGGAGAGCCGGAGCTCGCAGCGGACGGAGGACTCCTCGATCCTTCCGAGGCTCCGCGAGAGCGGCCGGCATCCGTCCGCCTGCACCACCAGGAGGACATCTCCCTTCGCGGCCGTCGCGAACTCGAAGGAGCCGTCCTTCCCGGACGGCCGGGCATCCACGAGGCAGACGACCGCCTCGTCCCCCGTGGTGCGGATCGTGTACCCGCCGCTGGGGCGGAGCCTCTGCGCGGGACCGGAGGCCTCCGCCGCGGGCACGCGGAACGAGAGGAAGAGCAGGACGCGGATTCCGGGGACCGGTTCCCCGTTCTCGTCGGCGAGGATACCGCAGACCCGCGGCGCGTCCCGGAGGACGAGATCCACGCGGGCCGGCTCCTCCCCGGGAGGTTCCGGCGGGAGCGGGGCCTCGTCCCCGATCCAGCCCGGGGCCGAGGCCGTGATCCGCGCCCCGCGGATCCGGGGGACCCGGGCGAAGAAGGTCCCGTCCACGTCGGCGCGCGGGAGGTCCATCGAATCGGCGATCCCGTGCTCCCGCATCCACCGCGGGCCCCAGGGCGCGGTCTCCCGCGTCTGGCCCCCGAGGGGCCCGTGCCGGTCGAAGAGCACGACCGCGAGCCGCACCGAGGCCGGGTTGATTGCCCGCTCGTCCGACTCGGCCCGGACCTCGCCCGCGATCGCCACGGTCCGATAGAGCCACAGCTCCCGCGCTTGGAGGATCTCCCCCGGCGCGTAGGTCGGGCTCCTCCACGCCTCGTCCCCCGGGAGGACCTTCTTCCACCCCTCCTGGGGGAGGAGGGCGAACCCCCCGCGGTCCGTCCTCACCTCGAGGGTTCCGCCCTCGTCGCGGGTGACGGACAGCGCGAGGTCCTCCACCGGCGCTCCGTCGGCCAGGTCGCGGACGCGCACGGGGACGCCGTCGCCGATGGCCGACGGGGATGGCTCCGGCCCTCGCGTGGAGCCGGCCGGGACCCCGGCGGGGTCCGCCTCCGCGGGCGCCGGCGCCGGCCGCGGTTCCGGCCGCGGCGGCCCGCCTCTCCCGTCGGCGCGGGGGACCGCTGGGTCGCGGCCCCGGGGAGGAGCCGGGCCCTGTCCCCAGTCGAGGACCGCCGCGGTGATCCCCGCCACGGCGAGGATGCCCAACCCCGCGGCGGCCAGGCTCGTCGCCGCGGGCCACGCGGGGATCGGGGGCGGCGCGGGCGCGGGGCCCGGCCGGGCGAGGTCCCCACCGGCGAGCGGCAGGAGGACCGCCACCCAGGCCTTCCGGTCCCCCCCGTGCTCGCGGTCGAGCCGCTCGCGCAGTTGCTCCAGGGCCCTCTTCACCCGCGTGCGGACCGTCTCCACCGGCACGCCCATCCGCTCGGCCACGGCCTGCGGCGGGAGGTCCTCGAAGAAGCGGAGGAGGACGGTCGCGCGGTAGGGCTCCTCCAGCCCCATCACCGCCTCGACGACGCGGCGGTGGGCCTCGGCCGCCGCGACGACCTCCTCCGGGGAGGGGACCGGCCTGCGCGGCGGCGCGGCGGACTCGTGCGCCTCCCGCCGCCCCTCACCCCTCCACGCGTCCCGCGCGCGGCTGCGGAGGAGCGCGCGGAACCACCCCCGCAGGCCCCCGTCGTGCCGGGGCGGGTGCTCGATGGCCGAGAGCCAGGCCTCCTGCTCCAGGTCGTCGGCCCGGCTCGGGTCGGACACGAGGCGGCGCGCCACCGCACGCACCCACAGCCGGTGGGCCAGCAGCTCCTCGATCGGGACGGAGGGCGCGGGCGATCCCATGGCTCTACCTCAGGAACGCCGGCCGGGGCCGGACCGGTTCAGTTTACGCCGGCGGCACCAGGACGATCTTCCCGAGCGCCCCGGGCTTGAGGACCTCCTCGTGGGCGCGGGCGGCGTCGGCCAGCGGCATCTCCTCGCGGATGACGGGGCGCAGCGTCCCGTTGGCCAGCCCGGCCCCGAGCGCCGCGTGGATGGAGGCCAGTTCCTTCTCGGGGACGTTCCAGAGGGACATCCCGAGGATCGAGGCGTCCTTCCCCATGGCCAGCCGCGGGTCGATCTCGATGGTCCCGCGCGACCCGACGACGACCACGCGCCCGCCGAGCGCCAGCACCTTCAGGTCGATGGCGAGGTTCACGCTGGCGAGCATCTCGAGGACCACGTCCACGCCCCGCGTGGAGCCGAGGCGCAGCGGCAGGTCGTCGAGGTACCCCGCCTCCCGGTGGTTGATCGCGTGGTGGGCCCCGTTCTCGGTCACGGCCTTGAGCCCGCGCGGGGAGCCCGCGGTCCCCACCACGACCATCCCGTGGGCCCGGGCGATCTGCACCGCGGCGAGGCCGACGCCCCCCGAGGCCCCGTGCACGAGGACCGTCTCGCCGGGCTCCGCCCTGGCGCGGTGGAAGAGCGCGCGCCAGGCGGTGGCGTAGGGGACGTGGACCGCCGCGCCCTGGGGGAAGGAGACCTGGGACGGGAGGGGGTGGACCTGGGAGGCGCGGCAGAGGACCTTCTCGGCGTAGGTCCCGCTGAGCGAGCCCGCGGTGTAGACCCGGTCCCCGGGCTTGACGGAGTCCACGCCCTCCCCAAGGTCCTCGACGACTCCCGCCCCGTCGGTCCCCGGGGTCCAGGGGAAGGAGGAAAGGCGGTAGTGGGTCCCGGCGCGGAGATAGGTCTCCACGGGGTTCACGCCGGCGGCCCGGACCCGCACGAGGACCTCCCCCTTCCCGGGCCTGGGGTCGGGGACCTCCTCCAGGCGCAGGACCGACGGCGGGCCGTACTCGGCGACGCGGATGGACTTCATGGTCTCCCTCCACCCAAAGAGTACCCCCCCCGCGGGCCGGGAGGCGACCCCGGTCCCCCCCGCCGCGGGGGAGGGCGGGCGGCCGGCGCCCCCCGCGCGGTAGAAGGTGGGACACCCCGGCGGATGGAGACCCGTCCATGCCTCGCGTCGCGCGCCGCGGGGCGCGCCCCCGCGTCCCGCTCCACCTCGTCGAGTGCCCCCGGGTGACGCCGGTCTGCCGGACCCTCTCCGGGGTCCTCGACTCCATCGGCGACACGCCGATGCTCCCCCTGCGCGCCGCCTCGGAGGCGACCCGGTGCCGGGTCCTCGCCAAGGCGGAGTTCCTGAACCCGGGCGGGAGCGTGAAGGACCGGATCGCGAAGGCGATCCTCGAGGAGGCGGAGCGGCGCGGGGAACTCCGCCCGGGCATGACGATCCTCGAGGTCACGAGCGGCAACACCGGGATCGCGCTCGCCATGTTGGGCGCGGTGAAGGGCTACCGCGTGGTCGTGATGATGCCGAAGACCGTGAGCGAGGAGCGCCGGCACATGCTCCTCTCCCTGGGGGCGGAACTGCGCCTGTTCGAGGAACTGCTCCACGTCGAGGAGGCCGTGGCGCAAACGCGCGGGATGGCCCGGGAGGACCCGTCCCTGTTCCTCCCGGCCCAGTTCTCCAACCCCGACAACGCGCGCTGCCACGAGCGGACGACGGGGCCCGAGGTCCTCCGGCAGGTCGAGGGGCGGCTCGACGCCTTCGTCATGGGGGTGGGGACCGGGGGCACCCTCATGGGCGTGGGCCACGCGCTGCGCGCGGCCGGGGTCCCGGCCCGCGTGGTGGCCGTGGAGCCGGACGAGTCCGCGGTCCTGAGCGGCGGCAGGCCCGGCCCCCACGGGATCCAGGGGCTGGCCGACGGCTTCGTCCCCCCGCTCGTCCGCCGCGAGGAGATCGACGAGGTCGTCCGCGTCCGGACCTCCGACGCGCGGGAGATGGCGGAGCGCCTGGCGCGGGAGGAGGGGCTGCTGGTCGGGATCTCCGCCGGCGCCAACGTCGTCGCCTCCATCGAGGTCGCCCGCCGCCTGGGGCCGGGGAAGACGGTGGTGACCGTGCTGCCCGACCGCGGAGAGCGCTACCTCAGCCTCGGCCGCTAGAGCCTCGGCTCCGGGCTGCCCTCACCCCCCCGGGATCGACTCCCCCCGCACCAGGTCCTCCCAGGTTTCACGCTCCCGCACCACCTCCCATCGGTCGCCCGAGACGAGGACCTCGGGGGCCCGGGGCCGGGAGTTGTAGTTGCTGGACATCACCGCGCCGTAGGCGCCGGCGGAGTAGACGACGAGCAGGTCCCCCTCCTTCACGGGCGGGATCCGCCGGTCCTTCGCGAGGAAGTCCCCGGTCTCGCACACGGGGCCCACCACGTCGCAGGTCCAGGTCTCCGCCTCGCGCGCCGCCGCCTCGGACTCGGGAAAGGGGGCCTCGGCGGGCCACACGCGGTGCACCGCCCCGTAGAGACTCGGGCGGATGAGGTCGTTCATCCCCGCATCGACCACCACGAACCTCCGCTCCCCGGACTCCTTCACGAAGAGCACGCGCGCGAGCAGCACGCCCGCGTTCCCCACGATGAACCGCCCGGGCTCGAGGAGGAGCCGGAGGCCCGAGCGCTTGACCAGCGGCACCAGGGCCGCGCCGAAGGCGGAGGCCGGCTTCGCCTCGCCCCCCCTGTAGAAGATCCCGAACCCGCCGCCCATGTTCAGGGACTCGACCGGGTTCCCCGCGTCGCGGGCCCGCGCGGCGAACTCGACCGCCTTCCCGAGCGCCTCCACGTAGGGCGCCGTCTCGGTGACCTGCGACCCGATGTGGGCGTGGACCCCCACCATCCGCACCCCCGCCATCGAGGGGATCCGCGCCGCGAGCGCCGCGGCCTTCTCGAGGTCGATCCCGAACTTCGTCTCCCGCTTCCCGGTCGCGACGTAGGTGTGGGTCTTCGGGTCCACGTCCGGGTTCACGCGGAGGGCGACGTCCGCGCGCTTCCCCTTCTCCCGGGCGAGGCGGTCGAGGAGGAGGAGCTCCCCCTCGCTCTCCACGTTGAACATCAGGATCCCTTGGTCGAGGGCGTAGGCCATGTCCCCGGCGGTCTTCCCCACGCCGGCGAACACGATCCTCTTCGGGTCCGCGCCGGCCCGGAGCGCCCGGAACAGCTCCCCCCCCGAGACCACGTCGAACCCCGCGCCCTCCCCGCGCAGCACCGCGAGGACGGCCAGGTTCGAGCAGGCCTTCACCGAGTAGCAGAGGAGCGTGTCCACCCCGGCGAAGGCGTCCCGGATCCGGCGGACGTGCTCGACGATGGTGCGGCGGGAGTAGACGAAGGCCGGGGTGCCGGCCTTCTCCGCGACGGCCGCGAGCGGCACCTCCTCGCAGAAGGCGCGGGTCCCCCGCACGGAGAAGTAGTCCATGGGCGAACGCTAGCCGCGTTCGGAGCGGGGGTCAAGGAAGGGGGGGAGAGCGGCGGCGGCAGGCCGTCCCCGCCGTTGTAGGGGCGGCCCTTGGGCCGCCCGCCATTCCCCCGACCGCCCGCAGACACACGGCGGGCGGGGCAAGCCCGGCCCCTACAACGGCCCCGTCTCCACCGCCGT
>CAZKTF010000164.1:389-8160 GCA_964555565.1 uncultured Planctomycetota bacterium | reverse complement strand
AGCGAGGCCGCCAGGGGCGCCGCCGCGAAGGACTCCTCGAGGATCCGCTCGGCGAGCGGCCCGTCCTGCCCCTCGAGGCGCCCCACGAGGATCGGGAGCCCCTCGGTCCGCCCGGCCGCGGCGAGGACCCGCAGCGCGTCTTCCGCGGTGCCGGGGAGGCGCGGCTCGGTCTCGGCCAGGGAGGCGAGGACCCCTGCGTCCTCGGGGCGGAGCGCCGCGCGCAGCGCCGGGTCCTCGCGGAGCGAGCGGAGGAGGGCGCGGCGGTCCGCCTCCCCCGGCTGGTCGGCGAGGGACCCCACGGCGATCCGGACCCGGCGCGCCGCCCTCTCCCCCGCGTCGCGCTTCGGGTCGGACCAGAACGGCCGCTCCGCGTCCACGAAGGCGGCGAAGGTGGGCGCCACGCGGCGGTCCCAGCAGGCCTGCCACTCGTTGGCGCGGCGGACGGCGGCGAGCGCCTCGAGCAGGGGACCCAGCCCGGCCGGCGCCTGCCGCCCCTGGTCCACGCGGACGGTCCGGCCGCGGCGCAGGGCCTGGACGGAGACGCCGACGACGGGCCCCCCTTCGAGGCCGACCGCCTCGGGCATCCCGAGCATGCCGGAAGCCTCGACCGCCCGGGCGACCCGGTCGGCCTCCTCCGCGGAGAGGGCGACGAACCGCCCCCCGGCCCCGCCCCCGGGCGGCGCCGCGGAGGGGTCCACCGCGTAGACCGCCGGGCCCGCTTCCCCACAGGCGGTCCCCGCGACCTGGACGCGGAGGTCCTTGCGGGCCTCGGGAGGGAGCGCGGTCAGGGCGCGGCGGGCCGTGAACCCCTCCCGGTTCCTCTCCCACCAGGCGGCCCAGTCCGGCCCGTTGACGAGCCCCACGGCGTCCGTGAGCTTCCGCAGGCGCTCCAGCGCGAGGGGGCGCAGGACCGGCAGCTCGGGGAACAGCCGCGCCCCGCCGACCGCGTTGAGGAGCACGGGGACGACCTCGGCCTCGAGGACCGGGTCCACCGCGGGGTCGGGGCGGGCGTAGCCCAGGTCCGCAAGCGCGATCGCGGAGACGAGCCTCGCCGCCGGGTCCTGCGAGCGCAGGCCGCGGGAGCCGAGGATCGCCGCCACGGTGGCGTCCTCGAAGGCCGCGGGGCCGCGGCGCTCCCCGGCCCGGAGGAGGCCGAGGAGGGCGAAGATCGCGCGCCGCTCCTCGGGCCCGCGCGCAATCCCGTTGAGCGCCGCCAGCGTCGCCTCGTCGGCGCGGAAGCCGAGGGCGGCCGCCGCCGAGGCGGCCACGTCGGCCGAGGAGTCCCCCAGCGCCGCGGTGAGGGCGGGGAGCGCCCCGGCGAGGTCGATCTCCGCCGCGAGGCCGAGGGCGGCGCGGCGCGTCCCGGGGCTCCGGTCCAGGGCCAGGGCGAGGAGGGCCGGGAGGTCCTTCGGCCCCAGCAGCGGCTGGAGGGCGTGGGCCACGCGGTCCACCACGGCGGAGGAGGGGATCGACAGCAGCGGGAGGAGCCGCTCGCGGGCGTTGGCCGGGTCCACGCGGAGGACGGCGTCCATCACGTCGCCGATGCGGAGGTAGACGCGCGGGTCGCGCGCGGCGGCCAGGAGGGCCGGGAGCGCGTCGGCGTCCCCCGCCTCGGCCACGACGAAGGCCGCGCCCCCCACCACGCGCCCGTCCCGGGGGGTCCTGGCGACGGCCTCCAGGACCCTCGGCCTGGCGTCCGCGTACATGCGCGCGAGGCGCCCCGCCGCGGTGCGCCCCTCCGCGTCGGGCCAGCGTGACAGCGCCTCGAGGAGGATCTCGACCTCGCTCCGCGGGGGCTCGGTCGGGGGCGGGGGGGTCTTCTCCTCCGGGGGTTTCCCGGGGGGCGGGTCGGGGGCGAAGGTGACCCTGTCCTTCGGCTTCTTCGGCGGGATCCCCGGCTCGGCGCGCGACGGCCCGGTCCCGCTCGTGGCGTCCTGGGCCGGCGCCTCTCCGGCGAGGAGCGCCAGGGCGGCAGCGGCGGCGAGGCCCCGGAGCACGGCCATGAGAAGGCTCCCTCCCCGCCGCGCCTGCGGCGGAACCACCGAGTATCCCACCCGGACCCGGGAGCCTCGCCGGAATGCGTCACGGGGCCGTCACCGTGGCTCCTCGCTGTCCCGTGCGGGCCGCAGCGGCAACCGCTGAGTTCTCCGCCCGCCTGACCGAGCGAGGCGACGGCAGAGGCAACGGCCCCTTGAAGGGGGTCTGACGTCGCGCGCTCAGGACGTGCCGCACTCGCGCCAATGTCGGAAGCGCGCGGGGTCTGACCCCTCTGCCCGCCGCGCGGAGGAGGCCCGGGGCCGTGGGCCCAGTTGGTCATGTTTTATTAGTAGTCATGGATCCCTGGTTTTCCCCGTTCGAGTAGCCTTACATTCCGGATTCTGTCCCTCGCCTGTGGTATGATTATGTTCGTATGGCGATTGCAATGCTCTCCGCGAGGCCCTCCTCGGCCGAGGAGGCCTTGGCCCGCCGGCTCCTCTCCGAGAAGCGGCTGGCCGACGTCCGCCTCGCCCGGGCCCTGGGACGCCTTTCGGCCTCGGGCCTCTTTCGCCGCGAGGGGTCCTCCTCGCTGTCCCAGTGGGGGGAGCGACGGGGGCTCTCGGCGCGCGAGACCCGCTCGCTCCTCGACCTCGGCCGGGCCCTGGAGGCCTCTCCGCCCCTCGAGGCGAAGGTGCTTGCGGGGATGCTGTCGGTGGAAGCCGCGGCGGAGCTCGGGAAGATGCTCTCGGACCCCTCGCTGCTCGTCCCGGGCGACGACTGGGTCTCCTTCGCCGAGGGGCAGACGACGCGGGAGCTCGTGCGGGCGGTGCGGAAGCGGATCGAAGAGGTGCACCGGAAGGGTGCGCTCGTCGAGGTCGTGGCCTTGCTCTCTACGAAGGGCAAGGACGCCTTCGACCGGGCCCGGGAGATTGCTTCCCGGAGCGCGGAGCGGCTGCTGAGCGAGGGGGAGACGGTGGAGGTGCTGGCGGAGCACTACCTCGAGGGCAAGGACCCGCTGCGGAAAGAGCCCGGAAGGCGGAGGCTCCCGGACACGGCGGAGATCCCGGGGGAGCGGTACATCCCGGCCGCGGTACGGCGGGAAGTGTCGGGACGCACCCGGGACGGCTGCCAGGTGCCGTGCTGCGGGCACCGGGTGTGGGTGCACTACGCGCACCGACGGGCGCACGCGCTCGGAGGGGACCGGGAGGCCCAAAACCTCCTCAGGCTCTGCCGGCGCCACCACGAGATGCTGGACGCCGGGACCCTCCGTGCGGAGGGACCCTCGGACGCGCCGAGGTTCTACACGCGGGACGGGAGGGAGGTCGGACCCAGGGCACCGCCGTCGTAGTGCTCCGCCCGGAGGACGAGGAACCGGGACTCCCCCTCCCTCAAGGAAGCCGTTGACGCTCGCCGTGGCCGCCCACCGGCGCGAGGGCGCTACCCACGCCGGACGGCGAGGAGCCGTCAACGCACGCCTCACACCTTCGCCAGCGTCGATCGCTCCCCGTAGCGCTGCCGGAGGAGGGCCTGGAGGCGGCGGCCCTCGGGGGAGGAGAGTCCGGGGTCGCGCGCCACGAGATCGAAGGCGACCTTCCGCGCCCGCTCGAGGAGCCGGGTGTCGGCCAGCGCCTCCGGCATCCGGAGGTCGGGGAGGCCGTGCTGGCGCGTCCCGAGGATGTCCCCCGGCCCGCGGATCTCGAGGTCCTTCTCCGCGATCGCGAAACCGTCCTCCGTCTCGACCATGGCCTTCAGGCGCGCCCGCGCCTCCTCCCCCCGCGACTCGGAGAACAGGAAGCAGGTGCTCGCGTGGGGGCCCCGCCCGATCCGTCCGCGGAGCTGGTGGAGCTGGGAGAGGCCGAAGCGCTCCGCGTGGAGGACCACGAGGACCGAGGCGTTGGGGACGTCCACCCCCACCTCGATGACCACCGTGGAGACGAGGACGTGGGTGCGGCCCGCGCGGAACTCCTCCATGGCCCGCCGCTTCTCCTCCCGCGGCAGCCGCCCGTGGAGGAGCCCCACGCGGAGGTCCGGGTAGACCTCGGCGCGGAGCCGCTCCGCCTCCTCCGTCGCGGCGCGCAGGTCCAGCTCCTCCGACTCCTCGACGAGGGGGCAGATGAAGAAGGCCTGGCGGCCCCGCCCGACCTCCTCCCGCACGGTGCGGTGCGCCGCCGCCTCGTCCTTCCGCCGGACCCAGCGGGTCGTGACCGGACGGCGGCCCGGGGGCCGCTCCGTGATGACCGACACGTCCAGGTCCCCGAAGAGCGTGAGCGCGAGCGTGCGCGGGATGGGCGTGGCCGTGAGGTAGAGGAGGTCGGGGCGCAACCCCTTGTCCCGGAACGCCTTCCTCTGGAGGACGCCGAAGCGGTGCTGCTCGTCCACCACCGCCACGCCGAGGTCGCGGAAGCGGACCTCCCCCTCCAGCAGGGCGTGGGTCCCCACGGCGACGTCGATCTCCCCCGCGGCCAGCGCGCGCCGCAGCGCCGCGCGGCGGCGCGCCGGGAGCCCGCCCGCGAGGAGCTCGATCCGGACCCGCGAGCCCTGGAGGTATCGGAGGAAGTTCGCGTGGTGCTGATCGGCCAGGACCTCGGTCGGGGCGAGGATCGCCGCCTGGCGGCGGTTGGCCACGGCCACGAGCATCAGGTAGAGCGCCACCGCGGTCTTCCCGCACCCGACGTCCCCCTGCAGGAGCCGGTTCATGGGGTGCGGGGCGGCGAGGTCGGCCGCGACGTCCGCCACGGCCCGGTCCTGGGCGGCCGTGAACCGGAAGGGGAACCGCCTCCGGATCCGGGCGTCCAGGCGCGCGCCGAGGGCGTAGGCGAAGCCCCTCTCCTCCCGCACCAGGGAGCGGCGCCGGAGCGCGAGCGCGAGCTGGAGGAGGAGGAGCTCGTCGAAGCGCATCCGGCGCCGCGCCGCCTCCGCCTCCTCCATCCCCGCCGGGAAGTGGATCGCCGCCAGCGCCTGCCGCAGGGGGGGGAGCCCCTCGGCCCGCCGGAGCGCCTCGGGGAGCGGGTCCTCGACCTCGTCCAGGTGGCGGTCGAGGGCCGCGCGCACGGCGCGCCGCAGCACGGGCTGGCGGAGCCCCCGGGTGAGCGGGTAGACGGGGACGATGCGGCCCCAGTCGAGCGACGGGCCGGCCGCGGGCTCCTCCTCCCCCTCCGCGGCTCCCCCCGGGGAGAGCGTCTCGGTCTCCGGGGAGGACATGCGGAGGCCCTTGCGCTCGCGCACCTTCCCCGACAGGACGACGTCCTCCCCTTCCTTGAACTGCCCGCGGCGGAAGGGCTGGTTCCACCACTCCGCGACCACGGTCCCGGAGTCGTCCCCCACGACCACGCGCACGAGGGAGAGCCGCCCGCGCATGCGCTGGAACGACACCTCGCGGACGACGCCGCGCACCGTGGCGTTCTCCTCGGGGCGGAGCGACGCGATCGGGACGAGCGTGCGGCGGTCCTCGTGCCGGCGCGGGACCAGGTGGAGGAGGTCCCGGCAGGTCGCCACGCCCATCTTCGCCAGCAGGCGCGCGCGGGCCGGTCCCACCCCCCGCAGGAACTGCACGGGGGCGTCGAGCCCGGAGGGGGCGGGGGTCGGGACGGGGTCGGCTGCGGGTTTCACGCGGTTTTCCGTGGAATCGGCCCGGGGGGCCTCCATCGGCGGGCGTATCATAGAATGGGGGAGGGTCGCGGAGGCCACCCGGCCGGCGGCGGGAGGCCGGCTCCTCCCCCTGCCGAGGCCCTGCCGCGGGCCGTCGGGGAGCGCGCGGCGGGGCCGGGAGGACGCCATGGGTTCCGGGCGCCGCGTGCCTTGGCTCGTCCCGTGCCTCGTCCCCCTCCTGGCGCTCGCCGCGGGCCCCTTCGCGCCCCCCTCCCGCGCCCAGGACGCGGCCGGGAAGGGCGCCGACGCCGCAAAGCTCCGGGCGGAGATGGAGGAGGCCTACCGCGAGGTCGAGAAAGACTTCGAGGCGATGCGCGGCGCGAAGTCGAAGGAGACCCTCGCGGCGCTGGTCCGGACCGCGATCCCGGCGCTCAGGGACGGCGGCTGGGACTCCGCGGCCGCGTCCTGGGAGAAGGAGAGGCTCCTCGGTCCCATCGTGGCCGGGCGGCTCGGGCGCTCCGCCGCCGCGGCCCCCGCGGCCCCTCCCCCCGAGGACCAGGCCGTGTCCGCCCAACTGGCCGCCGGGGCCGAGGCGGTCTTCCCCGAGAAGACGATGCTCGAGAACTGGGAGAAGCACTTCCTCGACCTGGACGTGGTCACGCGATGGAGGGCGGCCTCGGGGCTCCCCCCCGCGGGCGGGGGCGGCGCGAAGGGCGGGGCGGGGACGCCCCCGGCGCCCGCCACGGCTCCCCAGCCGCCCGCCCCCGACCCCGCGGACATGGTCCACGTCCCCCGGGGCGACCTCGTGGTGACCGTGCACCGCGGATGGCCCAACCCCGCGGACAAGCCCGGGAAGCGGGCGCTGCGGAGCTACTACATGGACCGCACCGAGGTCACCTGCGCGGCCTACGGGGCGTTCCTCCGCGGTCTGAAGGACGCGAAGCTCCGCGACCGCGTCACCCCGGCGGACTGGGCGCGGGAGAAGGGCACGGGGCTCCCCCTCGTGCCGGAGGGGAGGGGGTCGCTGCCGGTCACCGGGGCCACCTACGAGGGGGCGGTGGCCTTCGCCCAGGCCCTCGGGAAGCGGCTCCCCACCGAGGACGAGTGGGAGCGGGCCGCCCGCGGGAACGACAACCTCCTCTACCCCTGGGGCGCGGAGTGGGCCGCCGGGAGCGCCAACCTCGGGGGCGCGGCCAAGGGGCCGTCCGCCGTGGGCTCCTTCGAGAAGGACCGCTCCCCCTTCGGCGCGATGGACATGGCCGGGAACGTGGCCGAGTTCGTGGCCACGCTCGAGGACGGGAAGCCCGTGAAGGGGATCCCGAAGGACACCGACCGCGTCGTCCGCCGCGGGGGGAACTTCCGCAGCCCCCCCGAGGAGGCCGCGGGGGACTACCGCTACGTCGTCGGGGCGAACCAGGTCGCGCGGCAGGAGGGGCTCGGCTTCCGCTGCGCCATGGACGAGGACGACTACCGGAAGAAGTACGGGCCGAAGTAGCCGCCGTGTCGGGATAAGGGGCCGGGCCGCGCTACTTCTCCTTCTCCTCCCCCTTCTCCAGCCTCTCCATCTCCGCCTTCAGCCGCTCCATGTTCTCCTTGAGCATCCGGAGGTGGCGCTCCCGCATCTCGGGCCCCGCGGGGGGCTCCCCCTCGGGAGGTCCGCCGGACTCCATCCCGGGCTGCCGGCCGGGCTGCGGGGGCCCCTCCCGCGGAGGCATGGGACCGCGGGCCCCGGGGCCGCCAGGCCCCCCTTCGCGCATCCCGCGCTCGTGCATCCCGCGCACCGCGTGTTCCAGCCGCTCCAGGCGCTCGTTCAGGTGCTGCACGGCGGCGAAGAGCTCTCGGAGCTCCTGCGGGGGCTCCGTCCCCGGGCCCATGCCAGGACGCATGCCGGGACCCATCCCCATGCCCATGCCGGGGCCCATGCCCGGACCGGGGCCGCCGGGACCCATGCCGGGACCGGGACCCATGCCGGGACCGGGACCCATGCCCGGACCCATGCCCGGACCGGGGCCGCCGGGGCCGCCCGGACCACGGGGCCGCTCGCGGCGACCGCGCGCCGCCTGGGGGGCGGGCGGGGCACCGGGGGGACCCTCGGGCTGGAACTGCGCCATCGGGGGAGGCGGCCCCTGGGGCCCCTGCGGGGGACCCTGGGGGGAACCGCCGCGACCGGGCGCTCTCCAGCGCTCACAGGCTGCGCCTAGCGAAA
>CAZKTF010000164.1:0-379 GCA_964555565.1 uncultured Planctomycetota bacterium | reverse complement strand
AGCCGGCGGCCAGGGCCGCGGCGAAGAGGACGGGTCCGACGAGTCTCGCGCACGCCATGGGTTCTCCTCCGGTTCCTGCGGGGCGACGGGACCGCCGGGCCCCGCGTCACCAGAGTAGACGGGCGCCGGGGGCGCGGCTGCCGGGTTTCGGACCGCCTTACTTCGGCGTCGTCTGGGGAGGCTTCGCCGGGGCGGGGCGCCTGGGCGCTGCGGGGGGCGCCGCCGGGTTCCCGCGCACGCGGAGTTCGAGGACGACGTCCGCGGCCTTCCCGTCGAGGAGCCCCGGCGTGGAGGGGGCGGGCGGCTCGCGGAGGCGACGGAGCTGCTCCTCCGTCGGCTTGGGGGGCGGGACCGGCTCGCCGGGAGCGGGCGCCGGGCC
>CAZKTF010000163.1:0-8162 GCA_964555565.1 uncultured Planctomycetota bacterium | reverse complement strand
CGCCGCCGTGCCCCCCGCGGCCCCGGCCGCGCCGCCCGCGCTCGCGCCGCTCCCCGCCCCGGCCCCCGCCCTCCTCGCCCGGGGGACGGATCTCTACGCGAGGAACTGCTCCTCCTGCCACGGCGAGTCGGGGAAGGGGGACGGGCCGCTCGCCGTCCACCTGATGCCGCGGCCGCGGGACTTCGCCGCGGCCCGCTACCGCGTGACCTCGACGCGCCAGAGGGTCCCCACGGACGAGGACCTCCTCCGCACGGTCTCCCGCGGCTTCCCCGGGACGCCGATGCCGGCCTTCGGGCACCTCCCGAAGGGGGACCTGGAGGCGCTCGTGGCGAAGTTGAAGTCCTTCGCCGGGAACCCCCTCGACCCGCGCCAGGACCCGGCCTCGCCCACCGACTCCGGGCCCATCCCGGTCGCCCCCGAGCCCCCCGACACGGAGGAGGGGCGCGCGCGCGGCTTCGCCCTGTACGCGAAGAACTGCGCCCCCTGCCACGGGCCGACGGGCCACGGGGATGGCGCGAAGCTCCAGTTCGACGACACGGGGATGCCCGTGTGGCCGCGCAACTTCGCGCTCGGGGAGTGGAAGGGCGGCGGCGCGCCGCGCGACCTCTACCTCCGGATCGTCGGGGGGATCGGCGGCTCGCCGATGCCCGCCACGGACGCCCTCGCGGGGGACGCGGCGTGGGACGTCGTTCACTGGGTCCGCGCGCAGGCCGACCCCGCGAAGGACGCCCGCCACGATCAGGTCCGCCGGTCGATCGCGGCGGCGCGCTGCGCGGGCGAGGCCCCGCTCGACCCGGCCGACCCGCGCTGGGAGAAGGCGGCGGAGTCCTGGGTCGCCCTCATGCCGCTGTGGACGAAGCGGGAGAAGCGGATCGAGGGGATCCGCGTGCGCGCCCTCCACGACGGGACGCGGGTCGCGCTGCTCCTGCGATGGGAGGACGACACGCAGGACTCCTCGACCTTCGGGCAGCAGGAGTTCCGCGACGCGGCCGCCGTCCAGCTCTCCTCCCTCGCGGACCCGCCCTTCTTCGGCATGGGCGCGCCCGCCGGGACCGTCCGCGTCTGGATGTGGAAGGCGGACCGGCAGGCGGACGCCTCCCGCGCGGGGGACCTCGAGACGCGGTTCCCCGGGTTCGCCTCCGACGGCTGGCCCGTGAGCGGCGGCCGCCTCCCCCTCGCGACGGACGTCCCGCTGGCCGCCCACGACGGCCTCTTCCTCACGGGGAAGGCGGCGGGGAACCTCGTGAGCGACCTCTCGGGGAAGCAGGCGGCGGAGAGCCTCCTCGCGCGCGGCGTCGGGACGCTGCGCCGGTGCCCGGAGGGACCGACCGTGGAGTCCCGCGGGGCCTGGGCCTCGGGGTCCTGGTCGGTGGTCCTCCGGCGGGCCCTCGCGGACCCCGACCCGGACGGGGTCCCCTTCACCCCCGGGCGGAAGGTCTCCATCGCCTTCGCGGCCTGGAACGGGTCGGACCAGGACCGCAACGGGATCAAGTCGGTGACCATCTGGCACGAACTGGTCCTCTTGTAGGGGCGGGGGTCCCCGGGGGTTTCGAGGCCCGCCAGTGGCGGGCCGAGCCCGGGGAGGTCTGCCCCGCCCGCCGTGTGTATTCGGGAGGTACGGCGGGGCTTGCCCCGCCCGGCCGTGGGCGGAAGGAGGAGACGGTGAACGGCGGCATGGACGGGACCCTCGGGCGGCGCGATCTGCTGCGCCGCGGCGCGCTGGGCGCGGCGGGGGCCGCGGCCGCACTCTCATGGATGCGGCTGCTGGAGGCCCGCGAAGGGGTCGTCAACCCGCTCGAGGGGATCCCGGACCGCGACTGGGAGAAGGTCTACAGGGACCAGTACAAGTACGACTCGACCTTCTCCTGGGTCTGCTCCCCCAACGACACCCACGCCTGCCGCGTGAAGGCCTACGTGCGCAACGGCGTCATCCAGCGCATGGGCTCCCAGTACGACTACCAGGACTACGGGGACCTCTACGGGAACCACGCGACGGTGAACTGGAACCCGCGGCAGTGCGCCAAGGGGTACTCCTTCCACCGGATGGTCTACGGCCCCTACCGCCTGAAGCACCCGATCGTGCGGAAGGGATGGAAGCGCTGGGCGGACGACGGCTTCCCCGTCCTCGACGCCTCGCTCCGGAGCAAGTATCTCTTCGACGCCCGCGGGCAGGACGAGTTCGTGCGGGTGTCCTGGGACGACGCCTCCCGGTACATCGCGCGGGGCCTCCACGCCATCGCGCGCACCTACAGCGGCGAGGAGGGGAAGAAGCGGCTCCTCGCGCAGGGCTACCCGCCCGAGATGGTGGAGGAGACGGGCGGGGCCGGGACCCGCACCTGCAAGTTCCGCGGGGGGATGGGGCTCCTCGGGGTGTTCGGCAAGTACGGGATGTACCGGCTGGCGAACACCCTGGCCTACGTCGATCGGAAGGTCCGGGGGGTCCCCGACGAGGAGACGAAGGCCGGGCGTACCTGGTCGAACTACACCTGGCACGGGGACCAGGCCCCGGGACAGCCCTGGGTCCACGGGCTGCAGAACTCCGAGTGCGACTTCAACGACCTGCGATTCTCCAAGCTCATCATCATGGACGGGAAGAACCTGGTCGAGAACAAGCTCACGGACGCCCACTGGTTCATCGAGTGCATGGAGCGGGGGGCGAAGATCGTGGTGATCGCGCCCGAGTACGGGGCCCCCTCGACGAAGGCGGACTACTGGATCCCCATCCGGCCCCAGACCGACGCGGCGCTCTGGCTCGGCGTCACGAAGCTCCTCGTGGACGGGAAGAAGTACGACGAGGTCTTCGTCAAGCGCTTCACCGACTTCCCGCTGCTCGTGCGCACGGACAACCTCCGGCGGCTGCGCGCTGCGGAGCTCCTCCCCGGCTACCGCTCCGACCTCTCCCCCGAGGGCCCGAGCGTGAAGGTCCAGGGGCTGAAGCCCGACCAGCACGCCCGGAACGGCGACTTCGTGGTGAGGGACGCGCGCAGCGGCGAGTTCCGCGCCCTCACGCGCGACGACGTGGGAGGGCGGATGGAGGGGAAGGGGGTCGATCCGGTCCTCGAGGGGACCTGGAAGGTCCGGCTCGTGGACGGCGCCGAGGTCGAGGTCTCCACCCTCTGGACCCTCTACCGCCGCCATCTCGAGGACTACGACCTGGACACGGTGGTCTCCATCACGAGGGCCCCGAAGGAGATGGTCCGGCAACTGGCCGACGACATCGCCACGCTCTCCCCCGTGGCGATCCACCAGGGCGAGGGGATCAACCACTGGTTCCACGCCACGGAGATGAACCGCGCGGCCTACCTCCCGCTCATGCTCACGGGGAACATCGGGAAGCCGGGGGCGGGCTGCCACGGCTGGGCGGGGAACTACAAGGCCGCGCTCTTCCAGGGCTCCCCCTGGACCGGCCCCGGGTTCAAGGGCTGGGTCGCCGAGGACCCCTTCCACATGAACCTGGACCCCGCGGCCGACGGGAAGGACATCCAGGCCCACGGGCACACCAAGGATGAGGAGCCCGCCTACTGGGACCACGGGGACCGGCCCCTCATCGTGGAGACGCCGAAGTACGGCCGGCGGAACTTCACGGGCAAGACCCACATGCCCTCGCCCACGAAGGCGATCCTCTTCTCGAACGTGAACCTCATCAACAACGCCAAGTGGGCCTACGGCGTCATCAAGAACGTCAACCCCATGGTCGAGATGATCGTCTCCGTGGACATCCAGATGACCGCCTCCATCGAGTACGCGGACTTCGGGCTCCCGGCAAACTCCTGGGTGGAGTCCGAGGGGCTGGAGGTGACGGCCTCCTGCAGCAACCCCTTCCTCCAGATCTGGAAGGGCGGGATCCCGCCGGTCTTCGACAGCAGGGATGACCTCGCGATCCTCGCCGGGATCGCGAAGGCCCTCTCCGAGGAGATCGGAGACCCCCGCGTCGCCGACTACTGGAAGTTCGCCCTGGAGGGGAAGCGCGAGGTCTACATCCAGCGCCTCCTCGACTCCAGCACGACGACCCGCGGCTACCGGCTCGAGGACATCATGGCGGGGAAGCACGGCCCCCCGGGCGGGGCCCTCATGAACTTCCGCACCTACCCCCGCATCCCCTTCTGGGAGCAGGTGCACGGGGACGAGCCCTTCTTCACCGACACGGGCCGCCTGCACGCCTACGCCGACGTCCCCGAGGCGATCGCCTGCGGGGAGAACTTCATCGTCCACCGCGAGGGCCCCGAGGCGACCCCCTACCTCCCCAACGTGATCGTCTCCACGAACCCGCTCGTGCGGCCCGACGACCACGGCATCCCGCTCGACGCCGAGGGCTGGGACGAGCGCACGGTGCGCAACGTGAAGCTCCCGTGGGGCGAGGTCCTCAAGACGCGGAACTTCCTCTGGGAGAAGGGCTTCCAGTTCTACTGCCTCACCCCGAAGACCCGCCACCGCGTGCACTCGATGTGGTCCAACGTCGACTGGCACGCGATCTGGGACAGCAACTTCGGCGACCCGATGCGGCCCGACCGCCGCTCCCCGGGCGTGGGGGAGCACCAGCTCCACGTCAACCCCGAGGCCGCGCGCGACCTCAGGATCGCCGACGGGGACTACGTCTACGTGGACGCCAACCCCGCCGACCGGCCCTACATCGGGGCCCGCCCGGACGACCCCTTCTACCGGGTCGCCCGCTGCATGCTGCGGGTCAAGTACAACCCCGCCTACCCCTACAACATCGTGATGATGAAGCACTCCCCGTACATCGCGACGGAGCGGAGCGTGAAGGCCCAGGAGACGCGGCCCGACGGGCGCGCCCTCACCGACATGGGCTACCAGGCCAACCTCCGCTACGGCTCCCAGCAGAGCGTGACGCGCAACTGGCACATGCCCATGCACCAGACCGACACCCTCTTCCACAAGTCGAAGGTCTTCATGAACTTCATCTTCGGCGGTGAGGCGGACAACCACGCCGTGAACACCGTCCCGAAGGAGACGCTCGTCCGCGTGACGAAGGCGGAGGACGGCGGCCTCGGCGGGAAGGGCCGCTGGGGGCCCGGCACCACGGGCCGCTCGCCCGGCGAGGAGAGCGAGGAGATGCGGCAGTACCTGGACGGCGGCTTCGTGGACGGGGTCTAGCGGTGCCGCTCCAGGAGCCAGGCGCGACCGACCCCATGGAGCTCGTGGGGGTCTCCGTCCCCGCGGGACCGGAGGCCGTGGAGGAGATGGTGCGGGGCTTCGCCTGGGAGTACCGCCGTCTCGGGTGGGCCCGCGCGCGCATCCTGGCGACCTTCCGGATGCCCTGGTACGCCGCCGCCCACGGGGCGTGGCGCGCGCTCGGGGAGGCGCGGGTCGCCGCCCTCGTGGACGAGGCCCTCGAAGGGTTCCCGGCGCGGGGAGAGGAGTAGACCGTGGCCCAGGTCCGCAACTGGCAGCTCGGCCGCGCGATGGAGTACCCCTACGAGGAGCGCCGCCCGGACCGGCAGTTCGCCTTCGTCATCAACACCAACCGGTGCATCGGGTGCCAGACCTGCACCATGGCGTGCAAGTCCACCTGGACCTTCGGCAAGGGCCAGGAGCACATGTGGTGGACGAACGTGGAGACGAAGCCCTACGGGGGATACCCGCACGCCTGGGACTCGAAGCTCCTCGGGATGCTCGGCCCCGGGGCCTGGGACGGGGCCTCCGCGGGGAAGCCCGGGGCCCCCTACGGGCGGTTCGGCGGGAAGACGATCTTCGAGGCCGCGAAGGAGCAGCCCCGCGCCCCCGGCCAGGTCGCGCTCGGCTACCTGCCGACGGACGAGGAGTGGGCGGCGCCCAACATCCACGAGGACTCGGCCGTCGGGCCGAAGGGGGTCCGGAACGAGCTCCACAGGACGGGCGAGCAGCTCCCGGTCCACAGGACCTGGTTCTTCTACCTGGCCCGGCTGTGCAACCACTGCACGTACCCCGCCTGCCTGGCCGCCTGCCCGCGGCAGGCCATCTACAAGCGTCCCGAGGACGGGGTCGTCCTCATCGACCAGGCCGAGTGCCGCGGCTACCGGAAGTGCGTCGAGGCCTGCCCCTACAAGAAGTCCCTGTACCAGCCCACGACGCGCGTCTCCGAGAAGTGCATCGCCTGCTACCCGCGCCTCGAGGGGCGCGACCCCGAGGGGGGCGGGGAGCCGCAGGAGACGCGGTGCATGGAGGCCTGCATCGGGCAGGTCCGCATGCAGGGCCTCGTGAAGATGGACCCCGAGGGCGGCTGGGCGGCGGACCCGAAGAACCCCCTCTACTACCTCGTGCACGTGGCGAAGGTCGCGCTCCCGCTCTACCCCCAGTTCGGGACGGAGCCCAACGGCTACTACATCCCGCCCCGATGGGTCCCCAGGCCCTACCTCCGGCAGATGTTCGGGCCGGGCGTGGACGCCGCCATCGAGAGGTACGGGGCCCCGGACCGCGAGCTCCTGGCGGTCCTCCAGCTCTTCCGGAAGGACAGCCAAGTCATCTACGCCTACGAGCGGATCGACGGGCGGAAGGTCTACGAGCGGGAGATCCGCGGGAAGAAGTTCTCGATGTACGACGACACGGTCGTGGCCTACGGGCGGGAAGGGAAGGAGCTGTTCCGCACGAACGTCGAGGAGCCCATCGTGACCCGGCCGGCGATCCACCAGAACTCGATCTAGCGCCATGGCCACCTCCGCCCCGCCCGACCTCGCCGGACACGCCCGCGCGGCCCGCGCCCGTGCGGCCGCCTACGCCTGGCTCGCCGCGTCCCTGCGCGACCCGGACGACGGGACCGCCGCGGCGATGGCCGGGGCGGACGCCCGGGCGGACCTGTTCGAGGCCGCCCGCGTGCTCGACCCGGACGGCTCCGGGGGGCTCCGCGCCGCGGCGGCCCGGCTCGCCCGGGCCGCGCGGCGCACCCGCCCCTCGGCGCGGCGCGAGGAGGAGGCGCGGGTCTTCGGGCACGTGGTGCGCGGCCCCGTCCCCGCCTACGAGATCGAGTACGGCACGGAGCACTTCCTCGGGCAGGCCCGCCGGCTCTCCGACCTCGGGGCCTTCTACCTCGCCTTCGGGGTCCGGCCGCGGGCGTCGGCGCACGAGCGTGCGGACCACGCGGCCGTGGAGGCGGAGTTCCTTTCGTTCCTCGCGGCGAAGGAGGCCGTCGCCGCCGGGGCGGGGGACGGGCCCGGCACGGGGATCTGCCGCGACGCGGCCCGCCGCTTCCTGGAGGAGCACTTCGGGAGGTTCCTCCCGGCCCTCGCCCGCCGGGTCGCCGAGAGGGAGCCGGGAGGGTTCCTCGCGGCGTCGCTGGCCTTCGGCGGGGCGCTGGTGGAGGCCCACGGCCGCGAGGTGGGCGTGCGGCCCGGCCGCGCCGACCTGGCGCTCCGCCCGCTCGGGCCCGCCGACCTGGACACCCGCGTCACCTGCTCCGCGGGGGACCCGCTGGCGGCCGCCCGCCCCGCCGCCGCCGGGGGGGACGAAGCATGAACCGCCAGGGCACCGGGGCACCAGGAGCGGCGGGGTCGCGCGCGTGATGCGGATCGAGGTCCACCCGAGGCTCGTGGAGGACGCGGTCTTCCTCGCCTGCCGCCGGATGGAGGCCGCGGGCGACCCGGCCTCCGGGGAGTGGCTCCACCGCAGGCTCGACCGGGCGTACCGCCACCCGCCGGGTCCGGACCGCGACCGGAGGTTCCGGCGCGCCCACGCGGCGGCGTTCCGCCGCCTCGGCCTGGAGGCGGCCCTCCTCGCCGTCCTCCGGGAGCACCCCGGTCTCGCCTCCGCGGACGGACCGGTGCGCGTGGGCCCTCCGGCCGGGCGCGCGGGCGACGCGATGGAGCTCTTCCTCCGCCCGGGCCCGGGCGGCGCCGCGGAACGCTCCGTCGTGGCGAGCCTCGCCCCGGCCACGCTCGCCGACCCCGGGGCCCTTCCCCGGGCCCTCCACCGCGAGGCGGCCAAGGTGGCCGACCTGCTCGACCCCGCCTTCGCGTGGACGCCCGGCGCAGAGGAGGAAGGCACGCCGGCCCGGCGCGAGACCGTGCGCGTCCGCTACCGGGCGGCCTGGGACGCCTGGGTGGAGGGGAGGCTCGAGGCCCGCGGGCTCCCCGCGCCCGAGGGCGCCCGGGAGGGGGAACGCGCCTTCGCGCGGGCCTTCGCCGGGGCGGTGGCGCCGGGGGCCGCCGCGGGCGCCCGCGCCGCTCTCC
>CAZKTF010000162.1:0-8177 GCA_964555565.1 uncultured Planctomycetota bacterium | reverse complement strand
CGTCCCGGTCGCTGAAGACCTGTACCGGAACTTTCCGCGTGTGGCACTAGCCCTCTACGGGTGCCCATGTCGGGGATGCATGTCCCATTCTCGCGGCGGAGCCGCCTCGTTCCGAGCACCTTCCCGGCAGGCGGGTGCTCCGGCGTCGAAGCCGATGTCGAGAGCCAGCGCTGGGATCGCGGAGCTGCCCCGCGACTGGCGCCCGAGATCGATCCTTGGAGCCGTCGCGGCGAGGCGGTACGAGTCTCTCGCCATGGACCACGCGCCGCGTCCGATCGTCGCGGTCCACCAGCCGAACTACGCCCCCTGGCTCGGATGGTTCCTCAAGGCGGCGGTGGCGGACACGCTCGTCCTCCTAGACGACGTGCAGTTCCCGAAGGCCTCCTGGGTGAACCGGACGCGCGTCCTGGGCCCGGGCGGGCCGGAGTACCTGACGGTGCCCGTGAGGCACCCGGGGCTGGCCCCGATCCGCGAAGTCCGGATCGCGGACGCGCGCTGGGCGGACAGGCACCGCCGCAGGCTCCGGGCGTACTACCACGGCTCACCGGACCTCGCCGCCGTCCTGGAGGTCCTGGCGGAGGAAGGTCTGGACGGGATCGACCGGCTCTCCGAGGCAAACGAGGTCGTGGCGCGCCGCCTCCTTGCCGCGCTGGGCGCGAAGGCGACGCTCGTCCGGTCCTCCTCGATGGGGATCGATGCCGCGGACCCGACGGAGCGCCACCTCGCGATCTGCCGGCGCCTCGGCGCTCGGACCTACCTCTCGGGGCAGGGGGCCGTGGCCTACAACGAAGGGGAGCGCTTCCGGGAGGCGGGGATCGCGCTCACCTACCTCGGCTTCGACCACCCGGTCTACCCGCAGCCGCGGGAGCCCTTCACGCCGGGGCTCTCGGCGCTCGACTTCCTCGCCGCTACCGGCCCCGGCGCTTCGGCGGCCTTCGCCGGGGTGGTGCGGGCGGCGCGCCTGGAGCCAGCGCCGCGGGCCGAAGGACCCAGCGGATGACCTGGAAGGCCTCGGCGTAGCGGGCGCCGATCTGCGTCCCGCGCGTGCGGGCGAGTGCGCGCACGAACTCCTCGTTGGCGTAGGGCCGGCTCGCCTGGGAGCGGTAGCAGCGGAGCGCCTCGACCTTGTGGGCGACGTCCTCCTCCTCGAGGAACACGAAGGAGGTCGTCTCGAAGGAGAGGTTGTTCCAGGGGACCTCGTAGCCCAGCATCGAGACCGACTTGAAGGCCCGCACCCCCTCGGCGTAGACGGTCGCGTGGTCCTGGTGGGTGTCGAAGGAGGAGGGGAGGAGGACTAGGTCCGGCGCCAGCTCGTCCCGGAGCCGGATCATCGCGTCGAGGACCCTCTGGCGGTCCCTCGGGAAGTCCCGGACCTCGAAGTCGAGGCAGCGCACCCGGTCCTTCCGGATTCCAAGCCGCGTCGTCGCCTCGAGCAGCTCCCCCCGGAGGACGTCCCCGGGGAACTCAGGCGGCACCGACTTCTCCGCCGCCGAGAAGGCCACGTAGTGGACTTCCCGGCCCTCGCGCACGAAGCGGGCGATGGTCCCCCCGCAGCCGAACTCCCCGTCGTCGGTGTGGGGGGCGAGCGTCAGGATCTTCTTCGGGTCCATCGTGACCTCCGGCGGCGATTCTCGTGGCCGGGGAGACCCCGGCCAAGGTCGATCCGGGGTCACGCTACGCTCACGGCTGGCTGCAGATCCTCTACGGAGGCCATCTCCCCACCCGCCGGATCTCCCGTCCGGCAGCACAGCGCGATCGGCGCTCTGCCGCCCTCAGGTGCCTGTTGCCCGCTCCCCACCGCGCGGCGTACCCTCTGGTGAATCGGGCCGTGTGGAATGTCCCCGCCGGGGCGGCGGGCGCGGACCCATTCAGGGGTGGAAACCCCCTCCACGGAACGGCCGGACCGACGTGCGCAGAGACGGCGGACCCGCCCGTCGAGAGGCCCGACCGGGGGTCTCGGTATCATGGAAAGATGGGTGACCGAAGCATGAAGAGGAGGGTCGCCCTCTTCGCCTACTACTACCCCCCCCTCGGCGGGGCGGGGAGCCAGAGGGCACTCTCCCTGGCCAGGCATCTCCCGCGGCTTGGCTGGGATGTCACCGTGATCACGCCGCTCGAGGGGGTGTACGGGAAGGACCCGTCACTCGGGGACGCCGAACTGCCCGGAGTCGATGTCGTGAGGACGGGGACCTGGGAGCCGGCAGTCCTCCTCCGCAGGCTCCGGGGGCAGCGGGTCCGTGTGACCGAGAACCCCGGAGGGGCGTACGTCGATGAGGCGGAACTCGGGGTGGTCGGGAGCGCCGTGCGCAAGGTAGCCCGGAGGCTGCTGTACTTCCCGGACTCGGCGCGCGGGTGGATTCGGCACGCCGTCTCAGCGGCCCTGCAGGTCCACGGGGAACGTCCCTTCGATCTCGTGCTCTCGACCAGCCCTCCGATTTCGGCGCACGTCGCGGCAGAGCGGTTCGCCGAGAAGGTGGGGCTCCCGCTCGTCCTGTGCTTCCGCGATCTCTGGGAGGAAGCGGTCTCCCGCGACGTGGGGAAGGCTCGAGATCTTCTCGCGCGCCTGTTGGCCAGGGCCGACCGGGTCGTCACCGTGAGCAAGGGCTACGCCCGGTCGCTCTCAGGCGTTTCCGGCAAGGCCACGGCGGTCGTCTACAACGGCTTCGAGCCGGAAGACTTGCCGAGCGGGGATGCGGAGGAAGTCCCGGGCGAACGTGTCCTGATCCACGCGGGAACCACCTACCCCGGTCGCCAGGACTTCATCCCACTCTGTCAGGCGGTTCGGGGCCTTCGGGAGGAGGGGGCCCCACTCCGGCTCCTGCTCGTCGGACGAATCGATCCGACCACCCGCGGAATCCTGGCTCCATTCGTCGCGGGCGGCTCCGTGACCCTCGAGGCGTTCCAGGCCCGCCGGGAGGTCCTCGACCGTGCGAGGAGTGCTGCCGCCGTCGTCGTTTTCGCATGGTCAGGGGGCGATGCGGTCTCCGTCGGTCACATCCCCGCGAAGCTCTTCGAGGCGCTGGCTCTCAGGAGGCCGGTTCTGCTCCTGGCGGATCCCGGATCGGAAGCCGAGAGCGTCGCAGCCCGGGCCGGAGTGCGGGCGCTCGGGTCCTCGGATGTCGAGGGATTGAAGGTCTTCCTCCGGACCCTTGTGTCCGGACAGGCCCCAGAGGGTTCGTTGCCCCAGCCCGGGGCTCTCAAGTCCTTCGAGCGCGTCCGGGCAGCGGAGCGCATGGCGGATGTCCTGCGAGACGCAGTCGAGTCCCGTCCGGGTCGGTGGCGCGTTCCGGCCCGAGGGTCCACTCCCTCGCGGGGCTCCGGAAGGAAGGGGCGTGTGGCCTTCTTCGCCTACTACTACCCCCCCCTGGGTGGCGCGGGTAGCCAGAGGGCGCTCTCGTTTGCGCGGCACCTCCCCGGACATGGATGGGAAGTGACCGTGTTCACTCCTCGTGAGGGGGTGTACGGTAGCGACCCAGGGCTCGCGCCATCCGACCCGCCGGACGTCCGAGTCGTCAGAACCGGATCATGGGAACCGGCTGTCCTCCTGCGCCGGATGAGGGGCCTGGGGAGTGGTGAGGCGGTCGATAGGGGCGGCATGTTCGTCGAAGAGGCGAAGCTCGGCCCCGTGGGGAGCGCCCTTCGCGGTCTTACTCGACGAATCCTCTACTTCCCCGACTCCTCCCAGGGCTGGATCCGATCGGCGGTCTCGGCGGCCCGGCGGGAACACGACGAGCGGCCCTTCGACATCGTCCTCTCCTCGAGTCCTCCCGTCTCCGCCCACGTTGCGGCGCACCGATTCGCGAGCGCAGCCTCCCTCGCCTGGGTTTGCGACTGGCGGGACCCCTGGATTGCCCATCTCGCCCCTGGTGCACCAACCCACGAGCGGGCCCTGCGGCTCGAGAAGCAGCTGCTGGGCACGGCCTCAGGAGTCGTAGCGGCTACGGATGGCGTCGCCAGGATCCTCGAAGCCCGGAGAGGAGGAGGCCCGGGGGTGACCACCGTGCGCAACGGCTTCGAGCCGCAGGACTTCTTCGGCGGCCCACCGAGACTCACCCACGAGTTCACCGTCCTGCACGCTGGGACCACCTACGGGAGGGACCAGGACCTGGCCGGGTTCTTCCGCGCGCTGTCGCAAGTGGCGCTCGGAAACGAAGGAGTTCCACTCCGGGCGCGCTTCCTCGGGAAGGTGGACCCGTACACGGTGGACCTGGTGAAACGACACCACCTTGAGGGTGTGGTGAAGGTCGAAGGGTTCTCGGGACATGCCGATGCGGTTTCCGCGATGCGTGAGGCGGACCTCCTCCTCCTGCTCTCGTGGGCGGTGGACAACGAGCTCGGTCGGGCCGTGTGTCCTGCAAAGACCTATGAGTACCTCGCGGCACAGCGACCAATCCTTCTCCTCTCACCTCCGGGGGGTGAGGCGGCGCGGCTCCTGGGGGGGACTCCGGGTGTCTCGATCGCGGGCTTCCAGGCCGAGGACGCCATCGCACGTACCCTGCACGAGGCACTCCTCACACGAGAGGATGCGGTCGTGCCGCCCCCTGAGGCCGCGCGCCCCTTCACGCGCGCAGCCCAGGCTTCCGTGCTCCACGAAGTCCTGCTAGAGGCACTCGAGGTGGGCGGAAGGCGAACGTGAAAGCAGAGCGATTGCCCCCGGTCATCTCGATGGAAAGGACCTCCACGTGCTTTGTCGATCCCGCCGAGTCGGACCGGGGGTCCGGGGCGGAGCGGGTGGCCCGGGGGATGGGCCTCCGCGCCGTGGCGCCGGGGGATCGCGCCGGGTTGGCCGCGCGGGTAGGATCCCTAGCGGGGGGGAGAGTCCCCGAGGGGATGATCCCCGACATGGCGAGGGCGAAGGCCTTTACGCGGGCGGCGGCCGCCGAGGCGCTCTCCCGGGTCCTGGAGGAGGCGTGCCAGGAGGGGAGGCGGCGTTGAGTCCCGTCGTCGCACCGGCGGTGGCGGCCTTCGTGGCCGCGGCCGCGGCGCCGCTGACGCAGGCGCTGGCGCGCCGGCGGGGGCTGGTGGATCGGCCGAAGCAGGACCGCTGGTCGAAGCGGGAGACGCCGCTCCTCGGCGGAGTCGCGCTCTTCGCCGGGTTCCTCGTCGCGGCGCTCGTGACGCTGCCCCTCGGGGACGCGCGGGTGCGCGCGGTGCTCGCGGGGGCGACGCTGCTCTTCGCGGTGGGGCTGACCGACGACGTGCGGGGGCTCAGGCCCGCGACGAAGCTCGCCGCGCAGCTCGCGGCGGCGGCGATCCTCGTCCTGGGCGGGGTGGAGGTGCACCTCGCCGAGTGGCGCATGATCGGGATCCCGCTCACGATCTTCTGGGTCGTGGGGATCACGAACGCGCTCAACCTCCTCGACAACATGGACGGGCTCGCCTCCGGCGGGGCGGTGATCAGCGCGCTCGTGCTGGCGGCCACGGGGGCGGCGGGGGGGGTGGAGTGGATGCCGGCGCTGGCGCTCGCCACGGCGGGGGCGGCGCTGGGGTTCCTGCCGTGGAACTTCAGCCCGGCCCGGCAGTTCCTCGGCGACGCGGGCTCGCTCCCGCTGGGCTTCCTCCTCGCCGCGGCGGGGATCCTCGGGACGCACCGGGAGGCGGGCAGCGTGCTCCTCGTCCTCCTCGCCCCGGTGTTCGTCCTCGGGGTCCCCATCCTCGACACGACGCTCGTGACGCTCGCCCGGAGGTTCCACGGGCGGAGGGTCTCCGAGGGAGGGAAGGACCACCTGAGCCACCGGCTGGTCGCGCTGGGGATGACCGAGCGGCGCGCGGTGGCGGTGCTCTGGGCGGTGAGCGCGGCCTTCGGCGGGGTGGCGCTGCTGGCGGTGGGGGGGCAGGCCGGGGGGCTCACCCTCGACACCTTCCTGCTGTTCGGGCTCGTGGCCGCGGGCGCGGCCATCTTCGGGGTCGTCCTCGGCGAGGTGAAGGTGTACCAGCCCGTGGCGAACGGGAACGGGAGTGCGGCGGCGCACGCCCGCGTGGAGGGGGCGCGCGAGACCCGCCTCACGTTCCTCTACTACGCGCGGGCCGCGGCGGTCGTGTTCCTGGACCTGGCGTTCGTCGTGGGGGCCTACGCGGCGGCCCACGTGCTCCGGTTCGGCGGGAAGGGGGAGGTGTTCGACCGGGACCGCTTCTACGCGGCCCTCCCGGTGGTCATCCTCGCGAAGTTCGCCGCCCTCCAGGTGTTCGGGCTCGAACGGGGGCTGTGGAGGTACTTCGGCCTGCGGGACCTGGCGGCGGTGGGGAAGGCGGTGATCGCGGGGGGGCTGCTCACGGCCGGGGGCCTGTGGGCCTTCGGGGAGATCCGGGGGCACTCCAAGTACGTCCTCGCCCTCGACGCGATCCTCCTCCTCCTGTTCCTCGTGGGGAGCCGCGCGCTGTTCCGGCTCGTCGTGGAGGAGCTGGCGGGGTTCCCCGACGACGGGAAGCCCGTGGTCGTCGTGGGGGCGGGCGTGGAGGGGGACCTGGCGCTGCGGGCGCTCCGGCTCCGCGGCGGGGTGCGGCCGGTGGGGTTCCTGGACGCCGACCCGGCGCTGCGCGGGCGATCCTTCCAGGGGGTCCCGGTGGTGGGGCATCCCGAGGAGCTGGCGGAGGTCCTCCGGCGGCTTCGGCCCGCGGAGGTGGTCCTGGCCTTCGCGCCCGAGCCCGCGGACCTGGAGCGGCTGCGCGCGGCGGCCGCGGCGGCCGGGGTGCGCGTGGTGCTGGCCCCGAGCGCGCACCGGTTCACGGAGATCGGGTAGGGGCGGCTAAGGGCGGGACGCCGGCGGGCAGGGTTTCAGGGGAGGGAAGTTCCTTGAAATCCTGCCACGACGCGATAGGATTTCAAGGATGGGTCGGGCCCACATCCACCGCGCCCGGGAGATCAAGACGCTCCGGTGGCTCTTCTCGTTCAACCCGGTGGTCGCCATCCTCGGGCCACGGCAGGTCGGCAAGACCACGCTCGCCGCCGACCTCGCCCGCGCGATGGGCGGGGAGGTGCACCGGTTCGACCTCGAAGACCCGCAGGGGCGGCAACGCCTCGAGGAGCCCATGATGGCGCTCCGGCCCCTGCGCGGCCTCATCGTCCTCGACGAGGTGCACCGGGCCCCGGAGGTATTCCGGGTCCTGCGGGTGCTCGCCGACCGCCCGGATCGCCCGGCGCGGTTCCTGGTCCTGGGAAGCGCGTCGGAGGAGCTGCTCCGGCAGACCTCGGAGACGCTCGCAGGCCGCATCGCGTTCCACGACCTGCGGGGGTTCTCGCTGGACGAGGTCGGCGCGAGCCGCCTGGACAGGCTGTGGCTCCGGGGCGGGTTCCCGCTTTCGTTCCTTGCCCCGGGCGACGGGGCGAGCCTCCGCTGGCGGCAGGGGTTCGTCAGGACGTTCCTCGAGCGGGATCTCCCGGGACTGGGAGTCGGCATCCCCCCCGAGACCCTCGGCAGATTCTGGACGATGCTCGCCCACTCCCACGCCCAGACCTGGAACGGGGCGGAGCTGGCGCGGGCCTTCGGCGTGGGCGAGTCCACGGTACGCCGTTACCTCGACACCCTGGCGTCCACCTTCATGGTTCGCATCCTGCGACCCTGGTCCGAGAACCTCGCCAAGAGGCAGGTGCGCTCTCCCAAGGTGTACCTGGCCGACAGCGGCGTGCTGCACGAGCTCCTCTCCATCGAATCCGAGCACGACCTCCTGGGACACGCGAAGGTCGGTGCCTCCTGGGAGGGGTTCGCGCTCGCGGAGGTCGTGCGCCGCCTCGGCGCCCGGGAGGACGAGTGCCATTTCTGGGCGACCCACACGGGGGCGGAACTGGACCTGCTCGTGGTGCGCGGAAACCGGCGGTACGGCTTCGAGATCAAGCGCACGGCGGAGCCGCGGGTGACGAAGTCGATGCGGATCGCGATGGAGGACCTTCGGCTGCCGGAGCTGGTCGTCATCCACGCGGGGAAGGACAGCTTCCCGATGTCGAAGGGGATCCGCGCGGTGGCCCTGGCGCGCGTCCTCGAGGACCTGAAGCCGCTGCCGTGACGGCGGCGGCCGGGCGGCGAACGGCCGGGCGGGCTGAAGCCCGCCCGTACAACGGCCCCGTTCCCACCGCCGCTGCAGGGGCGGCCCTTGGGCCGCCCGCCGTTCGGTGATTCCGATACCCGCCGAAGACACACGGCGGGCGGGGCAAGCCCCGCCCCTACAACGGCAACGGCGGG
>CAZKTF010000161.1:0-8229 GCA_964555565.1 uncultured Planctomycetota bacterium | reverse complement strand
CCTTGGCGAGGACGCGCGCCGCGCCGCGCGCGCCGCCGCCCGGCTCGGCCTCGCCGCGGCGGGCCTTCTCCCCGTAGCGCCAGCGCGTGGCCGCGCTCCCGAGGGCGAAGAACGCCCCCACGACCGCGAGCCCCGGGAGCCCGAGGCCGAGGCTCGCCCCCGCGCCCACGAGCACGCCCGCCAGCAGCCCCCCGGCGTCCACGGCCCCGAGGCGGAGGGCGCCCGCGCCGATGACGCCGGTGGCGAGGAGGCCCGCCACCATCGAGTCGGGGTCGGGGATCCGCGGCGTCACCGGATCCGCCCCTCGGCGCGCAGCGAGGCGAGCGTGGCGACGACCCCCTCCCGGAGCGGCCGCGCGCGCCAGCCGAGCGCCCGCTCCGCGCGCCGCGACGAGTAGGCCCACTCGTGGCGGAAGATCCCGACGGCGCCGCGCGTCACCTTCGGCCGGGGCCCGCCGAGCGCGGCCAGGAACTCGCGGAGCGCGCCCGCGGCGCTCGCCGCCGCGTAGGGGATCGAGCGGCGCGGGACGCGCGGCCCGCCGCAGGCCTCCACGAGGTCGAAGAACTCCCGGAGCGTGGCGTTCTCCCCGCCGAGGACGAGGCGGTCCCCGGGGGAGGCGCGCTCCAGGGCGAGCGCCGCCCCCTCGGCCGCGTCCTCCACGTAGGTGAAGCACCAGCGCCGGTCCCCGCCGCCCGGGAGCCCCGGGAGCCGCCCCGCGGCGGCCTCCACCAGCATCCCCGCCACGAGGTTCCCCTCGGTGAGGACCCCCGGGCCGAAGAGCACCCCCGGGTAGACCGTCACGAGGGGGTGCCCCTGCGCGGCCAGCTCGCGCGCCTCGGCCTCGGCCAGCGTCTTCGTCCGCTCGTATTCGTTGTGGAAGCGCCTCCGCGGGTCCGGGGGCAGCGTCTCGTCCCCCGTGATCCCGTCCGTCGGCCCGAGCGCGAAGAACGAGGAGACGAAGAGGAACCGGCGCGCCCCCGCCCCGGCCGCCGCGAGGACCGCGTTGCGGAGCCCGTGGACGTTGACCGCCTCGAAGGCCCTCCGGTCGCGGGCCCAGGAGCGCACCATCGCCGCCGCGTGGACCACCGCCGAGACCCCGCGGCAGGCCGCGTCCAGGGAAGCCCGGTCCGTCACGTCCCCCGGGACCACCTCCACCCCCGCGCCCGTGAACCCCGCGGCCCGCGCCGGGTCCCGCGCCAGAACCCGGACCCCCGGCCCCCGGCGCCCCAGCGCGGCCACCAGGTGCCGCCCCAGGTAGCCGGTCCCCCCCGTCACGAGGATCGGGCCGGTGGGCATGGGGGCATTGTAGGGACGGCGCGCGGGACGGGGGTGCTGGATCGAGCAACGGCCCCGAGTAGATTCCTCCCGGTCGCGACTCGGTTCTCGTGGAGGGATACATGTCGAGAGGGAGGGGCTGGACCCGCGAGGAGTTGCTCCTCGCGATGGACCTGTACTGCCGGCTCCCGTTCGGCAGGATGGACCACCGGAACCGCGACGTCCGGGGGCTGGCGGCTCTCCTCGGCCGGACCCCTGGCAGCGTCGCCATGAAGCTCTCGAACCTCGCGTCGCTCGATCCGGGGTTGCAGGCGCGCGGGATCAAGGGCCTCCGGGGCGCGGGCAGGATGGACCGGGCGGTCTGGGTCGAGTCCCAGGCGGACTGGGAGCGGTTCGCCAACGAGGTAGGGCGGCTCCTGCGGAGCAGGAGAGCGGACTCCGGTGCAGGCGGAGGCGCGGCCGCGTACGCGGACGAGGAGGGCCGCGGGGAGTTCCCCCCGACGCCGTTCCAAGGTCCGACCGAGCGCGTGGCCGCGGCGAAGAGCCGCCGGGGGCAGGAGTTCTTCCGGCGCGCCGTCCTCGCCGCCTACGAGTCCCGCTGCTGCGTCACGGAGAACCCGGTCCGTGGGCTCCTCGCGGCCAGCCACATCCTACCCTGGAAGGAGTTCCCCGAGCACCGCGTCGATCCGCGCAACGGACTGTGCCTCGCGCGGACGCAGGACACGGCCTTCGACCGGGGCCTCATCAGCTTCGATGAGGAGGACCGGCTCATCCTGAGCCGCCGTTTGAGGAGGCACGATCGGGTCGATACCATCCGCCGGAACTTCCTCGACTACGAAGGGAAACAGTTCCGGCCTCCCTCGAAGTTCCTCCCGGATCCCGTCTTCCTGCGAAGGCACCGGGAGGAGATCTTCAGGGAGTAGACGGGCGAATTGGCGCTCGGCCCCGCTACCTCGGTCCCCCCGCCGCGGGCGCGTCGGGGGAGGCCACGACCGGCTCCGGCTCGGCGGGCTTCAGGCTCCGCACCCGCTCGAGGAGGAAGTTCACCAGGACGCGCTGCATGGAGAAGACGCCCTTGAGGTTGCCCTCCTTCTGCCAGGAGTGGCCGATGATGTGGAGGACGCGGCCCTTGCCGTGGTTGAAGGTGCAGGCGACGACGCCGCTGCCGTACTGCCTCTTCAGCTCGGGGCTGTCCACGAGGACCTGGACCCGCTCGTGGTCGCGGACCTCGATGGGGTGGGCGCGGTCCTCGAGCCACCAGCGGGCGTCGCGGCCCGCGACGCGCAGGCCGCGCAGGAGCGGGTGCTCGGGGAGGAGGACGCGGATGGAGACGGTCTCGTTGACGGTGCACACGCCGGCCCCGCCCCGGTAGAGCGAGCGGAGGACGCCGGGGAACGCCTTCTCGAGGACGTTCTCGAGGCCCCAGTCGGTCGTGCAGAGGTACCCGCCCGACTCCACGAACTCGCGCACCTTGCGCGCCCCCTCGGCGGAGAGGACCTCGTTGCCGCAGTTCACGATGAGGATGGAGCCCGGCGTGAGCGGGGCCAGGGCGACCTCGTCCATCTCCAGGATCTCGTGGCGGAGGCCGAGGAGGTTGAAGACCCCCTCGGCGTGGTCGTAGGAGCCGCGCACGACGAGCACGCGGCGGGGGTCGAGCTGGCGGAGCAGGCGCCGTTCCTCCCCGGCCGCGTTGCCCATGCTCTTCAGCAGGATCGACGCGGCGTTCCGGTTGGCGCCGTCGGCGCCCTCGCCGCCGAAGTCGGGGTTCGCGTCGAACTTGACCGGGGCGGGACCGGGGCGCCGGGCGCCGCCCCCGCCGAACCCGATGGTCAGGTCGGGATTCGGGTTCTCGAAGGGGTCCGGCGGGGCGGAGTCGGGCGCCTCCCGCGACGGGGGCGTCTCCTCGAAGGAGGGGGAGGACTCTTCCTGGAGCGCGGGGGGGAGGTCCGGGTTCGGGGCGCGGATCGCGTGGTCGCCCTCGCGCGACTCGGTGCGGAACTCGGAGCCCGGATCGATCTCCGCGGCGAAGGTGGTGGCCGGCCTCGCCTCGGGCGGCCGGACCGGGGCGAGGAGGACGTATCCCCCGGCGAGGAGGGCGTGGAGGGCCGCGGAGAGGATCCAGGGCGGAGCGGTGCGGCGGAGGTCGCGCAGGACCACGGCGCCGAAGGGCTCCTGCGGACGGGTCCCCGCGGGGCCCGGCGGGCATGCAATCCCCTGCGCGCTGGGCGCGTCCATGCGGGGATCATATCCCCGCGTAGGCACCAGGGGTCAGACCTCAGGCGCTGGCAAGGGTGCTTGGCACGTCGAGCGAACTCGGCGCCTGGGGTCTGACCCCCTGGTTCCGCGAGAACTACCGCCCCTGCTTGCAGCGCAGGGCCCAGATGGACTTCGGGAAGCGCTGGACGCACTCGCCCCACTCCCTCCGGATCGCGTCCTTCAGGGCGGCGGGTGGGAGGTCTCCCAGGTCCTTGAAGCACTGCCCGGCGTAGTAGAGGGCCTTGGCCACCTCGTTCGGGGTGGCGGCGTCCTGGTAGAGGATGCGCACGCGGAGGAAGCAGCGGCGCGCCTCCCTCAGGGCCTCGGGGTTGTTCTGGCCGTAGAAGCATTCGCCGAGCCCGTTGAACGCCCGGGCCAGCAGCCCCTCGTCCGCCTTGGAGTCGTAGGCGATCCGCTGGAAGACCGCGCGCGCCTTGTCCGCCTCCCCGAGCCTGAGCAGGCAGTTCGCCGAACCGATCTGCGCCCCGTTGCTCACGGCGGAGAACTCCGCCTTCCCCGCGGTCTGCTGGACGATCCGGTCGTACTCCTCGCGGCACTTCGAGACGGTCGCGCGGTCCACCGGCGTGGCGTTCGCGGCGCGGTTGAAGTCGATGTTGATGCGGGCGAGGGTGACGTCCAGCCGATCCGACTCGCCGAGGCCGGGGAGCGCGAGGAGCTGCTCGATCCCCTTCTTCCCCTCGGCCTCGTCGCCGGACTCGAGGTTCGCCTGCACCTTCAGGAGCAGCGCCCTCTTCAGGTAGAAGGACCGGGAGTAGGTGGAGAGGAGCGCCTCCACGGCCTCGACGGCGCCCTTGGCGTCGCCGCCGTTCATGCGGCAGAGCGCCACGTTGAAGAGCGCCCTCTGGCGGACGACCGGATGGGCGCGGGGGTCGGCTCCGACCTTCTGGAAGGTCTCCGCCGCGTCGGCGTAGTTCCCCTGGGCCATGTCCTTCTCCGCTCCCCGGAAGACGGTGCCCCGGACCGAGGCGCGGAGGTGGATCTCGGCGATCTCGCCGGCCGGCATGGACTGCAGCGCCTTGATCTCCCCGAAGGTGTAGGTCACGACGTCGGCGGTGGCGTCCTTGACCGCGTGGGTGCTGTCCTTGAAGTCCTGCTCGCCGGGGCGATCCCCCTTGATGGCCGGGAGGAACTTCCCGTCCTTCCGCTCGAGGATGTCGCCGTCGGCGAGCGCGCACGCGGAGGCGGCGAGGAGGAGGGACGCGGCGAGGAGGGGCGCGACGACGAGGGGGACGACGGGGCGGGGCATGGGGGACCTCACGGGTGTCGCGGCACGCGCGGCGGCCACGGGAGAGGCAGCCCCTCCAATCTCCCCCGGCCGGGCCGGGGAGTCAAGAGGAACCGCGGGCGGGGTCGCGCGCGCCGAGGGGGGCCCCGGGGGACGCGCCCGGCCGGCGCGGGGAGGACCCCAGGCGGCGCACGGCGATCATCTCGGCGACGATGGCGACGGCGATCTCCTCGTGGGTGCGCGCGCCGAGGTCGAGGCCGACGGGGGCGTGCACGCGGTCGAGCCCGGCGGCGGGGACGCCGCGGGCGAGGAGGCGCTCGCGCGCTTTCGCGACCTTGCGCGCGGATCCGATCATCCCGACGTAGCGCGCCGGGGTGCCGAGGGCCCAGGCGAGGCAGCGCTCGTCCGTGGCGCAGGTCCGGGTCACGATGACGACGTAGGAGGTGTCGTCCGCCTCCAGCGCCCCGGAGAGCCCGTCGAAGGGGATGGCGAGCACCTCGGCCGCCCCGGGGAAGCGATCGCGCGTGGCGTGGGTCGGGCGGTCGTCGGCGACGGTGACGCGGAACCCCGCCGCCGCGGCGACGCGCGCCACGGCCCGGCCCAGGTGGCCCGCCCCGAGCACGATCAGCCGCGGGACCGTGAGCGGCTCCACGAACACCTCCAGCGTGCCGCCGCAGACGAGCCCCGGCTCCATGTCGTCGTCCTCGGTGAGCTCGAAGGCGAGCGTGCGGCACTTCTCATCGACCATGGCGAGCAGGGCGGCGCGCCGGACCTCCTCCTCGAAGCGCCCGCCGCCCACGGTGCCGAGCGCGGTCCCGTCGGCCCGCACGACCATGCGCATGGCCTCGCGGGCGGGGGTGGAGCCCCCGGTGCGCGTCACCGTGCAGAGGGCGCCCTTCTCTCCCCGCTTGCGGATCTCGACGGCGGCCTCGAGCGGGTCCCTCACGGCAGCGGCTCCTCGTCGAGCAGGAAGATCTTGCCGTCGCCGATGCGGCCCGTGCGCGCCGCCTCGACCACGGCGAGCACGGCCCTCTCGGCGACCTCGGCCGCCGCGTGGAACTCCACGCGCACCTTGGGGAGGAAGGTCACCTTGTACTCGGTGCCCTGGTAGAGCTCCAGGTGCCCCTTCTGGCGTCCGTAGCCTCGGACCTCCTCGGTCGCCACCGACTCGACCGGGAAGCCCGCGAGCGCCCCGAGGACCGCCTCGAGCTTCGGCACCTTGACGATGCAGACGACTTTCACCCGCTCATTGTACTTACACACGCGGGGTCAGACCCCGAGCGTTTGCATTTGCAAACGCTCGTGGACGGTGGTGCTGGAACTCTCGTTGGCGCAAGGGATTGCGACGGCGCGCGAATACGCGAGGGGTCTGACCCTAGTGTACCGTCAGTACCCACGACTCCGATTTGCCGCGCTTGTCCCCGGGGTGGGCGAGGCCATACAGTGCGTCCACGCCGGGCACGACGAAGCGGCCCTCGTGGAGGAGCCGCAGGCGCAGTTCGAGCCGCCACGTCCCTCCCGACGGGAGGCGCCAGACGGCCCGGTCCTCCTCGAGTGCGGCCCGCACGGCAGGCCCGCCGCGGCGGCGCAGCTCCCACGCGTCCTCCGCCGGGACCGCGCCCGCGGGGAGCGGGCACTCCACCACGAGCCGCTCGCGCCCCTCCGGGGCCACGACCTCGATCGCGATGGCGACGACCTCGCCCCTGTTCCCCCCCGAAGGCATCCGCCGGACGACGCGCACGCCGTGGTCCTCCGCCGGCGCGTCCTCGCGCGCCGGGAACGTCGCCTCGAGGAGCAGGGCCTCCAGCCCCTCGATCCCGCTCTCGAGCTCGAGCGTGCGCCCCGCGAGCTGCGCGGGGTCGGCGTCCCCGCGCCGGCCGCCGTTGCGTCCCGGCGCGTCCGCGGGGAGGACCTCCGACTCGATGACGATGCCCCCGTCGGCGCGGAGCCGGAAGGGCCCCGTCGCGCGCGACCGCGAGAGCACGGCCCAGGCGACGCGCGTCCCCGGGGGAGGCGGCCGGGGGATGTCGAGCCGCCCGGGCTCACCGGGGCGCAGGCGGAGGCGCACGCGGCTGGGCGGCGCCTCCACGCGCACGACGTCCGGCGCGGGCCCGGCGGAGCGGTCCCCCTCCCGCAGGAACGGGGGACACGCCGGGGCGCCCTCGCCGGGGAGGCGCAGCCGCGCCCGCGCGGTCGCCGGCGCCCCGTCCTCGATCGCGACGCAGAGGGCGCGCACCTCGTACTCCACCCCCGGGAGGAGCCCCTCCAGGGGGACGGGCCCCAGCGCCCCCGGGGGGAGGGGGAACAGCCGCGCCACGGGGTCGCGCCCCGAGGGGTCCTCGACCGCCACCGCGGCCAGCGCATGCGGCGCGAGGGTCCCGGGCGGCGCGCCCTCGGGGGGGCCGAGCCGGAGCGTCACCGTGGCCGTCCCGTCCTCCCCCGGCGCGGTCTCGATCCCGAGGACGGGGGCGTCGCGGCCCTCCCCCCCGAGGACGAGGGACGCCTCCTCCGGGCCCCGGGGACCGGGGAGCACCGCCGTGAAGACGATCCTCTCCCCGGGGCGGGCCCCGGCGGGGAGGGGGACCGTGGCCTCCGGCCCCTCGGCCCCGAGGACGAGGTGCTCGAGGAGGCGGTCGCCCGCGGTTGCCGCGACGAGGGCGACGCCCCCCGCGGAGCGCGGCGGGAGGCGCAGCCGGAGCGGGGCGCCGGCCGGGCCGGGCTCGAGCCGGAGGATCCCCCCGGGCGCGGAGGGCGGAGCGGGTGCCTCGCCCGCCGTAGCCCCCCCCGGCTGGCCTGGGCCGGCCGAGGGGGGCGGAGGCGGCGGCTCGTCGGCCGCTCCCCCCGGCCCGTACCGCCCGACCACGGGGAGGCGCAGCGTCTCCCCGTCGAAGGTGAAGAGGATCGCGCCGGGCGGGGAGTCCTCCGGCACCTGCACGCGGGCGAGGGTCCAGTGGTGCCCGGGGTCGAAGGACTCCTGCACCGCCTCGACGGGGGGAGGCTCCAGGCCGGCGACGGCGCCCTCGAGCTCCGCGCGGGAGGGGGACTCCTGCCCGTGGCGATCGGAGACTGGAGTCGCCACGACGAGGAAGTCCCCGGGCCGCGCGACGCTCCGGTCCGCGAGGAGAGGCCGCGCCGGGGGGAGGCGCGGCGGCGGGGGCGGCGGCATCGGGACGGTCACGGCCTCCGGCCGCCCCTCCGCGAGCCGGACCCCCTCCGCGCCCTCCGGCAGACCTCGCGGACGTCGTGGGCGATGAGGAAGGTGGTCTTCCCCGCGCGGAGGCGGGACCCGGAGGCGTCGATCAATTCGAGCGGGGTCCCCCCGGCCGGCATCCCGTCGCGCGGTCGCCAGGCGAGGACGAGGACCTCGTCCCGGGAGCGGAAGAGCCTGAGCCCCCGGGCGGGCGACGGGGCGGGGGGAGCGGCGCGCGGCGGCCGGACCGCGGGCGCGGGCC
>CAZKTF010000160.1:0-8276 GCA_964555565.1 uncultured Planctomycetota bacterium | reverse complement strand
CGAAGGCGACCCCGACCGCGGTCCCGGCGAGGAGCGCCAGCGCCAGCGTCCCCAGCGCCCCCCGGACTGCGGGGAGCGGGAGGAACCCGGTCCACGCGAGGGCCGCGAGGGCCGCCGCCGCGAGGAGACCCGCCCGGAACCCCCGCGCCGCCCCTGCGACCGCCCCCGCGCGCCTGCGGCGGCGGAGGTGGCGTCCCAGGGCCTCGAGGAGCGCGGCGGAGGGGTCCACGCCGCCATGGTATCCCGGTCCCGTCGCCGCCCCGGGGGTTCGTCCCCCCGGGGCCCCGGGCGGCTATCATGGAGGAGTCGGGACCTCCGGAGTCTCCCATGACCCGCCTCCTCCCCGCGCTCCTCCTGGCAGGGCTCGCGCTCGCGCCGGGCGGCGCCGCGCGCGCGGGGGACGACGACGGGAAGCCGCTGGGCGGCGACGGCGGCGCCGGCCCGGCCGACAAGCCGGGCAACGACCCGAACGCCCCGCTCCACGTCCGCGTGAACCAGGCCATCGACTCCGGCGTGGCCTGGCTGAAGAAGCAGACCTTCGCGGGCGGCAACTGGAGCACGGAGGTCATCGGGAGCATCAAGTACGACCCGAACTCGAAGGGGGAGGACTATCGCCACCCCGCCGGGTGCACCGCGCTCTCCCTGTACACGCTCCTCAAGTGCGGCGTCCCGGCGAACGACCCGGTCATCGTGAAGGGCTTCGAGTGGCTGCGCGGGACCGCGGGCGCGGCCAAGGGGAAGGGCAAGGGTGGGCGGGTCCCCCGGGGTTCCTACGAGATCTCCGTCCTCATCCTCGCCCTCGAGGCGAAGTCGAATCCCCACAAGCGGGAGAAGGAGCGGGAGCGGGAGATCTCCTTCCACCTCCGGAGGGGCGAGAAGCTCAAGACCGGCGTGAAGCTCCCGGCCGACGACGAGGCCTGGATGCGGGATCTCGTCGCGGGCCTCATCAAGCGCCGCTCCTCCGGGGCGGGCTGGCGCTACAACATCGACGACGGCCAGGGGAAGTTCCAGGCAGGGCCCAACGGCAACAACAACGACATGAGCAGCACGCAGCTCGTGATGCTGGCGCTGCTCGCGGCGGAGCGGTGCGGGATCTCGCAGCCCGACACCTTCTACGCGGGGATGCTGGACTGGACGCTGAAGCAGCAGGACGAGGCGTCCGAGGGGAAGGTGGAGAGGTTCCAGCCGGGGAGGAAGACCACCGACGAGGAGAGGTACGGCGGCTCGATCGCCATCATGGACGAGGCCCGCGGGTGGGCCTACATCAAGAAGCCGGTGAAGGAGAGCAGCCTCGCCTCGAAGGAGTCCCGCCCCAGCGCCAGCATGACCGCCTGCGGGCTCGCCAACGTCGTCATCTGCAGCAACATCCTCCAGGCGCGCGGGAACGCCGACTTCGAGGCGGTCCTGGCCGCGAGGTCGGAGCAGGCGTGGTGGGACGGCGTGGCGTGGCTCCAGTCGCACTGGAGCGTGGACTTCAACACGAACGGGGCCCAGGGGTACCACTACTACTGGCTCTACTGCCTGGAGCGCGTCGGCGACCTCAAGCGGGTGAACCTCGTCGCGGGCCACCCCTGGTACGAGGAGGGGGCGAAGGTGCTGGTCGATCAGCAGGAGCCGGGGGGGTCGTGGAACAGGACCGACACCCACGAGCCCCACGACGTGCTCAACACCTGCTTCGCCCTCCTCTTCCTCAATCGCGCCACCCCGGCGATCACCGGCGAGTGAGGCGGCGGGGCGGGAACGAGCGGCCCCGCGGCCCCGCGCGCGGAACCCGGGAGGAGGCGGAGACGCTCTACCAGATCGGGCGCGACGCCTCCCTGGAGGAGGCCCTCGCGCCGGGGCCGGCCCCCGCTCCCCGGAGGCCCCGCCTCGACGTGGAGGTCCTCCGCGAGGGGCCCGGGTGGGCCGCGGTCCTCAAGCCCGCGGGGCTCGCGTCGGTGCGGGAGCGGGGGGACCCGGGGCCCGGCCAGCGCATCCCCACCGCGCTCTCCCGGCTGCACGAGGCCTGGCGGCGGCGCGACCCCGGCGCCCCGCGCCCCTTCGTGATCCACCGGATCGACAAGGAGACGAGCGGCGTCCTCCTGTTCGGCCGGGACCCGGCCTCGGCCGCGGCGCTCTCGCGGGCCTTCCGCCGCCACCAGGTCGGGAAGGAGTACCTGGCGATCGTGGAGGGGCGCCCGGAGCCCCCCGCGGGCGAGGTGGAGCTCCGCCTGCAACCCGACCCGCGGCGCTCCCCGGCGATGCGCGTCGTCCGCCACGGCGGGAAGCCGTCCACCACCGCCTGGGAGACCCTGGAGACCTTCCGCGAGCACGCCCTGCTCGCGGTCCGGCCCCGCACCGGCCGCACCCACCAGATCCGCGTCACCCTGGCCCACCTCGGGTGGCCGGTCGTCGCCGACCCCCTCTACGGAGGCGGCCCGGGGCTGTTCCTCTCGCACCTGAAGCACGGCTACAAGCCCCCCGCGGGCCACCCGGAGCGGCCGCTCCTCGGGAGACTCGCCCTCCACGCGCTCCGCCTGGGCTTCGACGACCCCGCCGGCGGGAGTCGGGTGGAGGTCGAGGCCCCGATCCCCAAGGACTTCCGCGTCGCCCTCGAACGGCTGCGGCGCCACGCGCCGGCCTGACTCCAGCGCCCGGGGCCGGGCACGCAGCCCGCCGGAGGCGAAGTTACAAACGCGACAGGTGGCCGCCGCCCCAAGCCGTTGTCCCGGCAGGGGTTCCCGTCGCCTCCGGCATACGCGTGGGGTCTGACCCCGTGGCGCGTCCGATACACTAGGAGGCATGCCCAGGCTCCGTTTCCTCCTCCTGCTCCTGCTGCTCGGCTGCGGCGCGGCGCTCTTCCTCTCCCCGGGGTGCATGACCGACCCGGTCACGGGGAAGAGGAGCCTCGGCCTCATCAACCCGAGCGACGACGAGGAGGTCCGCGAGGGCCGCAAGTACGCGGCCTCCTTCGTGGCGGAGTACGACGGGGCCTACCCGGACCGGGACGCGGGCGACTACCTCGCGGCCATCGTCCTCCGCGTCGGCTCCCTGAGCCACCGTCCCCGGCTCCCCTACCGGTTCACCCTCCTCAACTCCTCCGTCCCCAACGCCTTCGCCCTCCCCGGGGGCGAGGTCTTCCTGACCCGCGGCCTCCTGGCCCGCCTGGACGAGGAGGCGATGTTCGCGGTCGTGATGGCGCACGAGGTGGGCCACGTCAACCACCGCCACGCCGTGAAGGCCATGAACGACCGGCTCCTCGTGGGCCTCGGGGGCTCGCTCCTCGCCGGGGCCGTGCAGGACGAGCGGGACCGCGAGGTCGCGAGCGGGCTCGCGTCCGTGGGCGGCGGGCTCCTCCTCCTCCGGTTCAGCCGCGACCAGGAGCTCGAGGCCGACTCCCGGGGGGTCGAGTACGCCTACCGGGCCGGCTACGACCCGCGCCGGGGGGCGCGCGTGTTCGAGGAGTTCGCGCGGATGAAGCGGGAGGCCGGCGGGGCCGGGGGCCCCCTCGACTCCTGGCTCTCGACGCACCCCCTCGACGAGGACCGCGTCGCCCACATCCGGTCCGAGGTCGATGCCCGCTACCCGGCGCTCCGCGGGGACGCCGCGGCGGCGGACCTGGCGGTGAACAGCGCGCGCTACGGGGAGGTCCTCGCCTCGGTCCGCGCGGCCCAGGCGCGGTACGAGGTCCTGGACCGCGCCCGCTCCCGTGCGGCCCGGGCGCTCCAGGCGGGCGACGGCGGCGCGGCCCGGCGGGCGCTCCGCGACGTCGAGGAGGCCGGCGCGGCCCTGCCGTCCCACGCGCTCTTCCCCGCCGTGGAGGGGGCAATCCTCCACTCCCTCGGGGACCGGCGCGAGGCGCGCGCGAGGCTCCAGCGCGCGGGGCGGCTCCAGCCCGACCTGTTCTTCGCGCGTTGGCGGCTGGCCCTGCTCGAGGTGGAGGACGGCCGGCCGACGGAGGGCCTCGACGCGGCCCGCGCGGCCGCGGGGCTCGACCCGGGACACGCCGGGGCCCGGCTCCTGGTCGGGCGGTCCCTCGAGGCGCTGGGCCGGAACCCCGAGGCGACGGCCGCGTACCGGGAGGCGACGGAGCTGGCCGCACCCGGGAGCGCCGAGGAGAGCGACGCCCGGGCGCGGCTCCGGGCGCTCGCCCCGGCGGAGGAGCCGGCCCCGCCGAAGGGCGCGCCCGCGAAGAGGAAGGGGGGGCGCTAGTTGGCCCCCTCGCTCCTCACGATCCTCGGCCTCTGCCTCCAGATCCTCGGGGCGTTCTTCCTCGCCAAGAGCGTCATCTGGAAGGCCCCGCGCTACATGATGCGGGAGCTCATCGGCGTCCCGGTCGAGCGCTACAAGACCTTCCGGTACTACATCGCGGGCCGGATCGAGGCCATCGTCGGGTTCGTCTTCCTCGCCGTGGGGGCCGGGCTCCAGATGGCGGGGACCGTCCACAGCGCCCCGCAGGGGCAGGTCCGCAGCCTGCTCTTCTGGATCCTCGTGTCCCTGGCCGCCATCGGGGGGATGGCGGCGGCCCTCTACTTCCTCATCCGCGCCATCGCCCGCAGGGTCTTCCTCTCCATCTTCACCGAGCAGGTGCGCCGCCGGGACTGGCCCTTCCAGGAGGACCCGGAGCTGCTGCGCGAGGTGGGCGAGATGCTCGAGATCCCGCGGACCGAGGAGGACACGGTGGACACCTACCAGGACCGCGTGCGGGAGAGGCTGGGGCTGCCGCCGCGGCGGCCGGCGCACCCGCGCCGCCGCGACCTGGGCGGGTACTGACCGCTACCGGTTCTCGAAGACCCGCAGCGGGCGGTTGTGGCCCGTGGTGTTGTAGGGGGTGTCGGGGTAGGTGCCGTAGGTGATGGCCATGTCCAGGTCCCCGTCGCCGTCCAGGTCCCCGAGCACGACCCCGTCCCCCTGCCGGTAGTCCCCGTTGGAGACGGGGGGGAACCACCTCTCGGTGGCGTCCAGGAGCATCCCCGTCCCGTCGTTCTGGAGGACGTGGGTCGCCGTCCGGTACCCCGACGAGAGGAACCCGAAGTACCCCGCCCCGGTGGCATTGTAGTCGTAGACGTAGTAGACGGTGCCCGTGGTCACCATGTCGAGGTTGAGGTCGCCGTCCAGGTCCCCCAGGGCGATCCCCACGACGGAGAGGATCATCTCCGGTCCCCCGTCCGTGGTGGACGAGGAGGCGAGGAACGTCGCGTTCGCCTCGGCGAACCTCCCGGTCCCGTCGTTGGAGAGGATCCGGATGGCGGGCCGGAGCTTCACCTGCGCCGCGGCGGCGTCGTACCAGTAGCCCGGGTAGCGCCGCCCGAGCACGAGGTCCAGGTCCCCGTCCTTGTCCAGGTCCCCGAGCGCGCAGGTCTCCCCCTCCCAGGCGTCGCCCGCGCCGGGCGCCGCCGAGGGGTACCCGGCGGGGATCGCGTTCGCCGAGGCGGTGAACCGCGCGGTCCCGTCGTTGAGGAGGACGCGGGAGGCGTTCAGGTACGTGAAGCTCCCCGTCATGGTGTTCGGGTCGTACTGGTAGAAGAGGTAGGGGTAGGGCCTCGCGATCACGATGTCCACGGTGCCCTGGGCGTCGCCGTCCACGTCCCCCAGGGCCACGCCGGTCCCGTCCCAGGTCTCGAGGACGTAGTACCCGGAGGTCACCACGGCCGGGATCGCGTTGGCCTTCCGGGTGAAGACCCCGGACCCGTTGTTGATCATCACGCGCGTCGAGGCGATGTAGGTCCCCTGCTCGTAGAAGTAGACGTAGCTCGTTCCCCCGGAGGTGTAGATGTAGTACGCGACGGTCCCGTCCTGCACGCCCGGGGGCGCTGCCAGGAGGACGAGGTCCTTCTTCGAGTCCCCGTCCAGGTCCCCCATCGCGAAGGCCGCCGCCTGCCACCGTTCGCCCGAGCCGAACAGCGGCGTCGAGGTGGGGACCGGGAGCGCGGAGGAGGAGACGTCGGTGAGGGCCCCGGTGCCGTCGTTGCGCAGGACCCGGGTGGCCAGGTAGGTGGGGTAGTCGTAGGTGGGGTAGGTGTAGACCGTGCCGCCGGGGTTGGAATAGGTCGTCGTGTAGGACGCGTAGGTGGAGGAGTACAGGGGCGACACCCTTCCCACGAGTACGTCGGCGTCGCCGTCCGCGTCCAGGTCCCCGACCAGGAGCGCGTCGCCCTGCCCCTGGTCCCCGTTCTCCTTGAAGGTCGCGTGCTTGGTCGCGGTCACGTCCGTGAAGGTCCAGGAGCCGTCGTTCCGGAGCATCCACGGCACGACGACCGGGGACCCGCCCCCGTCGGCGAGGGGGTACGAGGGGAGCACCACGATGTCCCGGTCCAGGTCCTTGTCGAGGTCCCCGAGGCCGACCGCCCGCCCGAAGAACTCGGTCCCCGAGGGGGCGGAGGGGATGGCCGTGCCGGTCCTCGACACGAAGGAGGCCGCGCGCGCGAGGAGGGCCCCGTAGGTCGGGCTCGACTGCACGAACTCGTCCTCCACGCGCACCGTGGCCGGGCCCTTGGCGCCGGCGGGCATGGTGAAGGACATCGAGGTCGTCGATGCGATCGCGATGGGCGTGACCTCGTTCCCGTCCACGAAGAGGCGCGCCCCGGTCCGGAACGAGGTCCCGGTCAGGGTGACGGTGTCGCCCCCGTGGGAGGGGGCGGCCGCGGGGTCCGCGGCGGTCAGCGTGGGCGGACCGGCGTAGGCGTGCCCGGAGAGGGCCGCGCCCGGCCGCGCGAACTCGTCGAAGACCACGATGTCCACGGGCCCCTCGGCGTGGGCCGGGGTCACGCAGGTGATGTGCTCGCCGTCCTGGACGGTGACGCCGGTGGGCGGCGTCCCGCCCACGCTGACCGTGGCGCCGTCCCGGAAGCGGCTCCCGGTGATCGTGATCGTCACGCCGCCCGCGAGCGGGCTCACCCCGGGGGAGACGGAATCGGGGCCCGGGACCCCGAGGTAGGCGAAGGCGGCGGCGAAGCTGCCGACCTGGCCGTCGGGGTTCTGGACGTCCAGCGCGATCGTCAGCCCGTCGTCCGACTGGGTCCCCGACGCCGCGTCGCAGGTGAGCGAGTCGCCGGCGGGGGCGACCGCGACGGGGCTCGCCTCCCCGTCGCCGAAGAAGACCCGCGCCCCGGACTGGAACTCCGTCCCGGTCACGGTCACGGGGACGCCGGCGATGCCGCCCCGGGGCTGCACGTCCGTGACCCGCGGCTCCGGGCCGAGCGCGACCTTGAGGGCCGTGTGCTTCAGGAACTTCACCCCGACGGTGCAGTCCACCGAGCCGGGGCCGACCCCGCCCGTGAGACGCACCGCGTAGTTCCCGAACCCCGAGGCCAGGGGCACGCCCTTCGCGCTCCACTTCGACCCCTTGTGGAGGATGGTCGCGGGGACGACGGTCCCCTCCGGGTCCAGGACCTGCACGTCCGCCAGGGACGGTCCGGACTTCTGCGCGACCGTGAAGGAGAGGAGGGCCCCGGTGTCGCCCGTGGCCTCGCAGAGGACGTCCGTCCCCGTGGGGACGTCGAGCCCCTTGTCCACCGCCTTCTTCGGGGCCTTCGTCTTGAAGGAGACCGTGTAGGCGCCGGTGGAGGTCCCCTGGCCGGCGACGCAGACCGCCCAGCGCCCCTCGAGGCCCACCGGGACGTTCTTCAGGGAGAGCTTCCCGGACCCGGCCACCTTGACGAAGCCCGCCACGTCGGCGGGCGTCCCGTCGGGCCTCCGGACCTCGATGGCGGGGGCGAACCCCGACCCCTTCGCGGGCGTCACGGTGGCGGAGAGGACCCCGCCGAGCGGGAGGTCGAGCACGTAGCAGTCCACGTCCCCGGCGAAACCGATGGCCGAGGCGAAGGAATCCCCGCCCGCCGCGGTGACGCCGCGGTTGGCGGCGACGGCTGCCGGGGCCGCGAGCGCGAGGGCGAGCGCGAGGAGGAGGGAGGCGTTCCGGCGGGGGTGCATGCGTCGGTTCTCCTGGGGGACCCGCAAGTCCCGGAGGGGAATCGTATCACAGGCGGCCGGGGCCGCCCGGGACGGGAAGCGGGGCGTCATCGCCCCTCCCCTCCCTCGAGCCTCGCGATGGCCCGCTCCACGCAGGCCCGGGCGGCGTCCAGGACGCCGGCGAGGCGGGCCGCCTCGCGGGCGGCGGCCGCGGCGTCGGGGGTGCGGAGCGCCTCGGCGAGCGCCGGGAGGGGGTCCGCGGCGTAGCCCGTCGCGAGCCCGGGGGCGTAGACGAGGTGCCGGAACCACTCCCGCCCGCGGATCCCCGCCGGGTGGAGGAAGGCCCGCTCCGCCACCGACAGCGTCGGCCGCTCGGGTGCGATCGG
>CAZKTF010000159.1:0-8315 GCA_964555565.1 uncultured Planctomycetota bacterium | reverse complement strand
AAGGGTCTGACCTCATTCGCCTGGCCCAGGCCAGGCGAATGGGGTCTGACCCCTTTGCTCCGCCCGGAGGGCCCCCCGGCGCAGGAACGGGCGGCGGCGGCGGCGCCGGGGCATAGGATGGCGGTTCCCATGCGCTCGCGCTCCCCCCGGGCCTCGCTCGCGGCCCTGCTGCTCCTCGCGTCCGCCGCGCCGGCCTCGCCCCCCGCCCGGGCCGAGGGGGGCGGGGCGGTCCCCCCGGCGGTGGACGACCGGTTCTTCCCGAAGGACCTCGCCGACGCGCTGGCCGGCCTCGACTCCCCCGACCCGGAGGACTCCTTCGCCGGGGGCCTCCAGGCCCTCGCGCGCCTGCGGGGCAAGCAGGGCGGCCCCGAGGCCCTGCGCGAGCAGGCCTTCGCCCCCCTCCTGGAGAAGGGCCTGGGGACGCGGCTCGAGCACGTCGTCTCCTTCGCGGGGGAGGTCCTCGCGTCCCTGGACCGGAGGCGGCTGGTGGAGGAGGTCTCCCGGCGCATCGAGAAGGAGTCCGAGGGCAGGCGGATGCGGAACGCCGCGGTCCTGCTGGAGGAGGCCGGAGGCGCCGAGGCCGTGGCGCCGCTGCTCCGCATCGCCGCGAAGTGCCCGGCCCCGGTGCGCACGCGGGTCTGCGAGGCGCTGGGCGTCGTCTGCGACGCGCGGCGCGGCGTCCCGCGCAAGGACGCGCAGCCCGCCGTCGCCGCGCTCGTCGCGCACCACGGCGCCGCCGGGAAGGACACCGAGCTGAAGAACGTGTGCGCCGTGGCGCTCGGGAAGATCGGGGACCCCAAGGCCTTGCCGGCGCTCCTCGCGGGCCTCGGGGAGACGAACGGGGACCACGGGTTCTTCGCGGCGCTCGCCCTGGGCTGGATCGAGGACCCGGCGGTCTTCCCGGCGGTGGTGGCGGCCAGCCCGGGGGGCGGCGAGTCCCTGGAGGCCCAGGCGAAGGCCGTGGAGGCGTGCGCGCGGCCCGCCCACGCGGAGTCCCTCGTCGCCATGCTCGCGAACAGCGGCAAGTCGGAGTTCCGCGAGGCCGCGGCCATCGCGCTCGGCCGGCTCCTCCAGGACGCCCCGCCCCCGCCCCCCGAGGGGTCGCCGGAGGGCCGCCCGGCGGGGGACCCGGCCCGCGCCGCGCTCCGCCTCGATGCGTCGAGGGCCCTCTTCGAGCGGATGGTCTCCGACCAGGACCGCAACGTCCAGGCGGCGTGCTTCCACGCGGTCTCCCGCGTGGGGGGCCCCTGGCTCGGCGAGGACGCCCGCCATCTCCTCCAGAGCCCGAAGGAGGCCACCGTGGAGCGAGGGCTCCACCTCTGCGGGGACTGGAAGGTGGCGGCGGCGGCCACCACGCTCCTGCGCGGGATCTTCGGCGTGAAGGAGGACCTGATGCGGAAGCGCTGCGCCATCGAGTTCTGGCGCATCGGCGACGGGGCAGCCGTCGAGGAGTTCGAGCGCCGGCTGAAGGCCCTCGCCGCCGACGGGGGGGAGGGCTTCGCCCGCGGCTGCGACGCGCTGGGGTCCCGGCGCACCCCGGAGGGGTTCGCCCTCGCGGTGGACCTCCTCAAGCGGGCGGCGCCCCGGGACCAGTTCCAGGTGGAGCTGGCGCTCGAGAAGATGACCGGGCACTTTTTCGGGGCCAACGCCGGGAGCTGGGAGAAGTGGTTCGAGAAGAACCCGCGGTTCTTCACGGCCCGCCAGCAGCACATCGAGCGGGAGAAGTGGCGGGAGGAATTCGACCGGGAGAACCGGGGGTTCCGCCAGACGAAGGAGACCGAGAAGTCGGTCCAGATGGGGCTCGAGTACCTGGCCCGCCACCAGGCGGCCGACGGCGCCTGGGACGCAAACCACTTCAAGGACTGCTGCGACCAGTCCCCCCCGTGCGCGACCTCCTACGGGGCGCGCGTCCAGGAGGACCCGGTGAGCCGGACCGCCCTCTCCGTCCTCGCCTTCGCCGGGGCCGGCTACGTGCCCGGGCAGGGGAAGTACAAGTGCTCGATGCGGCGGGGGCTGGAGTACCTCATGGCCCGCCAGCAGGTCCACGGGGACTACCAGACCAACGACCTCATCGGCGGCTACAACCGTCCCCTCTGCCTCCAGGCCTACGCCGAGGCCCTGGCCCTCACCGGGGACGAGCGCTTCCGCCCCTTCGTGCAGAAGGGGGTGGACTTCCTGACCCAGATCCAGAACCGCATCGGGGGATGGCGCTACCGGGTCGATGTGGAGACCTCCGACTCCTCGGTCGGGGCCTGGATGCTCTTCGCGATGAAGGCCGCGGAGAAGTCCGGCGTGCCCGTCCGGGAGGTCGTCTTCGAGGGCTGCCGGATGCTCTTCGACCGCTACGGCCAGCGCGTCGTGAAGGAGCGCGAGGACTGGGTCGATGTCGATCCCGCCTACGGCTTCGAGGTGGGGCGCGACGCGAAGTACGAGTACCACACCGGGTACCAGGACCAGGCCCAGGCCCCGAACAAGGCCACGACGGCGCTCGGCCTCATGTCCCGGATCCTCCTCGGGTACCGCCGTTCCCACCCCTTCTGCATCGGGAGCGCCAACTACCTCCTGCGCGTGCAGCTCCCGGAGATCCCGAAGGAGGGGGACCTCGGGAAGCTGAACATCGGGCAGGAGTACCCGATGTACTTCCTCTACTACGGGACCCTGGCCATGCACCAGATGGGGGGGCGCTTCTTCCGCACCTGGAACGACCGGCTCCGGGTGATCCTCCCCGGGACGCAGGTCACCTCGGGCTGCGCGCGGGGGTCCTGGGTGCCGAAGAACTTCGACGGGTTCTTCGGGAGCCTCTACGGGACCGCCATGGGGGTGCTCGCGCTGGAGACCTACTACAGGTACGCGCCGATCCTGCAGGACTGAATGCTCGAAGGGCGCCATGACGCCTCCGCGGAAGCGCTGCGGACGATCCCGCGGCTCCCCGCTACCATGGGGGCATGCACCGCCGCCGCAGGGGAGCCCTCGCGGTCCTCCTCGCGTTCCTCCCCGCGGCCGCTCCCCCGGGCGTGCGCGCCGAGGGGGGGGCCGGGGCCCCGCCCGCCCCTCCGGTCCCGCCCGCCCGGGACGACCGGTTCTTCCCCAGGGACCTCGCGGAGCGGCTCCAGGCGCTGGACGACGCCGCCGGCGACGACGAGTCCCGCTACGACGCGCTCGCGGCCATCGCCCGGATGCGGGGACTCGACGGCGCCCTCGAACCCCTCCGGGCGGACGCCTACGACCGGGTCCTCGCCCGCGCCCTCTCGTCGCGGCACGAGGCCTTCGTGGCGACCGCCGGGGAGTTCCTGGCGGCCCTCGACCGCGACCGGCTCCTTGCGTCGATGAAGAAGTCCGTCGCCGGGGACGGGGGCGGAACCGCGACCATGGCGAACCTGGCCACCCTCGCCGGCGAGGCCGGGGCGGACGACATCCTCTGCGGGTCCCTCGTGGCGGCCCCGTCGAAGGAGGCGCGGGTGCGCGCCGTCGAGGCGCTCGGGCTGCGCCGCGTCCCCGCCGCGGTCGCCCCGGCGATCGCCCTCCTCGCGGACCGGGACCCCGAGGTGCGGTGCGCGGCCGCCCTCGCCCTCGGGCGGATCGGGGACCGCAGGGCGGTCCCGGCGCTGCTCTCGGGCCTCTCCACGGGAGACGGGTCCGTCCCCTGGTTCTGCGCCGAGGCGCTCGGGCGGATCGAGGACCCGGAGGTCTTCGCCCAGGTGATGGGCCGCTCGAGCGGGGGGAAGGACGCGGGACCGAGGGCCAAGGCGATCGAGGCCTGCGCCCGGGAGGCCAACGTCCCGCAGCTCCTGGCGATGCTGCGGGCGGCCACGGCCTCGCCCTCGACGGAGGTGCGCGTCGCGGCGGCGGTCGCGCTCGGGCGGCTCCTCCCGGGGCTCCCGGCGGCCCCCGCGGCGGCGAACGGACCGGCCAACTCGCCGACGGACGCGAAGGAGAGGGATCGCCCGTCGCTGCGGGAGGAGGGGGCCGACGTCCTCCTCGACACCCTCGCCGGCGACCGGGACCCCGAGGTGCGCGGCCAGTGCTACCTGGGGCTCCGGGCGGCCGCCGTGGCCTCCACGGGCCCGCAGGTCCTGCGCCGCATCGGCGGTGTCCAGGGGGACGACAAGCTCCTCTACATGGTCCTCCTCCTCGGGGAGCTTCGGGTCAAGGAGAGCGCGAAGGTCCTCGCGGCGAACATCTTCTCGCAGAAGCGCGAGCTCCTCCGGCGGGCGCTCGCCCTCTCCTTCTGGAAGGTGGCGGACGCGGAGGCCATCGCCGACTTCGCGCGGCGCCTGAAGGAGGCGGACGCCTTCGAGACCGTGCAGCGCGGGTGCATCGCGCTCGGCTCCTGGAAGTCGAAGGAGGGCTTCGACCTGGCGCTGGACCTCCTCCGGCGGATGAAGGCCGGCAGCCGGGAGCAGTTCCAGGTGGAGATGGCGCTCGAGAAGATGACCGGCCACTTCTTCGGGACCTCCGCCTCCGTCTGGGAGCGCTGGTGGGAGAAGAACCCGAAGTTCTTCACGGCGAAGCAGCAGCACCTGGAGCGGGAGCGGTGGCGCGAGGAGTTCGACAAGGAGAACCGCGGGTTCCGGCAGACGAAGGAGACCGAGGCGGCGGTCCAGCGGGGCCTGCAGTGGCTGGCCCGCCACCAGGGGCTGGACGGGGCCTGGGACTGCGTCTCCTTCAAGGATCGCTGCGACGCGAAGGAGCCCTGCGACCCGAAGGCAGGGGCCCGCACGCAGATCGCCCGCGGCGGCACGACGGGGCTCTCCTGCCTCTCCTTCACGGGCGCGGGGTACGCCCCGGGGGCGGGGAAGTACCGCCACGCCATACGGCGCGGCCTCGACTACCTCGTCTCCGCCGTGGGGGTCGGGGGGGACTTCGCGGAGGCCGACCTCCTCTTCAACCGCGCCTACGCCCGGCCCGTCGCCCTCCAGGCGCTCTGCGAGGGCTTCGCCGTCACCGGGGACCCGGCCTACCGCCGCGCGGCGGAGCGGATCCTCGGGCGGGAGCTCACGCTCATGAACGACCGGGGGGGATGGCGCTACTCGCTCACACGGGACACCCCCGAGGTGGACTCCTCGGTCTCGGCCTGGGTCCTGTTCTCGCTGAAGAGCGCCGACAAGGCGGGGCTCCCCGTCCCTCCCATCGTCTTCGAGGGGGCCTACCTGGCCTTCGACCAGCTCTCGGAGCGGGTCCCGCAGAACGGGCCGCGCGAGGAGTGGATCGACATCGACTCGGAGTACGGGTACGAGGTCGGGAAGGACGCGAAGTACCTGTTCCAGACCGGCTACCAGGACCCCTCGGGCGCGGCGAGCCGCGCGACGACGCCGCTCGGGCTCATGTCGCGGATCTTCCTCGGGTGGCGCCGCTCCCACCCGTTCTGCATCGGGAGCGCGAACTACATCGTGAAGAACTACCTCCCGGACTTCGACGTCTTCGGGGAGCCGGGCAAGGAGGACTGGTCCCGCGCGGGCCGGTTCACGCCGAAGGGGCAGTGGGTCATGTACTCCTATTACTACTGCACGCTCGCGCTCCACCAGATGGGCGGGCGGTTCTTCCGCGACTGGAACCGCCGGATCGGTCGGATCCTCCCCGTGTTCCAGAACCGCACGGGATGCGACCGCGGCTCCTTCGACGGGTGGAACACCGACCGGGTCTACGGGCGGATCTACGCCACCGCCATGGGCGTGCTCACGCTCGAGACCTACTACCGGTACGCGCCGATCCTGCAAGACTAGGGGTCAGACCTCGCGCGTTTGCAACGCTTATCCCCCTTGCAAACGCGCGGGGTCTGACCCCATGTACCAGTTCACCCACCTGGGCGCCTGAGGTCTGACCCCAGCGTTCGCAAACGACTGGGGTCTGACCCCAATGCTCCGCCCGGGGTGTATCCTGTAGTCCCCTTGCGCCGCTCCGGCCGCCTCCGCCCGCTCGCGCCCCTCGTCGCGTTCCTCGCCGCGGGGTCCCTGCTCCCCGCGCCCGCGGCCCGGGCGGAGGAGGGGTCGCCTCCCGGACCGGCACCGGCCGCCACGGCGGGCTCCGAGAGGGAGGACGCGGCCTTCCAGCTCCAGATGCGGCAGGCGGAGGCGGCCGCCGAGCGGGCGCTCCGGAGGAACGACCCGGCCGCGCTGCGCGAGGCCTTCTCCGCGTTCCGCGCCGCGGCGGACCTCAGGCCGGACGACCCGACGCCGGTGGCCGAGGCGGGCCTGCTCGCGTCCGATGCCGGCCTGCGGGGGGACGCGGCGCTGCTCCTGGACCGCCTCGCGCAGTTCGCCCCGACCTCGGCGCAGTTCCACTTCCTGCGCGGGACGATCCTCCACCGCCTGGCCGACTACGAGGGAGCCGCGCTCGAGTTCCGCGAGGCGGTGAAGGGGGGCTTCCGCACGGCCGAGGCCCGGGACCGCCTCTTCAAGGCGCAGCTCGGCTGGGGGCGCGACCTCGTGGCGGCCTTCCGGCTCGACGACGCCGTCCGCGTCATCGGCGAGACGGTGGCCCTGAGCCCGGAGAACCCCCTCGTCCCCGGGGCCCTCTACGACCTCGCCGTCGCCCACCGCCTCCTCCAGCAGCCGAAGGAGGCGGAGAAGGTCCTCCGGGACTGCCTCCGCCGCTTCCCCACGTCCCCCTTCGCCTACGGGGAGCTCGGCTCGCTCCTCGCGCAGCAGGACCGCCACGCGGAGGCCCTCAGGCTGCTCGAGGAGGCGGTGAAGGTGGACCCGGGGTACCCGCAGGGGTGGATGCTGAAGGCCATGGTCCTCCTCCAGAAGGACCGCCTCGACGAGGCCGACGCCGCCTTCCGCGAGCACGAGAAGCGGTTCCCCACCACGGGGGAGTTCGAGTACTGGCGCGGGACCTACTTCGTCAAGCGCGCGCAGTGGGAGGCCGCCATCGAGCACCTGCGGCTGTCCCTCAACCTGGACCCGAAGCAGATCCGCGCCCACTACCAGATGATGCTCTGCCTCAAGGGGCTCGGGCGGGACGACGAGGCGAAGGAGGCCCTGCAGCGTTTTGAGAAGGCCGAGGCGCGGCAGAAGGCCTCCGAGGAGGAACGCCGGCAGCACATGCGCCAGAAGACGCGGCGCGAGGGCCCGCCCCCGCCCGGGGAGAGGCCCGGGGACAAGCCCGGGGAAACGGACCCGGCGCCGGCCGGGGGAGAGCCCCCGGCGGAGAAGCCCCCGCCGCCGCGGGAGACCCCCCCGGCCCTTGACGGGGATCCCCCGCCGCCGCCGGAAGAGTCGAAGAAGGGCTCCTAGCCCCGGCTAAACTCGCGGGGTCGCCGGCCGGACGCCGGGACCGGGAGGACGACCATGGCGAAGGTGACCGTCATCGGGGCGGGGAACGTCGGCGCGACCTGCGCGCACGTCCTGGCCCAGCGCAACGCCGCTTCCAGCATCGTCCTCGCCGACGTCGTCGAGGGGATGCCCCAGGGCAAGGCGCTGGACATCCGGCAGGCCGGCCCGCTGCAGGACTTCGACAGCGCGGTCACGGGGAGCAACGACATCGCCGCGGCGGTGAAGGGCGCCGACGTCGTCGTCATGACCGCAGGCCTCGCGCGCAAGCCCGGCATGGACCGGATGGACCTCCTCAAGAAGAACTGCGACATCGTGTCCGGGGCCATGAAGGCCGTGAAGGCGGGGGCGCCGGACGCCGTCGTCCTGATGGTCACGAACCCGCTCGACGTGATGACCTGGGTGGCGAAGACCGTCACCGGGTTCCCGCGGCAGCGGGTCCTCGGGATGGCGGGCGTGCTGGACAGCGCGCGCTTCCGCACCTTCATCGCCATGGAACTGGGGGTGTCGGTCCTCGACGTCGCCGCCATGGTCCTGGGCGGGCACGGCGACACGATGGTCCCGCTCCCGCGCTACTCCACGGTGAACGGGATCCCGATCACGGAGCTCCTGGACGCGGCGGCCATCGAGCGCCTGTCGGACCGCACGCGCAAGGGCGGCGCGGAGATCGTGAACCTCCTCAAGACCGGCTCGGCGTACTACGCCCCGGGCACCTCGGTCGCCCAGATGGCCGAGGCGGTCCTGTCCGACCGCGGCCACCTCGTCCCCGCCTGCGTCGCGCTCGAGGGGGAGTACGGCGAGCGGGACGTCTGCCTGGGGGTGCCCGTCGTGCTCGGGAAGGGCGGGATGCGGCGGATCGTGGAGCTCCGCCTGACCGACGCCGAGAAGGCCGTCCTCAGGAAGTCGTCGGACGCCGTCCGCCAGGGGATCGCGGAGGTCCAGCCGCTTCTCGGCCTGTAGCCTCTTTCCGGACGGGGCGCGCCGGGGGCCCAGCGGTTCCGCAATGACCCCCCGTAGGCGAGGCTGAGGTCACTCTGGTTCCGG
>CAZKTF010000158.1:0-8348 GCA_964555565.1 uncultured Planctomycetota bacterium | reverse complement strand
GGTCTACTTCGCCCTCTACGGTCCCCGCGGGCCCGGCGGGAGGCGCCCGCCGCTGCTGGCCCCCGCGAGCATGCCCCTGGTCGAGGCCGCCGCGGCGCTCCCGCCGGGGACGCTCGTCCTCGGGGACGCCGCCGCCGTCCTGGCGGTGGGCGCGCGGGCCCCGGGCGTGCGGGCCGGGCCGGAGGAGTCCGGCCACGCCCTCCCCTCGCTGCTCGGGCTCCTCGGGCTGCGCGATTTCCTCGGCGGGGGCGCCCCCGACCCGGCCTCCGTCGTCCCGCTCTACCTCCAGGCGCCGCCGGCCGTCCCCCGCAACACGGGCCGGGCGTGACCTCCTCCCCCCGCCCGGCCGTCCCTCCCGGGGCCCGCGTCTGGGCCGAGGTGGACCTCGACGCCGCCGCGTCCAACCTCCGCGTCCTCCGCGAGCGCCTGCGCCCGGGAACGAAGGTGATGGCGGTCCTCAAGGCCGACGCCTACGGCCACGGGGCCGTGGCCGCCGCGCACCGCCTGGTGGCCGAGGGGATCGACATGGTCGGCGTGGGCGACTCCGCCGAGGCCATCGAACTCCGCGAGGCCGGCGTGGTGACCCCGATCCTCGTCCTCGGCGCCGTCGTCCCGGGGGAGGTGGAGAAGGTGGTCGCCTACGGGATCGCGGCCTGCGTGCACTCGGTGGAGCGGGCGCAGCTCCTCGGCGAGGCCGCCGCGGCCCAGGGGCGCCGCCTCCCGGTGCACCTCAAGGTGGACACGGGGATGGGCCGGCTCGGGGTCGCACCCTCCACGGCCCTGGCCGTGGCCCGGGCCGTGGCCGCCTCCCCCCACCTCGCCCTCGAGGGGGTCGCCACCCACTACGCCAGCGCGGCCTCCCCCGTGCCCTTCCAGACCGCTTCCCAGTTCGGGGCCTTCCGCGCGGTCCTCGAGGAACTGCGGGCCGCGGGGCTCCTCCCCCCGCTCGTCCATGCGAGCAGCACCGCGGCCACGCTCGGGAACCTCCGCGACCACTTCTCGATGGTGCGCCTCGGCGGCGGGATCTGGGGGATCGACCCGGGGAACCTCGAGGGCTCCGGGGTCGCGCTCGCCCCCTGCCTCGCCCTCCGCACGCAGGTGATCTTCCTCAAGGACTTCCCGGCGGGCTCCCCCGTGGGCTACCACCGCACCCACGAGACCCGGCGCCCTTCGCGCATCGCCACGCTCCCCATCGGGTACAACGACGGCTACGCTTGGGGCCTCGGCAACCGGGCGCGGGCGCTGGTGCGCGGCAGGAGCGCACCGGTGGTCGGCGCGGTGAGCATGGACTACACCACCCTCGACGTCACGGACGTGCCCGGCGTGGAGACCGGGGACGAGGTCACCCTCGTGGGCCGGGACGGGAGCGAGGAGATCCGCGTGGAGGACCTGGCGCGCCTCTTGCGCACGATCCCCTACGAGGTCACCTGCCGCCTCGGCAAGCGCGTGGTGCGCGTCCACCGGGGGTCCACGGCCGGACCCGCGGGATGAGGGTCCGCCGCCGCACCGCGGTCCTCCTCTGCGTCGGCGTCCTCCTCGCCGGCGTCGCGTTCGCCGGCTGGCTCTTCCTCCGGCCGGAGCGGATCCGTCTGCTGCTCCGCGACGCGCTCCAGGGGATGGTGCGCGAGGGGCACTCGGTCGAGGTGGCCGGGGCCCGCCTGGGCGAGGGGTGGTCGGTCGAGGCGGAGGGGGTGGTCCTCCGGCACGTCGCCAGCGGCCGGGAGCTGTTCCGGGCGAAGCGGCTGCGCGTGGACACGCGCCTCCTCCAGTTCCTCGAGCGCGGGAAGATCACCGAGATCGAGGTGGAGGACCCCGTCGTCTCCCTGGAGCGGGGGGCCGGCGAGGGGTTCCCGCTGCTCGAGGCGATGCTCCCCGGGGAGGGGGCGGACGCGGGCCTCCCGCGGATCCGCGTCCACGGGGGGACGGTGCGCTTCTCCGACCCGGAGGTCCTCCAGCCGGGGGCAGCCCTCGAACTGGGGATCGAGGAGATCGCCGTCGAGGAGTCCCGGCCCGGCCAGCGGGCCTCCTTCCGGGGGACCTTCCGCGAGAGGCTCCTCGGGCCCGTCCGGGCCACGGGGGACGTGACCCCCGGGACCGGGGGCTTCGACCTCCAGGTGGACGTCCAGTCCTTCCGGTTCGAGGACGCCCTCCACGCGCGCCTCGGGGGCCCGGGCCGCGGGTTCCTCGACGCCTTCGTCATCAAGGGGACGGTGGGCGACCCGGCGGACCCGAAGCGGCCCGGGTTCGCGCTCCGCCTCGCGCGCAAGGGCCCCGACGCCCCGTTCTCCGTCACGGGCGTGGCGCGCCCCGCCGGCCTCTCGGTCCTGTTCAAGGGCTTCAAGGGGAAGGCCGGGTTCCCGCTCGAGTTCACGGGCGTCCGGGGGGAGGTGCTCCTGGAGCGCGGCAGGTTGTCGGTCCCCGAGCTGGAGGCCCGCCGGGGCGACGCCGTCCTCCGGGCGAGCGGCTCCGTCTCCCCGCTGGACGCCACGGCGGAGGTGGAGCTGCGCTTCGGGGTCGAGGGGCTTGCGCTGGACGGGGAGCTCCGGGACGCCCTCCCCCCCGCCGCGCAGCGGGTCTTCGACGCCTACACGATGGGCGGGCGCATGGACGTGGACAGGGAGTTCTCGTGGCTCCGGAAGGAGCGCGGGGAGGGGGCGCCCGTCCGCCTCCACGTGGCCTCCATGCTCCGCGGCGGCGAGGCTTCCTTCCGCGGCTACGCGGACGCGGGGGGCCGCCGCCGCGGGTTCGACTGGCCCGTGGTGGGCCTCACCGGGCGCCTCGGCCTGGACCTCCAGGCGGACGGGAGCGCCATCGTCGTCCTGGACGGGATCCGGGGGACCCACGGCCCGGTGGCCGTCCGGGTCTCGGGGAAGGTCCACGAGTTCGGCCCCGGCCGGACCCGCGCCGAGGTGCACGTGGACGCCGAGGACGTCCCGCTCGACGCCGACGTCCGCCGGGCCTTCGGGGATCGGGCCGGGGAGGTCTTCGACCGCTGGGCGCCCGAGGGGGTGGCCGGACGCATCCACGTACTCGTGTTCCAGGACGAGGTCCTCGACCGCAAGGCCCACGAGTCGGTGACGATCGAGCTCGACGGCCGCGCCTCCTTCTCCTACGAGGGCTTCCCGCTCCGGATCGAGGAGGTCCGAGGGACCGTGGAGGACGCGAAGGACCGCACCGAGGGACGGCTCGTCCCCCGCACCACGCTCCGGGGGATCCGGGGGCGCCGCGGTCCCGCCTCCTTCGCCGTGGACGGGACCGTCTGGGGCGACGAGGACCGCCGGATCGCGCTCTCGATCCGCGTCGAGGACGTGCCCCTCGACGGCCCCCTCGAGGAGGCGGTCCGGAAGGCCCCCCAGGGCGCGGCGGCGGTCTCGGTGTGGGACCGCCTGCGCCCCTCGGGCCGGGCGGACATCGCCGCCGAGCTGTCCGGGAGCGAGGCCTCCCCCATCGAGTCCTACCGCGTGGACCTCCGCGGCGCGAAGGCGCGGGGCTGGGACGGCTTCGCGTTCCCGCTCGAGGACCTGCGGGGGACCGTGGAGGTCCTCCCCGACGCGGTCGTCATCCGCGGGGTGCGCGGGCGGGGCCCCGAGGGGGACGAGGTCCGGATCGAGGGCCGCGTGGACTCCCCGGGCGCATCGGCGGCGCTGGACCTCCGGCTCGAGATGGACGGCCTCGCGCTCGACGAGAGCCTCCGCCCGCGCCTCGGGCCCGCGGCGGATCGCCTGGCGGGGTTCTTCGAGTTCGTCCGGCCGGCCGAGGGCCTGCGCGCGGACACCGCGGTGCACCTCGAGGGCCCCGCCGCCGCGCCGCGGATCGCGGCCACCTTCGAGGGGATCCGGGGCGGCATCGCGCCCCTGGGGCTCCGCAACCTGGACCTCGGCGGGGGCCGGGCGACCCTCGTCGGCGACGAGGTCGTCATCGAGGGGCTCGAGGGCTCCATGGCGGGGCGGGAGTTCCGGGTGGAGAAGGCGCGCCTCGACGTCCGCTCCGAGACCGCGGAACTCGGGGTCGCGGTGCGCCAGCTGCGCTTCCCCCGCGACCTCGCGGGGCTGCTGCCCGAGGAGACCGTGGCCGCGCTGGAGCGCCTCGTCCCGAACCGCTTCTTCCACGCGCCCGACCTCAGGATCGCGATCGACCAGGGCTGGCGGCGGGTCGTCCTCGGCGGGACCGTGACGCTCTCCCCCCTCCGTACGGGCTTCTCCCCCGGGCTCGGCCTCGAGGGGGAGTTCGCGCTCGACGGCGTCACCCTCCTCCAGGGGGAGAAGCCGGGGGAGCCGGCGGGGCTCTCCGGCGCGCTGGGGCTCACGCGCGGCGTCCTCGCCCCCGGGGTGCGCCTCGACCGCATCGCCGCCCGCCTCGCCCTCGGCGGGAGCGTCGGCGCGGGCGGGGGCGAGGTCACCGCGGACGTGACCGACCTCGATCTCTTCCTCCAGGACCGCCGGCTGCGCGGGGGCTCCTGCCGGCTCTCCCTCGCGGACGGCGCGTTCCGGCTCGAGGACCTGCGGGGTACCTTCGCCGGGGGCGCGCTCACGGGGAGCTTCGCCGCGGGCGAGCCCGGGGTCGCGTGGAAGGGGAAGCTCGACCTCCAGGGCGCGGGCGCGCGGGCCCTCATCTCCCCCGCCGACCCCGAGAGCCGGGTCGAGGGGACCGTCAACGGGAACGTCTGGTTCCGCAACGGGCCCGGCACGGCGCTCGGCCTCGAGGGGAAGGGGAGGTTCGACCTCAAGGACGGGGCGTTTGTCGATGTCCCGCTCTTCAGCGCCTTCATCCGGGCGTTCGGCGGGAGCGGTACTTTCAGCGAGGGGACGCTCAAGTTCGAGATCGCCGGGGACCAGCTCCGTCTAGGCCCCCGCGACCTCTTCCTCGACTCGCCCTTCTACACGCTCGAGACCGGCAAGGCGAGCACGATCGGTCTCGACGGCCGCCTCGACCTCTGGATCGACCCGACCCTCAAGTTGCCCGGGCCGCTCGACTGGATCAAGGAATTCGCCTGGAACCCCATCTTCAGGCGCTTCACCCTCTTCCGCGTGGAAGGCACGCTCGCGAACCCCGGACGCCCCTACCCCGCCCTGTTCCCCGACCTCCGGGGCGAGTCCGCCCCCGTCCTCAGGGCGCCCGACCCCACGACGGAGGTCCCCCTCCGGCCGCCGATCGACTTCTAGCGGCCCCCACCCCCCCGGGAGGGACAGCCCCCGAACCGGGGACAGTCCCCTCCTCTTCCCCATGACGCGGGGGCCGCCCCCGGAAAAGGGGACAGTCCCCGAAAAGGGGACAGTCCCCGGCGCGGACCGGGGTTCAATCGGCGCATGGCGCTCCACGCGGTGGTGCTGGCCGGGGGATCGGGGACGCGGTTCTGGCCGATCTCCCGGGAGGCCCGGCCGAAGCACCTGCTGGCCCTCCTCGGGCGGCGGACGCTGCTGGAGGAGACCGTGGCGCGCCTCAGGGGCCTCGTCCCTGCGGCCCGCACGGTGGTCGTGACCTCGGGGGCCCAGGCCCCCCTGGTCCGCCGCCTCCTCCCCCGGCTCCCGCGCGGGGCGGTCCTGGCCGAGCCGCTCGCGCGCAACACCGCCGCCGCCATCGCGCTGGCCGCGGCCCGGATCGCCCGGCGGGACCCCGCGGCGACGCTCGTCGTCCTCTCCGCGGACCATGCCATCCCCGACGGCGCCGGGTTCCGGCGCACGCTCCGGGCCGCGGCCGCCCGCGCCGCCTCCGCGGGGACGCTCGTCCTCGTGGGCGTGCGCCCGGACCGGCCCGCCACGGGCTACGGGTATCTCCTCCGGGGGCGCAGGACCGCCCGGCTCCGAGGGTTCGCGGTCCGGCGCGTGGCCCGGTTCAAGGAGAAGCCGGACCTCGCCACGGCGCGCCGCTGGTTCCGGGGCCGCCGCCACCTCTGGAACGCCGGCATCTTCGCGTGGACCGCCCGGGGGTTCCTCGCCGAGGTCGAGCGCCACCTCCCGGCCCTCCACCGCGCCCTGGTGGCGTCCGGGGCCGCGCTCCGGGGCGGCCCCGCGCTCCGGAGGGCCTACAGGCGCTGCCCCTCCATCTCGGTGGACTACGGGGTCCTCGAGAAGTCCTCCCGCGTCGAGACGGTCGAGGCCGCCTTCCGCTGGGACGACCTCGGCTCCTTCGCCGCGCTGGCCCGCCACCTCCCCCGCGACCGCGCGGGGAACGCCGCCCTCGGGGACCTCGCCGCCCTCGACGCCCGGGGCGTGCTGGCCGCCGCCCCCTCGGGCCACCTCACCGCCGTCCTCGGCGTGGAGGGCCTCGCGGTCGTGACCGCACCCGGCGTCACGCTCGTCTGCCCCCTCGACCGGTGCGAGGAGGTGCGGGTGATCGTGCGGCGCCTCGCGGCCTCCCCGCGCGGGCGCCGGCTCCTCTGAGGCCGCCATGGGCCGCATCCTCTGCATCGACTACGGGACGAAGCGGCACGGGCTCGCCCTCTCCGACGGGCTCCGGCTCACGGCCCGGCCGGCCGGGGTGATCGAGAGACCCACCACCCGCGCCGAGGAGTTCGACCGGATCGCCGCGGTCGTGAAGCGCGAGGGGGTGGACCTCGTCGTCATGGGGTACCCCCTCAACATGGACGGGACCCCGGGCACGCACGCCCCGGAGGTGCGCCGCTACGCCGAGGCCCTGACGGAGTTCCTGGGGCTCGACATCCACCTCGTGGACGAGCGTCTGACCACCGTCCAGGCGGAGGCCCACCTCCGCTCCACGGGCCGCGGCCGCGAGAAGCGGAAGGCGATGGTGGACGCCGTCGCTGCGGCGCTCACGCTCCAGACGTACCTCGAGCGCCTCGCGCGCCTGTAACGTCTACGGCACCCGTACCTCCAGCCCCTCCGCCGGCGCGTCGAAGGTCCCGAGCACGATGCCCCCGGTCCGGAACTCCTCGAACTCCCGGATGAGCTCGAGCCGTACCGGGCCGCGGGGAACCCCGCGCACCTCGAAGGTCCCGTCGGCCGCCACCAGCGCGGTTTTCGTGAGCTTCTCGCCGCCGACGGCGTCGGCCCGGAGCTGGACCAGGCCCTTCGGCGGGGGCTTCCAATCGAGGAGCCGCCCGCGGAGGGAGACGCCGCGCGCGACGCGGATCTCCACCTTGTCGCCGGGGGCATAGGTGCCGGGCAGGTAGACGGGCGGGTGGTCCTTCCCGACGGCGCGGATCCGGAAGCGGAACTCCCCGAGCCCGTCCAGAACGAACACGCCCTCGGCGCCCCGGTACGTCACGCTCTTGTCCCCGAGGCCCAAGTCGGCGGGCGGGACGCCCACGGCCTCCGCGTGCACGAACACCAGCTCGACGACCGGCTTCCCCTCCGGGTCGAGGACCCGCCCCTCGATCCGGCCGCCGCGGCGGAGGGTGAGGGTGATCGGGGCGCCGTCGGGGGCCACGCCCCGGGCGACGGCGCCGGCGTACCCGGCGAGCCCGCCCACGGAGACGTCGTAGAGCCGGTCCGCCTCCAGCTTCGGGCTCCGGAAGTCGGCGCGGTTCCCGTTGGCGCGGATCGTCACCCCGTCCTTCGCCGCGCCCCCCGAGGGCAGGATCCGGATGGTCCCCCCGGCCACGGGGTTCCCGGCCTCGTCCACCACGCGGCCTTCGATGCACGGGGCGTCGGCCGGCGCGGGGGCCGCCTTGCGCTCCCCCCACTCGGCCACGAGCTTTCCCTCAAAGTCCTCGAGCCTTTCCGCCACCGCGCGGCGGGCCTCATCGACGTCCTGCAGTTTCCGGGCCACCTCCTCGGCAGTCAGGGCCGCCGCGGCGGCGTCCCGGAGCGCCTCCTTGCGCTCCGCCTCCAGAGCCGCGCCGTCCCCGACCGGGGGCTTCCCCTCCTCCGCGGCCCGCCGGGAGGGCGCGGGTGCGGCGGGGTTGAGCGTCGGCACCGGAGGCCTCTCCGGCCCCGGCGGCGGGGGCGCCGGAACCACCGGGGCGGGCGACGCGGGCGGCGGCGCCGGGACCGCCTCCATCTCCCGGAGGAGCCACCACCCCGCCCCCGCCGCGAGGACGAGGCCCAGGACCGACGCCGCCACCGCACGGATGCCCATGGTCGTCACCTCCCGGAACGTCACCCCGGCCGCGCGCACCGCCGCGTCGCCGCCCGACCAGGCCCCGACCTCCCCCGGCGACGGGTGGGCGGCGGGGAGGAGCGGCGTCGCCCCCGGCTCCGCCAGGGGGAGGAGGAGGGCCAGCCAGGCGCGCCGGTCGCCCCCGTGCTCGCCGTCCAGCCGCTCCCGGAGCATCTCCAGCGCGCGCCGGAGCCGGGTCCGCACGGTCTCGAGGGGGACCCCGAGCCGCGCGGCGATCCCCGCGGGCGGGAGGTCCTCGAAGAACCGCAGCACCACCACGGTCCGGTAGG
>CAZKTF010000157.1:0-8363 GCA_964555565.1 uncultured Planctomycetota bacterium | reverse complement strand
TCCCGCACGGCCTGCCGGGCCGCCACGGCGGCCTTCGCCATCTCCGGGCCGGGGCCGGCCGCGGAGGCGGCGACCTCGTCGCGCGCCGCCCGGGCCTCCTTCTCGAGGGCGTCGAGCCTCCGCGCCGCCTCGGCCAGGTCGCGCCGTCTCTCGGCGGTCGAAGCCACGGCGTCGGCCCGGACCCGCAGCGCCTTCATGCGCTCCAGAGCCTCGGCCAGCCCCGCGGGCGCCTTCGACGCCTCGTCGGCCATCTCCCCGGCCAGCGCCTCCTGCTCGCGCCGCATCTCCTCCAGCGAGGCCGCGTCGCCGCGCGCCGACCTCTTCGCCTCGGCGGCCGCGCGGACCATCCGGTCGATCTCCTCGAGGTTCTTCGCCGACTCCTCGGCGGCCTTGCGGGCCTCCTCGTAGGCGGGGTCGGAGGACTTCGCGGCCTCCTCGAGGGCCTTCTCGCTGGCCTCGCGGACCTTGCGCTCCGCGGCGGACAGTTCGCGCACCCTGGCCAGGTCGCGCTGCACCCGCTTCAGCCGCTCCGAGGCCTGCCGGTCCCGGTCCCTCTGCTCCAGGTGCGCGAGGATCTCCTCCAGCGCCTCCCGGACGGCGATCGCCTTCTCGCCCGCCTCCCCGGTCTTGCCGGCGCCGAGGGCGCGGACCACCTCGGTCATGAGGTCCCGCACCCCCTTCTCGTCCACGAGGGCGGCCCCGCGGTCGAGGAGGTCGGCCTTCTCGGGGTCCCCGCCCTCGCGGAGCCGCTTGGCCACGGAACGCATGCTGCCCTGGAGGCGCCGGAGCTCCTCCTGCGCCCACTCCTCGTCGCCGGCCAGGTCCCGGGGGTCGCGGCGGGGGGCGTCGCCCTCGGCGAGGACCCCGGCGGCCGGGGCGAGGAGGAACGCCGCGGCGAGGGCGAACCGGCGGAGCGGGAGCATGGCTACCTTCCCTTCGGGGGGGCGGGCGTGGCGGGGCCGGTGCGGAGCTGATCGGTGATCCCGATCTGGGTCTGGTACAGCGCGCGGAAGGCCTCCAGCAGCTCCTGGAGGGTCTCCCAGCGCTGGAGGCGGACCTCGATCTGCTCGACGAGCGCCAGGGCCTCGGCGGCCGCCTTCACCGCCGACGCGGCCCGGGCCGCGGGGTCCGTGGCCTCGCCGGTGGAGAGCGAGGCGAGGTCCTCCCTGAGGCGCGTGGCCGGGCCCGCGGAGAGGCGGTCCGTGAGGTCCAGCGTCTCCACCATGGCCCCGAGGACCTCGTCGTCCTGGAACTCCCGGGCGCGGTAGGCCGTGGTGACCCGGCGCCAGAGCGAGGGCGGGAAGACCACGGCCGGGTCCTCCCCCTCCTGCCGCAGGCCCTCGTCGAGCAGCGCCACGACGCGCTCGCTGGCCGCGCGGTTGGTGGGGATGCGGTTCAGGACCTGGGTGAGGACGATGTCGCCGACGGCGGCCGCCATGCCCGCCGATTCTCGCACGGCGCGCCCCGCGGAGGAGACGGGGTCCCGCAGCGACTCGCGGTCGGGGGCCTCGAGGGCCCCGCCTCCCTCGAGCGCCCGGGCCGCGCGCCCGGCCCCGGTCCGCGCCTCCTCGCAGCGTCGCCGGACCCCGGCCAGGTCCTCGCGGAGGCGCGCGAGCCGCTGCCCGATCCTCCGCTCGATCTCGGCGGGCTCCGCCACCTCGACGACGACCTCGTCCGAGACGGCCGTGGAGCCGCCGTTGTCCTTCGCCGTGGCGCGGAGGACGACCTCGTCCCCGGGCCGGAGTCCCCGGCCCTCCCCGTCGGGGGGGACGAGCGAGCCGAGGTCGATCATCCGCGTGCCCACGAAGCGCCGCGGGGCGGGCGCGGGCGCGGGCGCGGCGGGCGCCGGGCGCGGGAGCGCGAAGGGTAGGTCCACGGGGGGACGGTCCCTCCCGGGGGAGATCCGCAGGCCGGCCTCCTCGAGCCCGAAGTTGTCCGTGGCGAGGACGCGGACCGGGACGCGGCCGTCGGCGACGGCCAGGACGTGCGTGGACGGGTGGAGGAGGCGCGCCTCGGGGCGCGGGTCCGCCACCGCCGTGAACCGGTGGCTCGTGCGCCCGGGCACGCTGCGGGCCCCGTCCACGCCCACCATGTCCGCGCGCCAGTCGCCGGTCTGCGTCACGACCGCCGAGGTCCGGAAGGTCCGGCCGTCGGGCTCCACGGCGAGCGCGGCCGGCGCCGTGCCGGGCGGGTAGACGAAGGCGGCCGAGGCGATGGGGACGCTGGCGCGTAGCACCAGGTCCACGCGCGTCCCGCTCGGGACCTCGAGGTCCCCCTCGCGCTTCTCCTCCGGGGCCATCCCCGAGGCCGGGGGGTAGGTGAGGCGCGCGGTCACCGACTCCAGCCCCGGCGGCACCAGGGCCCTGACGCGGTAGACCGGCAGCCCGTCGTCGTCGTCCCCGCCCGCGACCGAGAACAGGAACGAACTCGGGACCTCGTGGAAGACGAACACGAAGCTCCGGGGGTCCTCCGAGGACTGGAGCATCGGGCGCGCGTCCCTCTCGGCGGGCGCGCCCTCGGCGGGGACCGTCTCGTAGCGGAGCGTCACGCCGTCCCCGGGGACGTCCCCCTCGACCCGGACCTCGAGGGGGAGGTCCTCCCCGGCGGTCACCTCGCGGGGGACGGCCGGGTCGAAGCCGACCACGAGGAGGGTCGTGCGGCGCGGCCAGGCCTCGTCCATCAGGAGGAGGCTGCGGCGCGCCCAGATCGCGGCCGCGTCCGCGTGGGTGGCGAGGACGAGGAGGCACGCGGCGGCGGCGACCGCGCCGAGGCCGAGCGAGCGGCGGGAGGAGCGGGCGTCCGTCAGGGTCGAGGCGCGCACGCGGCGCACCGCCTGCACCGCCTCGGCCGCCGAGGCCTCCATGAAGGCGCGGGACTCGCCGTTCTCCGGGTCGGCGAGGAGCCGCTCCCACTGGAGCGCGCCGGCGAGGCGGTCCTCAAGCGAGGGGACGCGCGCCTCCACGGCCGCGGCCACCTCGTCGTCGGAGAGCGGGCGCCCGAGGGGGACGGCCAGGAAGCGGTGGGAGGCCAGGGCGAGCGCCCCGAGCGAGAGCAGGGAGTGGATGACGCGCACGGCGAGCGGGGGCGCGAGCGCCAGGTCCAGCGCGAAGGAGAGGACGAGGAGGCCCGCGAGCACCGCGGCCACGCGGCCCACCCCGTGCAGCAGGTAGAGGGCCCGGACCCGGCGCCGCAGGTCGGCCACGGCCGCCCTGAGGGGGCGCAGCTCCAGGAGTCACCTCGCATCGACCGTAAGGGGGGCCGACACCCGCTCGCCCCGCCAGAGCCCGCCCGGCCGGTGGGCCGCGTAGACCGCCTCCACGCGGTGGGACCCCCGGGCCAGGTCGAGCGTCTCCAGGGCCACTCTCAGGATATACGGGGTGGACGCGGAGAGGAGGAAAGCCCCGTCCGGCTCCCCCCCGGGGGGGAACAGCCGGATGTTCTCCCGGCGGACGCGGACCTCCCGGAGGGGGCCCTTCCCGTCCCTCCGGATCCTGAGGGTCACGGTGGGGTCGGCCTCGACCCAGGGGGCGAGGCGGACGGGGAAGGGGCACGACGGCGTCAGCGTGACGACGAGGTCCCGGCCCTCCCCGTGCGCGGCCGGCTCCTCCCGGAGCCCCACGACGGGGTACGCGAACCAGTCCGTGGCGTCGGTGGGCTCGGAGGCGGTCGTCGCCTCGGCCTCCAGGAGAGTCCGGCCGGCGGGGACATCGACCCGCATCGAGCGCGGCCCGGCCCACCACGCGGTGGCCCTGCCGTCCGGCAGAAGCTCCAACGCGTAGTCGGTCCCATGGTTCGCGGCGATGGTGATTCCGCCGACGACGAGTTCCGGGATCGAGGGCCGAGTCCGCGGCCAGGAGACGTGGAACCATGCCTTCCCCTTCCGCACCTCGAGTCGCAGGGGGCCGGAGCGCGGCACGATCGGCACCACCCGCGCCCCCGCGTCGAGGACGACCTCGGCGTTGAAGGGCGAGCCGAGCCGGAACGCGGCCGGGTGCGCCCCCGCCTCGAGCGCCGTGCCCGCGCGGACCCCTCCCTCGGAGGCCGCCGCGATCCCCTCGGCGCCCCAGAGCGGGACGACCTGCACGAGCGGCGGTCGGAGCGCCACGAAGAGCCCCGCGGCGGCGGCCGCGGCGGCGAGACCCGCCGGGAGGGCGATGCGCAGCAATCGCCCCCGCCGGGGCGGGGCGAGGGCGCGGGTGCCCGCGAGCGCGAACCGCAGCGCGTCGCGGCTCTCCGGGCGCGGGGAGAGCCGGGGGGTCGCGGCGGGGAGGGCCGCGGCGAGGCGCTTCAGGGCCGCCAGTTCCGCGGCGCAGCCCGCGCAGGAGGCGAGGTGGGCCCCGAGGTCCCCCTCCGGCGCGCCGCCGTGCCGGGCCAGCGCGAACAGGTCCGCGCCCCGGTCCTCGCAGGCCCCGCCCGCGCTCACGGAGGATCCCCCAGGCGCTCCCGCAGAGCCCGCACGGCGGCCCACATCCGGGACTTCACCGTGCCCACGGGGATCTCCAGGACCCCGGCCACCTCGTCGTAGGGCATCCCCTCGACCGCCCCGAGGACGAAGACCGGGCGGAGCTTCTCGGACAGCGAGTCGATGGCCGCCCGCAGGCGGCGGCCGGTCTCGGCGCGCGCGGCCTCCTCGGCGGGGTCGGGGGAGTCCCCGGGGATCGCGTCCCGCAGCGGGACCCCCTCCCCGGGGTCGTCGCAGGCGTCGAGCGAGACCCGCCGCGGGCGGCGGAGCGCCTTCTCCCGCTCGTTGATCCAGAGGTTCTTGGCGACCTGGAACAGGTAGGTCGAGAAGCGGGCGCGCACCTCGTAGCGGGGGGCCGCGCGCCAGACCCGGAGGAAGGTCTCCTGGCAGAGGTCCTCGGCCGCGTCCCGGTCGTAGGCGACGTGGAAGAAGAACCGGAGGATGGGCCGGGACCAGCGCTCGTACAGTTCCTCGAAGGCGGCCGCGTCCCCGGCGCGGGCGCGCAGCATCCGGGCCTGGTCCTCGTCCGGGACGCGCGGGGCCGCCGCATCCACGGGTGGAACCTGCCGCCGGCCGGCGGGTTCGGACATGGCGTGAGACTAACCGGCGCCTTGGCCCAGGGCCCGGGGCGCCGTTCGCCGCCTACCTCTGGTCGAGCACGGGCAGGTACCTCATCGGCACCTGCAGGATCACGCACGCCACCGAGGTCCCGAAGGTGCGGCCCACGGAGGTCACGTCCCAGGAGCCGTCCCCGTCCTGCTGCCGGAGGAGGTGGTCGCGGACCAGCGGGAAGTACCTGTCCCACCACCGGCCGCCCGCCACGTACATGGCCTGGGAGGCGTAGTAGTGGCCGTAGAAGTAGAAGTATTGCCTCCCGTGGCGGCGGCGGTGCCCCTCGTACTCCTCGAGGATGTACTCCGCCATCTCGGCGATGCTGGGGGGCTTCTCCGCGCCGCTGCGGTAGCGGGCCAGGCCGTGGGCGCGGGCCCACTCCTGGATCGAGGGGTCGTCGTAGAGCCCCGCCCCGAAGAGCGTGGTCATGGCCGCCGCCGTGAGCGCCAGCGAGGAGCGGGTCGCGATGGGGTTGCGCTCCCGGTACTGGTACTTGAAGGCCCCGCGGCGCATGTCCCCCTCGCCGAGGCCGAAGTTGGAGGACTCGCCCCGGGTGACCGCCGAGTTGAGGACGTAGGCGACGGCGGCGTCGATGGCCTGCTGGGGCACCCGGATCCCCTTGTTGCGCGCCGCGCGCAGCGCCATCACCTGGCAGACCGTGATCGACATGTCGGAGTCCACCGCGTTGGCCTCGTAGCGCCAGCCGCCCTGGGAGTTCTGGCTGCGGAGGATGAACTGGACCGCGCGGTCGAGGGCCTGCCGCACGCGGGGATCCTGCGTGGTCCCGTAGACCTCGGCGAGGAAGAGCGCCGCGAAGGCGTGGCTGTACATCCGCGTGTCGTTCTCGGTGATGAACCCGTCGGGCTGCACCCGGGAGACGATGTAGTCGGTGGCCTTCTGGACCACGTCCCCGTAGGGGCCCCGCCCCGGGAGGTGGCCCCCGGCGAGGAAGGCCGTCCCCGCCAGCGCCGTCACCCCGGGGTGGCGCGCGTTGACCGAGGTGACCCGGTAGGTCTCGTTGATCTTGAAGCCCACGTTGCAGAGCCAGGACCCGTCCGGCTGCTGCGTGCGCTTGAGATAGGCGAGCCCCTTGCGGACCGCCTCGCGCACCTCCGGGGTGAGGTCCCCGGCCTCGCCGCCGCCCGGGGCGGCGTCCCCCTCGGGGGCCGCGGGCGCGGGGGAGGCGAAGACCGCCCACCCGAGCAGGGAGGCCGCGAGGACATAGGCCGCGGGGCGTCGCATGGACATCCATCATATACGGACGGATCGACGCGCCGGGACCTTCCCGGGGAGATGACCCTACCCCTACCCCGGCCCGCCGTTCAGGCGGAGAGGCGGGTAAGGGTATGGGTATGGGTAAGGGAAGGGGGCCGGCTACCGCCCCCAGGCCTGGAGGATCCCCTCGCCGCTCAGCACGAGGACGCCGCCCGCGGGGGCGAAGGGGAAGAAGCCCTCGCCGAGGCGGCCGTCGCTCACGCGGTCCACGACGCGGCCGCTCGCGCGCTCCAGCACCACGACCTCCGGCAGCTTCCTCGCGGAGGGCGGCCGTACGAGCAGCGCGGCGAGGTGCCCCTCGGCCTCCTCGATCCAGACCTGGGCCGGGTCCTCCGTGAGGAGCGTGTCCCACAGGGGGGCCCCGGTCCTCGCGTCGCAGGCCTCCAGGCGCACGTCCCCGGGCCGCATCGGCTCGGAGGAGACGGAGACGAGGTAGAGGGCCCGGGCGTCGAGGGCGCGGCTGTGGTCGGAGAGGAGGAGCCGCCGCTCGCGCCGCGGCGGGAGGCGCCACAGCTCCTTGCCGGAGTCCGCGTCCAGGCCGTTCACCATGCCCTGGGCGTCGAGGAGGACCACCACGCCCTGGGCCGCCATGCGTCCGAGGATGGGGACCCGCCCCTCGCGCGCCGTCTCCCACCGCTTCGCCCCGGTGACCGGGTCGTAGGCCTCCATCGCGGGCGCGGCAGGCTGCACGAGGATCGGCCCGCCCCCGGGGGCCGCGAGCGGCGGGTCGCCCATCACGTCCACGGAGACCGGCACGACGAAGTTGCGGAAGGTCCCCTCGGCGGCGTCGATCACGCGCAGCTCCTGCGGCCGCGTGATCTGGACGAGGGCGCCGTCCTCCAGGGGGATGAGGCGGTTGGGCCCCCCGGTCCCCTGCACCATCACGGGGGCGCGCCAGGAGGGCTCCCCGGTGCGTCCCTCCAGCGCGAGGACCAGGGTCTTGCGCGGGGAGGCCGGGTCGGAGAGGAGGAAGAGCACCCGGCCCCCGGCGACCTGGAGGTCGCGCACGAGGCCCGGGAGCGGCCGCGTCCAGGCGTCCCTCCCGGTCTCGGCGTCCACGCCGCGCGCCTCGGCCCCGGCGGCGAGCACGAGCCGCCCGCCCGCGAAGGCGGAGAGGGACTCCACCACGGCCAGGGGGCGGGTCCACGTCTCCCGGCCCGTGGCCGCCTCGAGGAGCGAGATCGTGCCCCCGCGGGCCACGAGGATCCTCCCCGCGGGCGGCGCGTCGCCCCGCGGGGAGAGGAGCCCGATGGTGCGCGCGGTGCCCGCCTCCATCTCCCAGAGCGGGCGGTAGGGGCCCTCCGCCGGGAGCGACGGGAGGCGCTGGGCCGGGGCCGCCAGGTCCTTGTCCGCGAGCCGCCGGCGGGCCGCATCGGCCCCGGGGAGCCGGCCCCAGGGGGTCTCGATCGGCTGCTCCGCGTGGGAGCGCCCCAGGCGCTCCAGCGCGGCGCGGGCGCGTGCGCGGCTGCCCGTCCGCGCGAGCCCCTCGGCGAGGACCCAGAGGGCGCCCGCCTCGGCCTCCGGGTCCAGGGGAGGACCGGCGAGGAGGCGGCGCGCGCAGGCCACGGCGGCCACGTCGTCCCCGGCCTCGAGCCGGAGCCTCCCATCCAGGAGGAGCGCCCGGAGCGTCGCCTTCGCGTTGGGCCAGCGGCGGGAGACCTCCGCGAGCGCCCCCGCGTCGCGCCTCGCCCGGGCCGCCTCGAGCGCGCGGGTCGCCTCCTCCTCGAAGGGGGCGTAGACCCCCTCGCCCCGTCGCTGGAGGATCCCCTCGATCTCGTCGCGGGCGACCGCGTGGGCCGGGAGCCCGCCGAGCATCTCCGAGGCCGGGCGGAGGAAGACCCGCTGGAGGTACGCCACCGCGGCCCGGGGGTCCTTCTCCTCGGCGCGGACGGCCAGGAGGCGGAGCGCGCAGGCGGCCGCGGGCGTCCCCGCGCCCCCGGCCCGCGCCTCCGCCGCCGGGGCCTCGGGGAAGCGCGCGAGCACCTCCTCCAGCGCGGCCCGCGAGCCCGGGGCG
>CAZKTF010000156.1:0-8393 GCA_964555565.1 uncultured Planctomycetota bacterium | reverse complement strand
CAGGGACGGGACCGGGAGCGGCCCCGCGGACGGGGGCGCGACCGCGGTCCCCGCCGGGGGACCCCCGGAGACCTGTCCCACGGAGAGGGCGGGGGCCAGGCGCCCGTGCATGCGCCCGCCCCCGCGCCGGCCGCGCCGCCGGGACCGGACCTCGAACTCTGGATCGAGGGTGCCTACCGCGAGGCGGTCACGCGGCAGCCCGAGCGCCGCGCCTCCTTCCCGGGCTCCTCCGGGGCGCCGCGGCCCCCGCTCGCGGTCCCCACCCCCGAACTCGTCGCGGGCTTCGAGGCGAAGGTCGGCTGGCCCGGGGGGTTCCCCTTCACGCGCGGGATCCGCGAGACGATGTACCGCGGCCGCCTCTGGACGATGCGCCAGTACGCGGGGTTCACCTCCGCCGCGGAGACGAACCGGCGCTTCCGCTACCTCCTCGAGCAGGGGCAGACCGGGCTCTCGGTCGCCTTCGACCTCCCCACCCAGATCGGCTACGACAGCGACGACCCGCGGGCCGAGGGCGAGGTGGGCAAGGTCGGGGTCCCCGTGAACTCGCTGGCGGACATGGAGACGCTCCTCGAGGCGATCCCGCTCGACCGCGTCACCGTCTCCATGACGATCAACTCCACGGCCCCCATCCTCCTGGCCATGGTCGTGGCCGTGGCGAACCGGCGCGGGGTGGCGCTCGAGAAGCTCGGCGGGACGGTCCAGAACGACCTCCTCAAGGAGTTCGTGGCGCGCAACACCTGGCGCTTCCCCGTGGAGGCCTCCCTCGCGCTCTCCACCGACCTCGTGCGCTACTGCGTCCGGAACCTCCCGAGGTGGAACCCGATCTCCGTCTCCGGCTACCACATGCGCGAGGCGGGCTGCACCGCGAGCCAGGAGGTCGCCTTCACGCTGGCCCACGGGGTCGGCTACCTCGAGCGGTGCGTGCGGTCGGGGCTCGCCGTGGACGAGGTCGCCCCCCGCATGTCCTTCTTCTTCGCGGCCCAGATGGACCTCCTCGAGGAGGTCGCCAAGTTCCGGGCGGCGCGGCGCCTGTGGGCGCGCCTCGTGCGCGAGAAGTTCCGGGGGAACGACGACTCCTGCCGGCTCCGCTTCCACGCACAGACCGCGGGGGCGGCGCTCACCTCGCAGCAGCCCGACGTGAACGTGGTCCGCGTGACCCTCCAGGCCCTGGCCGCGGTCCTGGGAGGCGCCCAGTCCCTCCACACCAACAGCCGGGACGAAGCGCTCGGCCTCCCCACCGAGGCGAGCGTCCTGCTGGCGCTCCGCACCCAGCAGGTCCTGGCCGAGGAGTCCGGCGTGGCCGACACCGTGGACCCCCTCGGCGGGGCCCCCTTCGTGGAACAGGAGACCGACCGGATCGAGGAGGAGGCGCGCGCGCTGATGCGCGAGGTCGAGGCGCAGGGCGGGCCCGTCGAGGCCGTGCGCAAGGGCTGGACCCAGGCGCGGATCGCCGAGGCCGCCTACCGGCTCCAGCGCGCCGTGGAGTCCGGGGAGGTCGCCGTCGTGGGCGTCAACCGGTACACCGAGGAGGCCGGCGCGGCGGCCCCCTCCCCGACCTTCCGCGTGGACCCCGCGGTCCGGGACGGGCTCGCCGCCGACCTCGCCTCGCGCCGGGCCGCGCGGGACGCGAAGCGCGTGGAGGAGTCCCTCTTCGCCCTCGAGCTCGCCGCCGGCTGGAGCGCGGGAGACGGCGTCATGCCCGCCATCCTCCGCTGCGTCGAGGCCGAGGCCACCGTGGGAGAGATCTGCCGCTCGCTCGAGAAGGTGTACGGGGCCTACGACCCGGCGCGGCCGTAGGCGCTAATGGCCCAGCAGCGCCCACCCCAGGAGCATGCCGTAGCTCGCGACGTTCCCCAGCGCCGTGCAGGTCGCGGGTAGCCGGAGCTTCAGCCTCCCGCTCGCGGGGAGGACCACGGCGAGTTCCAGGAGGACCGCGAGCGACCACGCGAACACGAGGACGAGCCAGGGGTGGGCCAGGGCGAACAGCGCGGCCTGGGAAGTAGCCGTGGAGGTAATCCGGCCTGAGAAGCCGACTTGCCACTCTTCCCCGGCGAACCCGTAGCGCCAGCCCTCGAAGAAGTCGTCGGGGAGTAGCCAGAAGAGCAAGGCGCCTGCGGCTGTCGAGAACACGTTCGCCGCCAGGATGAGGAGGGCCGCCTTGCCGCGAACCCTCGCGGGCTGGAGAAAGGCGAACAGCGTGACCTCGGCGATCATCGCGAGCGCCACCCCCTGCGGGGCAACGGCCCCGTCCTCGAGGATCGGCGCGATGACGGGATTGAGGAGGACCGGGGGACCGAGCATGGCGCGCGCCCAGTCTACGCGAGCGGGGCGGGGAGGGTCAGGGGACGGTCGCAAGTTGTCAGGTTGCGTGGAGGCCCGAGCCGACCGGTCGGTGTCGCCAGGTCCGAGACGCCGGGGGGGTGTCGCGCCGTCCCGGCCGGAGCCAATCGACAACTTGCGGACGTCCCCAGCCTCCTCTCCCCTCGGCGACGGCTCCGAGCCCGGGGAGGGACAGGGGACGTCCGCAAGTTGTCAAGTTGCGTGGGGTCCCACGCCAACTGGTCGGTGTCGCCAGGTCCGAGACGCCGGGGGTGGTGCGGTGCCGGGCCGTCGCGGTGGACCAGGCCGTCGCGGGCGGAGTTAATTGACAACTTGCGGACGTCCCCAGCCTCCATCGATGAGCGCGGCGGGCAGCCGCTTCGTCGAGAGGATGCTCACGGTGACGGAGTCGCTGCGCGCCCAGGGGCGGTCGATTCTCGACTTCCTACAGGAGAGCATCCGGGCCCGGCACTGCGGGCAGCCCCAACAATCGCTTCTCCCTGCCCGCGCCACCTGAGCCCACTTTCAACGAGCCTTCTCCTCGGCTTCGTCCTCGCCCTCGTCCTCACCCTCGCGATCCCACCAATCCTCGATCCTCTTCTTCGGGTCGAGCTCCGGGGGAGGCTCTCCCCTCGCGACCAGTTCGATGTGGGGCCGAGGCTGTGCCTCGTGCGGGGAGTACACCGTGACGCGGAGCGACCCGTCGGCAACGCGGATCGCCCACTGGTCGGCCCCAATCTCGGGATGCAGTGAGCTCAGCCCAGGGATGTAGCAGACGACGCCCTCGAGCGGACGTCGGAACCACCTGCGGAGCCGGACACGGTCACCGAGGCTCACCTCGTCCTTGGACCCGTGGTAGAAGAGGCCGGACGAACGGAGAGCGTCACTTTCCATCGCCGATCCCGAAGATCTGGTCGGCGGCCTGCTCCCCGAGCTTGTAGCCTCCGTACCCGGCGGCAGGCACGCTTGCTGCGGCACCAGCGGCGAACAGCTCGGTCGCGCCCGGCGTGCGGTAGAGCCACGCGTTGAAGCGCCCCGGGAGCGGCACGAGATTCCAGCCGGCATTGCCCAAGCGCTGGAGGCCAAGCCGCGCGGCCTTCTCGCCAGCTCCGTACCACAGGCTCGGTGTCTCGGCCCCCTTGCGACCGAGGGCGAACCAGCGCCGTTGGATGAAGATGTGGTGCTGCTGCCAGTCGAGCTTGCTCATCCCCGGGATCCGCTCGAGCAGGTTGAAGATCGGAGACTCCGACACCCCGGGGTGCTTGACGGTGGCGGTAGCGAATGCGCGCTGGATGCGGACTCCGAACGTCCGCCTGACATTCAACGGGAGGTCCCGCGTGCCCACCCACTCCATCAGCCCGCGCAGTTGCTCGCGCGCGGCCAGCGAGGTGCGGCTCAGGCTGCTCGCGGCGGCCTCACCCCCGTAAACGCTTGCGCCGCGGGCCATGTCTGCAGCCAACGCCCTCGCGGCAAGGCGTCTGACCAATCCGCCGAACACCTGTCCACCACCGCTGGCAGGGTTCAGCATCTCGACGCCATGGAGGGTCCCCCGAACGATCGTCCCCCAAGCGCCGGGTACGTCGGCGTACGGATCTGCCAGCGAGGTATCCTTGGTCGAGAGCAGGCGCCATGCCTCTCGAGGCTGGAGCGTCGCGAGAGCGATGAGCGAACTCCCGCCTCGCTGGGCTCCCTCCAGGGTCTCGGTCGGGATCTCAATCGCTGCCCTGGCGAGCAACGCCGCGGCCTCCGCCAAGCTCCGAGCCATGAGCCGTTCAAGTTCGCCCTCCGCGAGCGACTCGAACAACCGATCCATTCCTGGCATGTCCGTGAACTTCCGCTTTTCGACCAGCTGCAGATAGAGGTAGGTTAGCGGTCGTCCTTGTCGCAGGGCCAGCTCCGCGTGAGTTCTCGGCGCTGCCCACGTCTCTTCCGCCGCCTCCTTCGTCGCACGCCGCCGCTGCGTCTCCTCGCGAAGCTGTTCGGCGATAAGCCGGGACATCTCAGCTGGGTCGATGTCGATGAAGCTGACGCCGCCGGGGACGTCTCCAGGGGGCTCGGCGATATCCCGGAGGTCCATCGCCGCGTCGATGAGCGCCACAAGTTCGTCCTTGGTGGCTAGCCGGGCGTCGGCTTCTGCCTGGAACTCCTCCCTCTCGCGCCCCCAGTTCGGTGCCGCCGGTCCGCCCGTTCGCCCCTCGGTCTCTGCCGGCGGGGGTTCGGGCGGTGCCGGGGGCGGGGGGGCGGTGCCGCCTTCGGGCTCGGCGGGAGCCGCCTGCGCCGGGACCGGGGCCGCCGGCGCGGGTCCGTCGGGGGGAGCGCCGACCTCGGCACCAGGCTGCCCGACCCCGCTCCCCGCGTCGCTCTTCCCTCCCTCGGGGCCGACGGGAGCGCCCGGGGTTCCCGCGGGGCCGGGAGCGCCGGAGTCCGGCGGGCCAAACGGAGTCTTCGGCAACGATTGCCCCTTCCCCTTCTTGCCGCCTCCCTTCGTATCGGGCGGGGGAGGAGGGGGAGGCTCGTACAGGCGGATCCACTGGCAGGACCCGGGCACGCACTGGGTCGGCGCCTGGCATTTGCCGCAGCGGTGGTCGGAGCACTCGGGCTTCGCCTTCGGGCAGCCCTCCCCCGTGTCCATCGGGCTGTCGAAGTAGAGGCCGCCTTGCACGCTCATCTCCCCGCCGGGGGGCGGAAGGAAAGGCGAGGGGGGAGGGGAGGGAGGCGGCGCCGCGCCAGGGGCGGGCACGCGCGGAGCGGGCTTGGGCGGGGTCTCGACCTGATCCACGAGCAGCGCGGCCCGGCGCGCCGCCTCCGCGGCCTCCGCGGCCTTCCTCTCGGCTTCCTTCGACAGCGCTTCAGCGTTCGGTGCGCCGAAGCGCTGGGCGTTGTGGGCCCGTTTCTGGGCGCGTTTCGCGTCCTTTGCCAGGCGCCTCGCGACCTTGACGGCCTTCCTCGCCGCGGCTACGCGGGCCTGGCGGCTCCCCATCTTGTGCCGGGCCAGGTCGTCGCGGGAGTAGCCGACGTCCCGCTGCGCCGTCTTCACTTCCGCGTCCGCCGTCTCGGCGTCCTTGAGCGCCTTGAGAGCAGCGCCGGTCTTGTCCGGGCTTCCCCGGTCCTCCGCGGCCTCCTTCACCGCGGCGGCGAGCGCCCTGTGCGCGTCTTCCGCCGTGGCCTTCGCGTCGGCGAGGCGCTTGTCGGCCTGCTCGGCGTCGTACTCGGCGCGCACGACGGCGACCAGCGTCATTCCCTTCCAGTTGGAGGGCTTGGCGGACGAGGGGTTCTGGAGCGTGGAGAGCCGGGCGCTCGAGCTCGTGGCCGAGTCGCGGGCGGCGCGGGCCGTGACCCCCGCCATGAAGGTCCGGATCGCGTCCCCCATCGCCGTCTCGGTGGTCCCGCCGTAGGACCTCTGGAGTTTCTTCACGAGGCGATCCTGCTCTCGCGTGAGCCGTTCGACCTCCCGCTGCGCCATCTGGTCGATCCGCACGGCACGGGTGGAGTGCGGATCGAACTTCGCAGCGACCCCGTAGTAGTCGCTGCGGAGCCGTTCCAACTCCCGCTTCGCCCTCTCGCGCTCCAGCGAGGCGATCGTCTCGTCGAGGATGGCCTTCCTCACTTCGGCGTCCGCGCTGGCGGTCAGCGCTTCCCATCGCGCGGGGTCCACCTGACCGGCGACCTGATTGATCTCGTCGGCAATACGTTCCACGGTCTCCCGCCCCATCTGCTTGTCCCGCTCGTCCGCCGTGGCCTTCTTCAGCGTAGCCTCCGCCTCCTGGTAGCGGCTCCAGGCGTCCGCCAGCGGGGCCAGGAGAGGATTGGCCCGTCCCCGACGGAACTCGCTCGCCGGTTCGCGCGCGGACGGCGCCATGTAGGCCGGGTCGAGGACGCCGCCTCCCCTGGCGCTCGGGACGAACCGCCCGGGAAGAGACAACTTCCGGGGGCCCCGGTACTCGGGGACTCCGAGCGGTACCTGAGCCGCCGGGAGGCGTGGGGACCAGCCGAAGGGTGACGGCGGGCCCGCCTCCGGCTGGACCGGCAGGGATCCTCCCACGGATCCTGGACCGGCCCTGGTGGCGAGCCCGCCCGGTGTCGTCGCGTCACGCTCCAGGGGACTCCTGCCGAGCCAGGGCTGCGTGGGAGGCGGGGTCGTCCCCTCCGTGTCGGCCAGGGAGTCCGCGGGGAGCGTGCCCGCGGTGATCTCGGAGGGGTACTCCGGAAGCTCCTCGGCCTGGGGCGGCGCCAGGACCGCCACGCCGCCCGCTTCCCCGCCCTCTTCCCGCGGTGCGGCGGGTGGTCTCCGGGGACGCGTGGAGGCCTCCAGGTGGACTCTCGCGCGGCGCATCCCGTCGTCGAACGGATCGAACCCCTCCGAGAACACTCCGCCCCCCGGTCCCAGATCGACGCCTCCGTGGAACGTACCCGCGTGCGGCGGAGCGACCCAGTCGGGGTCCTGTCGCGATGGTGGATCGACGCCCCGGAGCGAATCGGGGGGCGAAACCCGGGTCTCCCCGGCCGGGATCGACGCATCGAAGTGGGTCCGCTCGGAGTACTCCGTCGGCACTCCGGGGCCGGCGAGGACCGCCTCGGGGTCCCGGGGCGCCTGACCGGGGGCGGGAGGCACCTTCGGGGGTGGGCGGCCCCCGATTCCCTCGTCGTCTTGGGCGGGGAGCGGCCCCTCCTCGAAGGGAAGCGCGGGGCCCGGAGGGAAACCGGCGAGGACCGGTGGCATCAACGTAGTCCGGCCTGCCCCGGACGGTCCGGAGCCCACGCTGGCGCCTCCGATGGGAGACGCCGGGAACGCTCCCGGGGGTAGCCCCGGCAGGGGGATCCCTCCGGGGAGGGACTGGACGATCCTCGCGGAGAACGGGGAGCCCTGGATGAGCGTCGTGCCGACCACCGTGGTCGCCGGCACGAACATGGCCTGTGCGGCGACCGCCGTGGAAACGACCCCGGGGGCAGCGACCGACGCCATGGGGGGTGGAAGCGGCAGGTCGGTGATCCCCCAGTCCCAGTCCGGCTCGCCCGGCATGTGGCAGGTGCAGACGCAGATGCATGGGATAGGAGGCTCGCCGCCTCCCCCGAGCGCGCCCTTGCCCGGCTTCTCCCAGGGCTTCGGCTCCTCGCCGACCGGAGGAGCCTGCCCTCCCGGGCGAGCACGCTTCGCAGAGTCCGGTGGGATCTCGGGAGGGCGAGGGCCGACGTCCTCTCCCCCGGGACTTCCGCCCGGGGAGCCTCGCGGGACGCCGGTGTCCGGCGGCGCCACCGGCCGGGCGGGGGGTGCTTCCGGACGCCCGGTGGCGCCGGGGGTGTCGAGAGGCTGCTTCGTGCCGCCGCACGTGCACGCGCCGCCGCCGCCGCAGCAGGCCATGGTCGCCTCCGGGGGAGGCCCGCTCCCGCGCCGGATCCTACGATCCGGTCCCGCCTGCGGGGGAGCCCCGGGACCGGCCCGGGGGCCGGTCCCTTCCGCCCGGTCCTAGGAAAGCCGCTCCTCGAGGAAGCCCACGGCCCAGCACGACAGGACGTTGTCGGCGTTCGGGAGCTCGATCGTGATGCGGAACCACCTCTTCGTGAGCGTGGCTGTGTACTGGGTCTCGGTGTTCTCCGCCGGGGCGAAGTCCGCCGTGGTCCCCCCGCACGTCGTCCAGTTCACCTGGTCCGTGGACTCCTGCAGGTTGAACTTCAGTGTCCCCACGGTCCCCACGAGCTTGCCGCGCCAGATGTTGACGATGGCCGAGGAGTACTCGGTGACGTCCATGGCGATCGTCGAGAAGGTGACGGTCCCGGATCCGGGCCTGCCCGCGTAGGTGGTGAATCGCGGGAGCAGCACGAGAGGCGTCAGCGCACCGGCCATGAGTCCCTCCTTGTCGCGTCCACGGCCCCTTGCGGTCCCTCGGGGACCTCACCCGGGGGACCGGAGGAGGGGCCAGGCGTCCTCCGTCCCCGCGTGTACGTCGTTCCCATTTCCAACGCACGGCCGGGCGGGGCAAGCCCCGGCCCTACCACTCATAGACACACGGCGGGCGGGGCAAGCCCCGCCCCTGGTATGGTCGACGCGGCCAAGCATCTTACGGGCGGTGGGGCGC
>CAZKTF010000155.1:0-8519 GCA_964555565.1 uncultured Planctomycetota bacterium | reverse complement strand
GCTCATGAATGGAAACTACGACCGGGGTCAGACAATGAGGGGATCCCTCAGCCCTGGAGCTAGACATTCGGGCAATCCAGGCACCGCTAGGCACCCTGACGGAGGCATCGATGACGATCGCAGACGAGATCAACCGTCGGCTAAACGGACGCCGTTGACAACATCCGCGCAACCTGCACCCGGAGAGTCTCGCTGTATGCGTTTACCGCGTCATCACGGCGAATGCCGGCTGAACCTGTGGCAGGGGCACCACTGCCCCAGGATCGCCCCTATCCGCCGCACGGCGCCGGTGCGCTACGCCACGACCTCCAGCTCGACCCGGGCGCGGTGCTTCGCGAGCCGGCCGGGCCGGAGTTCGAGTTCGGCGCCCTCGGCGGGCCCGGGGCCGCCGTCGCGGGGCCAGCGGAAAGGCAGGTCGTCGAGGAGGTCGGGGATCCAGGCGTGGCCCCGCCCCCGCTCCGGGCTCCGCGAGCAGATCCCCCTGAGCGGGGCGGCGCCCCGCCGCTCGAGGAGGACCGCGAGCCAGTAGGCCTCCCTCTCCGACTCGGCCGCCCGGGCCTCCCGCTCGGCGCGGAACAGTTCCAGGGCCAGCGCCCGGAGCTCCTCCCTCCCGTGCGGAGGGGGCGCCCCGGAGACCAGCGCCGCGAGCTGGCGCTGGTGGAGCAAGTCGGCATAGCGCCGGATGGGCGAGGTCGCCTGGAGGTAGAAGGGGGCCCCGACCCCGGAGTGCGGGGCGGGGTCCGCGGAGATGCGCGTCGGGGCGAACAGGCGCCGGGCCTTCAGCGCGAAGAGCGGGTCGTCCCGGGGCGGGAGGTCCCCGCGGGGCGGATCCTGCGCCCGCCAGAGGGCCGCGGCCCCCGCCGCCTTGATCCGGCCCGCGGCCACGCGGTTGAAGGCGACCATCGCCTCGGCCACGAGGAGGTCGCCCGCCCCGTTCCCGCGGGCCTCGAGCGAGGGGACGCCGTCCCGCACCCGGAGGTGCGCCGCGGGGAGGTCGAGCACCCGCGCCCCGGCCGCCGTGCGCGCGTCGCGCATCGCGCGCGCCATCGCGTGGACCTCGCGCAGGTCCGGGGGCAGGTCCGAGGGCTCCCGGAGCCCCCCGTAGTCCATCCGCCGGGTCACCCGGACGAGGCTCCGGAACACCCGGACCTCCGCGGGCTCCCCCGCCGCGTCGAGGCGGACCTCCGCGGTGACGGCCGGACGTTCCGCCCCCGCCTCCAGCGACAGGCGGGCCGCCGTGAGGTCGGGCGGGAGCATCGGGACCCTGAGGTCGGGCGTGTAGATCGTCGTGGCCCGCCGCCGGGCCTCCAGGTCGAGCGGCCCGCCGGGGGGGACGGCGGCCGCCGCGTCCGCGATGTGGACGAGGAGGTGCGGCTCGCCGCCCGGCCCGCGGAGGAAGGACACCGCGTCGTCCACCTCCACGGTCTCCTCGTCGTCCACGGCGAAGGCCGCCAGCACCCGGAGGTCCTGCCGGCCCGCCGCCGGGTCGGGGGCCGCGGCGGCCGCCGCGGCCTCGTCCCGGACCTTCCGCGGGAAGGGACGCCCGAGCCCGCGGCGGGAGAGGGGGGCCATCGCACCGGCGGGGAGGAGCCCCGCGGCCTCCAGCCGCTCCAGGGCGTCGTCGGGCTCGGCGAGGCCGAGGTCCGCGGCGACCGGGGGGCGCGGCGCACCCGGGGCCACGGGCCCGAGGGCCCAGTCGAGGAGCGCCTCCAGCGCCGGGCGGGCCTCCTCCGGGAGGGGGCGCGCGGGACCGGGCGTGAGCGCCTTCCTGAGCGCCGCCTCGGCGTCCCGGGCCCGGCTCTCCGCCTCCGCGTGTTCCCGGTCCCGCGCGATCTCCTCGTCGGAGGACGGGACGAGCTTCCCGTGGTCGAGCCGGAACCAGGGCGCGGACTCCCCGGCGCGGGCCGCCACCGCCAGCGCCCCGGCGTCCCCCCCGTCCCCCGACAGGTCCCGCGGGTCCGCGGAGACCCCGGGCCTCGAGGCGTCGCGGAGCGCCCTCCAGTCCGGGGCCGGCCCCATCCCCGCCCGCAGGACCTTGAGGGAGGCGGCGACCTCCCGGTCGGTGCGCCCCTCGGCCTGAAGCGTCCGCGCCCGCCAGAGGAGCCGCTCCTGCGGGTACTCGAAGGAGCGGCCGTCCTCGGTGACGACGCGGACCCGCTCCTCCCGGCGCGCGCCGAGGGCGGCCAGCAGCACGGCGCCCTGGCGCTCGAGGGCGGCCACGGGGTAGCGCGTCATGGTGGGGGGATTGTCGCGCAAGCGAAGCGCCCCCGGCCATTCCGGCCCGGGGGCGCGCGGACGCCTGCTGGTCCCTAGAAGAACTTCGGCGCGTCGCTCTTCGCCTTCCCGTAGATCCAGGTCACGAGGAGCCAGCCGAGGAGGATGACGGCCGGGGCCGCCCAGAGCTCCCCGCCGTCGCAGTCACAGAGCTTCCGCGAGACCCAGGTCGTGTGCTCGTCCAGCATGGCGAACACGAGGGGGACCGCCATGAACGTGTTGTGGCGGGAGCGGGCCCCGGCGAGGGCCACGACCGCGGGGTCGGCCGGCGGCCCGTCCTTGATGCCCCGGATGATCTTCCGCTGCGCGGGCCAGATCCGGAACCAGACGTTGAACGCCATGATGGTCCCGAACATCGCCCCGAGGTGGATCCAGGCCCCCCGGTGCCCCATCCCGGCGACCTTGAGGTCGTAGGCCCAGACCCCGGAGGCGAGGAGGAGACCCCCGGCGAAGAGGGCCACGTTGGTCTTGAGGAACTTGAGGACCAGTTCGTAGATGTGCTGCCCGACGAAGGTGAGGGCCACGCCGCCGATGAACCACGGCGTCCACTCCCCCGTCGAGCCGTCCCAGGCCTTCTTCCCGTGATAGAAGACGAGCGCGAGGAGGAGCACGCCGGTGATCCAGGTCCAGGCCGCCCCCCAGCGGAAGAAGAACAGGGCGCGCGGCATCAGCTCGGGGACGACCTTCTTCTTCGTCTCCGCGTCCAGCGTGGGGACGAAGTTCGCGTTCACCCAGTTGAAGAAGAAGAGGTGGCCGATCCAGAGGATCCCGACCACGACGTGCAGCCAGCGGAAGACGAGGTCCAAGACGGGAGTGATGTCGTCCATGCCGTGCGTTCCCTCCTCGACGACGTGCCCTCGGCGGCGCGGATCCTAGCGGCCGCCGCCCCCGCTCCCCAAACGACCGGCGGGGGGCACCCCCCGGCTACAATCCCGCGGCCGTCCCGGCGAGCCCGGGGCGGCGGGGACGGGAGGTGGCGGTGGCGAGGGTACGCGAGGCGAGGGAGAAGTCCGCCGGGCCGGTGCCCGGCGTCGAGGCCCTCGTCCGGGACCTCCTCGTGGCGCTCGGGGAGGACCCGGAGCGGAAGGGCCTCAGGACCACGCCCGCGAGGCTCGCCCGCAGCCTCCGGTTCCTGACGGGAGGCTACGCCGAGGACCCGAAGGCGCTGCTGGCGAACGCGGTCTTCGAGGACCCCTGCGACGAGATGGTGGTGGTCCGCGACATCGAGATCTACTCGCTCTGCGAGCACCACCTCCTCCCCTTCTTCGGGAAGTGCCACATCGGCTACATCCCGAACGGGCGCATCGTGGGGCTCTCGAAGCTCCCGCGGGTCGTGGACGTGTTCGCCCGGCGCCTCCAGGTGCAGGAGCGCCTCACGTCCCAGATCGCCCGGGCCATCCTGGACGCGCTCAAGCCCCGCGGCGTGGGCGTGGTCGTGGAGGCCTCCCACCTCTGCATGATGATGCGCGGGGTGGAGAAGCAGAACAGCCGGGCCATCACCTCCTGCATGCTCGGGACGTTCCGGACCGACAACCGCACGAGGAGCGAGTTCCTGGGGTTCATCGGGTAACGGCAACGGCGGGCGACCCAAGGGTCGCCCCTACAACGACGGTGCAAACAGAGCCGTTGTAGGGGCGGGGCTTGCCCCGCCCGCCGTGTGTCTTCGGTGGGTAGGCGCGGGGCTTGCCCCGCCCGCCGTGTGTCTTCGGTGGGTAGGCGCGGGGCTTGCCCCGCCCGCCGCGGCCTTTGGCCCGGCCGCCGTTACGCGAAGAACTCGCGGACCGGCGTCCCCGTCTTGTCCACGAGCGTGATGGGCCGTTCCCCGGCGTGGAAGACCTTCCTCGCGTCGAGGCCGAAGGCGTGGGCGAAGGACGCGAAGAGGTCGGGCACCGTGACCGGCCGATCGACGACCTCGGCCGCGTCGGCGTCGGTGGACCCGACGACCTGCCCGCCCACGACCCCGCCCCCGGCCATGGCCATGGACCAGGCCCTCGGGTAGTGGTCACGGCCGCCCCGGGCATTGGGGCGCGGGGTGCGGCCGAACTCCCCCATCCAGACGACCAGCGTGGTCTCGAGCAGCCCCTTCGCCTTGAGGTCGCCCAGCAGGTTCGAGAAGCCGCGGTCCACCTGGGACAGCAGCTGCGGCACGCGGGTCCAGTTGTTCTCGTGCGTGTCCCAGCCGTTCAGCCGGACCTCCACGCAGGGGACGCCGACCTCGACGAGGCGGGAGGCCATGAGGCAGCCCTGCCCGAAGTCGTCGCTCCCGTAGCGGTCCCGCACCTCCTGCTTCTCGGTCGAGAGGTCGAAGGCCTCCCTGAGCGGGGAGGCCATGAGGCGGCGGGCCTTCCCGTACATCACCTGGCGGGCCTGCGGGACCTCGTCGCCCCGGGAGGAGGCGAAGTCCCGGTCGAGGGAGGCGAGCAGCCGGAGCCGCTCCTCCAGGCGCCGCTCGTCCACCCCGGCGGGGTAGGCGAGGTTCTGGATCGGCTGCGACGGGCGCTGGACGACGAAGGGGTTGTGGGCGACGCCCAGGTACCCCCCGCTCTCCCCGTTGCCGCCGTTCACCTGGACGTAGCCGGGCAGTTCGAACTCCTCCTTCCCGATCTCATGGGAGAGGAGGCCCCCGAGCGCCGGGTGCTGGACCGTGGGGTTGGGCGGGTAGCCGGTGTGGAGGAGGTACTTGGCGCGGCTGTGGTTCCCCTCCTTCGAGGTCATGGACCGCACGACGCAGAGGTCGCGCATCCGCCCGGCGAGCAGCGGCATCGCGGCCGCGAGGCGCACCCCGGGGATCCGCGTGGGGATGTTCTCCGTGGCCCCCTGGAACTCCCGCCCGGGCTTCGGGTCGAAGGAGTCCATGTGCGAAGGGCCGCCGTCCATGAACAGCACGATGCACTGCTTCGCCCTGCCCTTCGGGAGGTCGGAGGGGGTCGCGACCCCCTCCGGCAGCGCGTAGGCGGGGTCCGCCGCCCGCTTCCGGGCGAGGAGGAAGGCGATGCCCGAGGCCATCGAGAACCCGAGGAACCCCCGGCGCGAGACCGGGGACGCCGGGACGAGCCCCTGCTCGATGATGCGCATGGCCTCTCCTAGTGGTTCGACATGAACTCCGACGAGTTGAGGAGGGCCCAGAAGAGGTCCTCCCACCCCGTCGTGCCCTTCCCCCGCCCCGCGAAGCCAAGGGCGCGCGAGGACTCCTCCTCCGTGGGGTAGCGCCCCAGCGCGGCGAGGTACACGCGCCGCACGCGCACCGGGTCCTCCTTCGCCTGGCCGAGGATGGCGGAGAGGGCGTTGAACCGGGCGACGACCCCCATCCGGTCCTCCCGGCCGCGGGGCCCGCCCGAGCGGGTCCCCATCTGCGTGAGCGGGCCGTTCATGAGGAGGAGCCCCTGGGGGATCGTCCCCGCCCACTGCTCCGACTCGTCCATCTCGTCGTCGCCGATGGTGGTGACGAACTGCTGCAGGAGCCCGGCCTTGAGCCGCTGGAGTTCGGCGCGGTTCGACCGGCGGGTCACGTCGTCGAGCCCCGTGGCCCGGAGGATGGAGTCGAAGGCCTGGTCCGCGGTGAGCGGCTTGACCGGCCCCCGCGCGTAGAACATGTCGGCGCGCCGGAGCGCGGCCGCGTCGGCGAGCGCCGCCGCGGGGGCCCGGGAGGTCTGCCGGTAGGTCCTCGAGTTCACGATGGCCCGCACGAGGTACCGGAGGTCGTACCCGGACTCCGCCAGCCCCAGCGCCAGCGACGAGAGCAGCTCCGGGTGCGTGGGCGGGTTGTCGGAGCGGAAGTCGTCCACGGGGTTCACGAGCCCGCGTCCGAAGAACCAGGACCACGCCCGGTTCACCATCGCCTTCGCGAACCAGGGGTTCTCCCGGGAGGTGATCCAGTCCGCGAGCGCCCCCCGGCGCGGGGTGTCGGCACGGTCCTTCCAGGTCGCTCCGCCGAGGAACTTCGGCTCGGCGTCCGCGGCCCCCTTGATGTCGGCGCCCACGCCCCCCGCGCGCCGGCCCCGGCGGGCGAGGAGCTGGGGCGTGGGATCCTCCACGACGAAGCCGGACCGGGGGTCCATGGGGTCCACGCGGCGGGGCTGGACGAGGTTGAAGAAGGAGGCCAGCCCCGCGAAGTCCTGCATCGTCCAGCGCTCGTAGGGGTGGTTGTGGCACTGGGCGCACTGGATCTGGACGCCGAGGAACACCCGCGAGGTCGTGCCGGCGATGTCCGCCGGGATCCCCCCGTCCTGGAACCTGAGGGTGAAGGCGAGCGCCGGGTTGTCGTTCGTGTTGCCCGCGGCGGTGATGACCTCGCGGGCGAGCGCGTCCAGGCCCCGGCCCCCGTTGAACAGGTCCGCGAGCCAGTCGTGGACGACCTCGCGGTCCTGGGCCCGGTAGCGGCGGATGCGCGAGAACACGACCCGCCCCCAGTCGTCGGCGAAGTGGTCGCCGAACAGGGGCGAGTGGAGGAGTTCCTCCACCTTCGCCTCGCGCTTGTCGGGGTCCTTGGCGGAGAGGAAGGCCCGCACCTCGTCCTCGGTGGGGACGACGCCGGCGACGTCGAGGGAGACGCGGCGGAAGAACTCGGCGTCGTCCGCGGGGCCCGCCGACTTGAGCCCCTCGGCCGCCCAGGCCTTCTCGACCTCCCGGTCGATGCCGCGGGAGGCGGCCCGCGCGGCGAGAACGAGGTCCCCCTCGTCCGGACGCGTGGGGGGCGTGGGCTTGCCCGCGGGGACGGAGATCGGCTCGTCGTCCCCCCGCGCCGGCCCCTTCCCGGGGAGGAACGCCGCCGCGGCGAGCGCCGCCGCCGCCGCCCATCCCCCCGCCACGCGCGCCGCCGACCCGTAGAGCCTCATGGCCTGAGCCTCCGCGCGAAACCCGTGACGCCCGTCACGCCACAGACTGTAACCCCCGCGCGCCGAGGATGTTTCGGGGTTACGGGAGTGAGCGCCCGGCCCCCTGTCCCGGGCCCAGCGGTACGGCATGGCGGGGGCGCCCCGATCGGAGCGGCCCCACACTCGATCTCACAGGAGGTCCTTCACGGTACGAAAGCCGAGGTCCTGCACGACCTTCGTCGGCGGGTTCGCGTTGCGCGTCGTGGCCCTTGGACCACCACCGCGCATCACGCGCTGCGTCCCCATCGACGGGCCTCGCGGGTCCCTCGGCGCAGAGTCCCCGTAGTACCTCCCGCCGTACCAGTCCGAGCACCATTCCCACACGCCCCCGATCATGTCGAAGCACCCGTAGGGGCTTCTGTTCGCAGGATGGCCACCCACGGGCGAGTAGGCCAGGCCGCCGAAGTAGCGTGGCCAATCCTCCTTCGACGGAAGGGAGACTCCCCAGGGGTACTTCCTGCCGTCGGTTCCCCGGGCCGCCCTCTCCCACTCCGCCTCGGTGGGGAGCCGTCTCCCGGCCCACTGCGCGTAGGCCACCGCGTCGCCCCAGGGGACGTGGACGATGGCGGCCAACTCCTCCTCGTGCGCGAGCGCGGGAATGCGTCTCTTCGCCCACAGGCAGTACTTCCTGTACTGCCCGAGAGTCACCGGGTAGCGGTCGATCAGGAAGGCGGAGACGAAGACCCGGTGCGGCGGCTTCTCGTCGTCCTCCTCCAGCCCGGCCTCCTGCCCGTAGCGGTCGCGGGGATCCTGATCGTCGCTCCCCATCGTGAACTCGCCCGCCGGGACGAGGACCATTTCGGCGCCGTCCCTCTCGCACAGGATGCGGCCCCGCTTGTCGCGCACGAATCCGGCCGGAACCGCGATCGCCTTCTGCGCCTCCATCATCCCCGCGGGAGGCGGACCGAGGCCCGGGACCGCCGGAGAGACGCCTCCGCACCCGGACGCAAGGCACAGCGCCAGCGTCAGGAACCCGAGAGTTCGCCTCCCAGAGACCTTGGGGGGAACATGGGGACTTCTGCAAGTTGTCAAGTCGAACCCCCCCGCCCGCGTGACCTCCCGCCGCCCTGGTCCCCGCGCCCGCGCGGGGCTCTCCGCGATTCCTCCGACCACCGGCGTCCACGACCCGTCGATGTGGGTCGCCACGCAAGTCGACAACTTACGGACGTCCCCTCTTCCCGCCCGGCGAAGCCCACTTCAAGGTGACGGCCTGTCGGGCTGCCCCCCGACCCTCCGAACGCCGCGGAGATCCGACACGAAGCTCGGTCTGGTCAACAAGAAGGCGAGGTCCGGCCTCCCTCTTGAATTCCGGATGCGGCCTGAGGCATCCCCTCATATGACGCTCCAGGTCGCCGTGGTCGTCGCGAGGCC
>CAZKTF010000154.1:0-8587 GCA_964555565.1 uncultured Planctomycetota bacterium | reverse complement strand
CTCCGCGGGGGAACCTCTGGCCCCCCTCGGAGTTACATCGGCCGTGTCGCCGGCGACCTCGCTACGCTCCCGACGGCCTTGCTACAGTCCCCACAAGGCCTGGCATTAGCTCCTTGATCCCGGCGTCGGTCCCGAGGCACGATCCCCGCCGGAAGGAAGCCGGAGAGGGCCCCGGGGGCCGCCCTGCGGCGGGTTCGCGCGGATCCGTCCCCCACGGAGGTTGCGCATGGACGAACTCATGGCGTTCCTGGCGGGGTTGATGTTCATCTGGCTTGCCATCGTCGCCGTCATGATCGCCTCGATGTGGACGATCTTCTCGAAGGCGAACAAGCCAGGTTGGGCGGCCATCGTCCCCATCTACAACATCATCGTCCTCCTCGAAATCGTGGGGCGTCCCCTCTGGTGGATCCTCATCTACCTCGTTCCTTTCGTGAACCTCATCGTCGTCATCATCGTCCTCGTGGAGCTCGCGAAGTCCTTCGGCAAGGGGGTGGGCTTCGCAGTGGGGCTCATCTTCCTCCCATTCATCTTCTATCCGATGCTCGCCTGGGGGGGCGCGACCTACCAGGGGCCGGCGGCGAAGAAGTAGCGGGAGAAGGAGGAGCGGGAGGCTCGCGGGCGGCCCCCGGCTGCCCGCGCATGCCCGGACGATCCTACTGCTTGCGGAAAGCCTTCGAGCGCCCGGGGCCGGGTCCCGTCCGGCCCGGCTCCTTCGACCAGTGCTGCCAGAGGCCCCACTTCACGGCGTCCGGGACCTTCGTCCCCGAGAGGCGCAGCGCCGCCATCGCGAGGCCGCGGTGGTGCGCCTCGTGGGCGACGAAGTAGGCGAGGCAGGTGGCCGGCGGACCGTGCCAGGAGGGCACGCTCCCCTTCTCGACGCACTCCACGAGCCAGGCCGCGATCGCCCCGTCGGAGGCGGCGAGCGCCTCGCGGATCTCCTTCCGCGAGGGCTTGGCCCCCCGCGGGAACGACTTCAGCGCTCCCTGGAACCGGCGCCCCCGCGCCTCGAGGTGGTAGACGCGCACGCTGTGCATGTGCGCGAACTGCGCGGCCACCGTGCGCGTGCGGGGCGCGTAGGCCCCCCGGAGCGCCGCCTCCGGGAGGGCGTCGAACAGGAGGTAGTTGAGCGCGCAGCTCCTCCGCCAGGCCTGGACGAGGTCGTTTTCCATGGGACGCGGATCCCTCCTCGCGGTGCCACCGCCTCCGACGCAGGGAAGGTACTCGCCGGCGCGGTAGGCACCTCCCAGGCTTCCCCTTCCGGGTCAGGCCCGGGGGTCCCGCGGGAACGCCTCGACCGGGCCGGGCGACGATCGGAGCACCGGATTGGAGGGCGGGGAAGGGTGCGCGGAGCCGCGCCTCGGCCCCGTGCCCGTGCCCTTGCGGCGGGCCCCCGGAGGGGCCCGCCGTGGTGTTCGGGCCTTCGGCCCCGGGCGTCCGGGGCCGTGCGACGGGACTAGTTGGTCGTGCCGACGACCGGCGTCACGACTGCCGGCCTGGCCGCCGTCGCCGGGGTGACCGCCGGGATGACCGCCGGGGTGACCGCCGAGAGGATCGCCGGGGTGACCGCAGGGGCCGCGCCGGCCTTGAGGATCCCCTTGGTCGGGGCCACCTGGACCACGGGGTCCACCGTGGCGCCCGTGATGTCCTTCTGGAGCTGCGCGAGGGACTTGAGGCAGTCGTCCTTCACGCGGTAGGGCTCGCTCGACCTCGCGATCACCTGGTCGTTCGCGGCAACGAACTTCCAGCGGAAGTCGTTGTTCTTGTCCGTGTAGAGAATGAACTTCGACATGCTCTTCCCTCCTGCGGCGTTCGGGCGGCTCGACCTTGAGACACCCCGCTCGCAGGAGACCGCCAAGATGCGATGGGACAGCGCTGCACGGGACGGGACCCATGGCCCTACCCCGCGCAACGCGCCACCCTACGCGACCGGGGGCCTCCCTCTCGCATTCATGTCGAGGGGCGGCCCGCGCTACTCGTACTCGGTGACGACCACCGGGTGGCTGTCCGGATCGCGAGGGCTCCTTTCGTGATCCACGGGTTTCCCCGGGCCCGGCCTGCGGGGCGGGGGAGCATCCGCCTTCGGGCGCTGGACGGGCTCCCTGCGGCGCGGCTACACTGCCGCCCGCCGTCGGCACCGGGCCCGGTGGGCGATGGGCCGTTCGTCGGCGCGGACCACCCGCGCGGAGAGGATCGCCTGATGACTCGGGTCATCCGCACCCCGTCCCTCGTCGCGACGTGCCTCGTGCTCGCCACGAGCCTCCTCGGGGCGGAGGGGCCCGCGCCGCCTCCTGCCGCCGAGCCCCCGCTCCAGGTCTGCCTCGCGACCGCCGCGGATCTCTCCCCCGTCTATCCCACGTCCGTCCTCCCCTCCACCGTCCGGGAGCTGAGCTGCTGCTACCGGCTCGATGCGGGGCAGGCGGCCCGGAAGCTCACCAGCGTCTGGATCGCGGTGGACGTCGGGACCGCCGCACCGCCGAACTACGAGATCGCCCGCGCCGACCTCGCGGACCCCACCCCGATCGGACGGTTCCACTACAGCCAGGACAATCCGCTCCCCGCCGGCAAGTACCGCCTCGACGTCCTGGCCGACGGCGCGCCCTGGCGGCACGCCGAGTTCACCGTCGCCCCCGCGGCGCCCCCGCTCCGGATCGAGAAGGCCTCCGAGGCGTTCCCGCTCGCGGAGGGCCGGACCTGGACCTACGCGTTCGTGATGCAGGCGGGACAGGGCACCAGGGTGAAGATCCCCGGCGTGGAGCCGGGGGCCGACGGGAAGCTCAGGGCCGTCGTGACGATGGCCGTCGGCAAGGCCGGGAAGCCCGGCACGCGCGTGGAGTTCCGGCGCAACGACGCGCCGCTGGGCGAGGAGTGGTGGCGCCTCGAGGAGACGGGTCTCGTCGTCGTCCAGCGGAAGTACGGGGACGAGTCGGCCGCGCTCGACCCGCCGCAGACGCTGCTCGCGCTCCCGCTCGAACCGCTCAAGGCGTGGACCTGGAAGTCCCGCGACGGCTCCCAGGAGCAGAAGTGCACGCAGTGGGGGCCGCTCCCGGTGCGGGGGCCGGAGGGGGAGACTCCGGGCTACGTCGTCCTCGTGGAGCAGGCGACCCCTCTCGGCCGCGTGACCGCGGAGAGGCACTTCGTGCCGGGCTACGGCATGGTGCGCCAGGTCGTCGTCTCGTCGCTCGGGGCGAACCTGCTGACCCGGGAGGAGCTCACCCTCGCCGCCCCGAAGCCCGCGCCGCCCGCGAAGGAAGGGGCGGCCCCGCCCGCGCCGAAGGCCGACGCTCCCCGATAGCCTTCGAGTCCGGATTCCCCTCCGCGCTGAAGTGCGGTTCCAGGCTTCTTTCTTCGGGCCGGGGCCCCGCGGTGCCGGCGGGGGTGCAGGAGGGTGCCTCGCTCTGCACGTACGTCAGTCGGTCCCCGTCCCATGCGGACCCGGGTCCGCTACTTCTCGAGGCGGATCTCCACCTCGACCGTCTCCCGCCAGGGGACCGCCACGTCCTTCGATCCAATCGAGAGGAAGAGCGCGGGGCCATGTCAGGAGGTCTGGAGTCACGATGTCTCGTCTGCGATGGCTCCTCGGTCGCAGGCGCACGGCGCGGGGCAGCCTCGGGTCTAGAGCAGTGCCATGAACTCCTCGGGCGACACGTCCGCCTGCCGGAGGATCCCCCGGAGAGTCCCCTCCTTCATGTCCCGGTTGTGCATGGGCACCGTGACGCGGAGCGCAAGGTCCGTGCGATGGCGCAACGAAACGTGGCTGCCGACTTGGCGATGCACCAAGAACCCTGCGCGACCGAGGGCGGCGACGACCTCCCGCGGCCGCACTGCCGGGAGGTCGGGCACTGCCGCTACGGGGCGCCGACGGTGACCACGACCTTCTCGTGCAGCAGGGGCCGCCGGATGTCCTGCGGGAGCGCAAGCCCGTCGCAGAGGAGGCTCTCGCAGTAGACCTGGATCGCCTCTCCCGCGTTCCGGCGCGCCTCGGCCAGGGTGTCGCCCTCGGTCACGCAGCCGGGAAGAGCGGGAACAAGGACGGTGTACCCACCCTCGGGCTGCGGCTCGAAAACCACCGTGTAACTGAGTCGCCTCGCAGCCTCGCGTGCGACCGCCACTTCCCGGATCCTCCCGTCCCGCCCGTGGACCACAATCTCGACACCCGCGCGCCTTGCAGCCCTGCGGGCAGCACCCTCGGCTTCGCGACGCGTCCTGTGGACCGACAGGGCACGATCGGAATCTTCCCGGCTGATCCGCCACCTGCCATCGGGGCCGGGAGTGACGTGGACATTCCTGCGCCTGCTCATTGTGCTCACGATAGCACGGGAGACCGTCTCCGAGGGACACTGGGTCCGTTGGCTCATCCGCACTGCGGGCCGCCGGAGACTGCCTCCCCCGAAAGAAAGACACGGAACCCCGCCAGGGCAAGCCGCGGCCCCCCAGCCCCTTGCGGCAGGCCAGAGGTTGGTGGAGGTAAAGGGACTTGAACCCTTTGTCGTCCGGCGTCGCACGGCCTTCGAGTCGCCGGGCTCCTATGCGATGCCCTCTTGTCCTCCGGCGTTCGGCCTCCTAGGATGCGTGGCCGACAGGGCGCTCTTCCCCAGGAGGATCGAGAATGTGGTGGTCCACCCGCGCTGCCGCCGCGGTCGCCCTCTCAGGTGCCGCCCTGTTCCTCGGAGGCGAGGCATGTCCCGCCTCGGGTCCGCGGGCGGGGCTGCCTCGCCTCGTCCGGCCTCGGGCAGACGGCTCGGGCGGCGCGGTTCGCCTGCTGAAGGGGAAGGGATCCGACCGGGTGCGCTCCGTGCGGTTCGGAGACCGCGAGTCCCCCGCCCTGAACTGGAGGGAGGGGCGCGGGCTCGAAGTCGTGGTCCCCTCGGGCTACCTCGACCGCGGCCAGCACCGCAAGGTGGTGCCGGTCCGTGCCGAGATGGACGACGGAAGCACGCGCTCCCTCGGGCGCTTTCTCTATCAGGGCTACCCGAGGTACTTCCCCCGTGATCGCCCGGGAGGAGCGTGCGGGACGGCCGACACCACGAGGCGCAGGCCGGTCGAACACCTCGAAGTTCGCCATTCCTCGCAGGCTGTCCGGCTTCGCGGTGACACCTGGCGCTACCGCTACACCATCGAGAATCTGACGGACTCCCCACTCGATTTCCGCTGGAGGCTCTTCGAGATCCTCGGCCTCCCCGGGGGATGGACGGGGACCCTCCTACCTCACACATCCGCGACCGTCGAACGCGAGGCCGACGGGCTCCCCGTCGAAGCCTCCGGATCCCTTGAGATGACCGGGGACGGTCTCGTGGGTTGCGCGTTCTTTGGAAGCCTCGACGGGGGCGGCCTCGTCCCGGCCTCCAGCATCCCCTACATCGCCCCTGTCGAGGACCTGACTCACTTCACCGACCCTGACGGGAACGAGGTGCTCCAATGGACCCACCCGGATCCCGCATCGCTGGACGGCATCGATCTCTACGCCGAGTCCCTTGACGACGAGGGGTGGGGGACCGGTCTTGCCTCGACGGAAACGACCTTCACGATACCGGCCGACTGGTTCAGCAGCCCCGGCCTCTGGGGGATGGCGGTCGTGGCCTACAAGTGGTCGAATGGGGCGCGGTATCAGATCGTGGGTACGGTGCGGTAGCCGTCGGAGAGGGGCTGGATCCCCTGCCGCGGCGGCTGTGGAGTTCGCCCGCGACGGCGGCACGGTGGTCGTCGTGGAGAGCGGCGGGGAGCGACTCGCCGTGGCGGCCCGTGAATGGCCGGACGGGGATCCCCTGTTGGAGAGGGCGGCGGTGGCGCGCGTACTTGCGCTCCTCGACGGGAGGAGTACCGGGAGCCGCGCAGGAACCGCGCCTCTGCGTAGCGGTGGCGGGATCACAGTCCACTCCCGTGATCAGGAGAAGGCGGCTGACCTCGTGGTGGCGTGGAATCACCTCTGGGCCACTGGATGCGCCCTCTGCCGTAACTCCTCCAACTCGGGCGGAAGTTCGACAGGATTGAAGGTCTTCGTTTCCGGCTGCCACCGCCCAAGCCGCCCCTGCTCCACCACGGTGAACCCCGGGTTCGCCTCCCGGTGTTTTCTGAGTCGAAGGTTGTAGAGGAAAGCGGCCTCCAGCCGCTGGGCCTCGGCGAGACTACGCTCCCGTTCCAGCAGGGCAGCGCGTCGCTCCCGTAGCGCCAAGGTCAGGTCTCCAAGCAGAACGGAGGCCACGATGCCGATGAGGAGCGGGACCACCGCCCAGTAGACGATGCCGGGGAGTTCGTCCAAGACCTGAGCCCGTGGGCGGAACAGGAGTAGTCCGAGTGCGGCGAGGAGGGTCAGCGCGAGGAGACGAGCGAGGTCACGCCCCTCACCGCGGAGTCGGCCCCTGACATGGCTGACCCAAGTTGCCCAGAGGGAAGGCAGCGGGACCGCCGCCTTCCTTCGGTGTTCGGCTGAACGGTTCATGAGTGCGAGAACCTGCCACAGCACAAGTCCCTCCTTGGACCTCCAAGAGGGAAGCCCGAGGCACTTCTACACCTCGGAGGGGACATCTGCCCCGAGCCTCTCGGACTCACGGTCGGGGATCTCGCCGATGCAGACCGGTGACGGACTGCCGCCACTCGTCACGGCGGGGATCCTCCTCCTACTCCTCGTACTGGAGCACCTTGTCGATCTTGGCCTCGTGCTGCCCATACCGCTCCCGTCCGAGGAGCGTCGGGACCTCCTTCTGCTGGTCCAACAACATCTCGGACCACTTCTTGGCCCATGCGAGCCTCAGAGTCTGTCGAGCCTCGTCATCGGCCGCCCCTCGCACGGCCTCTGCATAGTCTCTATGGATCCCCCACTTCTTCCGGGACCACTCCTCGTAGAACCTGCGGGTCTCCGGCTCCACACCCGACGGACTCCACTCGTCTCCGAGGATCAACTGGAGGGCACGAAGCCGGGAACCCACGAGGCGTTCGACATAGGCCGGCTCCCCCTCCTTGGACACGATGTCGTCCACCTGCTCGACCGTGGGGATGGCGTCGTGGAAGCCGTCGAGGAACCGATCTTCCTCGCGGCGGATCTCCACCTGAAAGAGGCCGGGCTTCCCCTTGAAGCCGCCGTAGGGGAGCACCTTCCTACCGTCAGGGCCGACAGCGGGAGCGTCGTCCGCGGTGGGTCCCTTGGCCTCGGCAGGATCCCGTGCTGGAGGAGGCGCGTCCTTGGGAGCCTCCTCCTTGGACACCGTCGGCGGAGAGGGCACTTGTTCGGCGGGTGGATGTCGTGCGGGCTCCGCGGGAACGGTCACCGTCCTGACCACAACTCTCTCTGGAGACCCGAGGCGGCCGATAATGAAGCCCACCGCGAGCGCGGCGAAGGCGACGAGACCACCGACGAGTACGGGCTTCGTCGCCATCTTGCCTCCCGTGGGTTCGCTCGGTCGCCCTTCCAGTGGACCGGGCCCGGCAGCCTCACAGTGTATCCATGTGAGCGAGGTCTCCTCCGCCTGAGACCCCCGGGCTTGGTCCAACCGGGCCGCCACGAAGCAGACCGCCGACGGACTAGGACACCTCTAGGACACCTCCCGCCCGGATCCGCCTCCGGGAACGATCAAGCCGGACCGCCGCAAGCGTCTGCGGCAGCCCGGCTTGTCGTGGTGGAGGTAAAGGGACTTGAACCCTTGACCTCCTGATTGCGGATCCTTCTACGGAGGAGGCTCCCGGCGGCCCCGGGATTGTGCTGGGGTCGCAAGTCGTTGTCCAGAGTCCCGCTGCGGGCGCGCACTCTCCGGACGCCGAGTCGCTGGACTACCTCCGTTTGAGCCCGTTTCAGGCCTCCTGCGCACAACGCGCACAACGGAGATCGCCCGCCCAGGGCTTCCCGAGGAGGCCAGCCACGACCCTGGCCGCGGGTACAATGCTCGAAGTACGCCGGTCGAGGAGGCCCCCATGAAGTTCCGGGTCATGGTCGAGCAGGACGAGGACGGAGTCTTCGTGGCCAGCGTCCCGAGCCTCCCGGGGTGCCACTCCCAGGGCAAGACTCGCGCGGAGGCCATGGCGAACATCCGCGAGGCGATGGCGGTCTACGTCGAGTCCCTCCGCTCCCACGGCGACCCGATCCCTCCGGGCATCGCCGAGGAGGTCGTGGAGCTGCCTGGTTGAGCCGGCTCCCGGTCGTCTCCGGCCGCGAGGCCGTGAAGGCGTTCGAGAAGATAGGCTACGCCGTGGATCGGCAGCGCGGGAGCCACATCTCGTTCCTCCGGACGGCCCCGCCCTACCGGTGCCTCACGGTGCCTGACCACAGGGTCTCCTTGAAGCGACAGAGCATCCAACCGCCCCGCCACGCATGGGGTTCGCAGAAGCCGGAGTCAGCTACGCCAGGGACGCGACGATCACGAGCGCCGTGCGGCACTCCGGGCACTCGCGGGCGAGCTTCTCGTCGAGGGCCCGTCCGGCAGCGGCGCCGGCGAGGCCGAAGAGGAGCATCGCGGCGGGGTGCCGGGCGGTCGCGCCGAGAAGCGTCCCGGCGAGGCTCATAGCAATCGTGGCGCCGAAACGCTCGGCGATGACGTGGCTGGTCCCTGAGGCATCCCCTCATATGACGCTCCAGGTCGCCGTGGTCGTCGCGAGGCCG
>CAZKTF010000153.1:0-8593 GCA_964555565.1 uncultured Planctomycetota bacterium | reverse complement strand
CGGGGACGCGCCGCGGCCCTGGCGGCGCTCGAGGGGGCCGCCCTCTCGGGCGCCGGGGTCGCCGGGGCGGTCCGCCGGTTCGCGGGGCGGGTCCCCCTCGGCCGGCGCGCCGCCCCGGACCGGACCGTGCTCGTCCGGCGGGACCCCGGGGCCTCCGGGCAGGCGGCGGTCCTCCGGGTGGAGTGCCCGGACCGCCCGGGGCTCCTCCACGACCTGGCCCGCGCGCTCGCCGAGGCGGGGTGCGACCTCCACCACGTCCGGGTGGCGACGCTCGGCCCGAGGGCGCTCGACTCCTTCCACCTCACCCGCGGCGGGAGCCCCCCGGCCGAGGGCCCGGAGACCGCGGCGCTCCTCGCCCGGCTCCGCGCGGCGGCGGAGGGCGGCGAGGGGACTCCCCTGTTTTGACCAGCTTTCCCATGGGCCCCGGGGGCGGATTCTGCTGGAATCGGGGACATGGCCCGGAAAGCGGCGAAGGCGGGAGGGTCCCCGGCGGGGGCGCTGCGGGGACTCCCCGCCGTGAACGAGGTCCTCGGGGCCCCGGGGGCGGCGGCGCTGGCCGAGGCCCACGGGCGGACCCCGCTCGTGCGGGCGGTGCGCGCGGCGCTCGACGGGGTCCGTCGCCGCCTGCGGGGAGGCGGCGGGATCGGGGCCGGGGAGGCCTCGCCCGAGCGGGTGCTCGGGACCGCGGCCGAGACCCTGGCCGCCGCGGAGCGCCCGGGACTGCGGCGCGTGCTCAACGCCACGGGGGTCGTCCTCCACACGGGGCTCGGGCGGGCGGTCCTCCCGCGGGCCGCCCTCCGGGCGATCGAGGAGGAGGCGCGGGCCTACTGCCTCCTCGCCGTCGAGCCGGAGACGAACGAGCGGGGGCGCCGGGAGCGGTTCTGCGAGGAGATCCTCCGGGACCTCACGGGCTGCGAGGCCGCCACGGTGGTGAACAACAACGCCGCGGCCACGATGCTCGTCCTCAACACCATGGCGGAGGGCCGCGAGGCCCTGGTCTCCCGCGGGCAGCTCGTCGAGATCGGCGGCGCCTTCCGCATGCCCGACGTGATGAAGAAGGCGGGGGTGCGGCTGGTCGAGGTGGGGTGCACGAACAAGACCCACCTCTCGGACTACCGGGACGCGGCGGGCCCCGAGACCGCCCTCATCCTCCGGGTCCACCCCTCGAACTACCGGATCCTGGGGTTCGCCGAGGAGCCCGGGATCGCGGAGCTCTGCACGCTCGGCCGGGAGAAGGGGATCCCGGTCGCGGACGACCTGGGCGCCGGGGCGCTCCTTGACCTCCGTGGCCTCGGGATCCCGGAGGAGGAGCCGCGGATCCACGACTCCCTCGCGGCCGGGGCCGCGCTCGTGACCTGCTCCGCCGACAAGCTCATCGGGGGCCCCCAGGGGGGGATCGTCCTCGGGAAGCGCGAGTGGGTGGAGCGGTGCGAGGCGAACCCGCTCATGCGGAGCCTCCGGGTGGGGAAGCTGGACCTGATCGCGCTGGAGGCGACGCTGCGCCTGTTCCGCGACCGGGACCGGCTCCTCCGGGAGCACCCCACCATGCGGATGCTCGCCGAGACCGAGGCCACGCTCGCCTGGCGCGCCGCGGCGCTGGCCGCCCGGGTGCGCAAGGCCCTGGGGGGCGCCGCCGGGGTCGGGACGGAGCGGGACTCCTCGACCGTGGGGAGCGGCGCCGTCCCCATCCACCCCCTCCCGACCCGCGTCGTGACGGTCCGCCCGCGCGGGCTCGAGGCCGGGGAGGCGGCCCGGCGCCTCAGGCTGCTGCCCCTCCCGCTCTTCCTGAGGGTCCGGGAGGGGGCCCTCCTCCTCGACCCGCGCACGCTCCAGCCCGGGGAGGAGGGGGAAGCGGTGGCCGCCCTCGCGGCCGTCCTGGGGGGTGCCTTCGGGGACCCGTCCTAGCGTCGCCACGGAGGGTTGCGGGGGAACCCCCCGGCCGTACAATGAGTCCAAGCAGGGGAGGGGGGCCCGAGAGGTCCCGCCCGGAGGGAACGCGCATGAGGGCAGCCCGTTGGCTCGCCGCATCGGTCATGGTCCTGGCGCTGCCGGGGCCCGTGCAGGCGGACGTCCACAACGACGAGAAGCTCGGCTTCTCGATCCAGGTCCCCAACGGCTGGCTCCGCACGGCCCTGGCCGGGGACGAGCAGTGGATCGTGGCCAAGTACCGCTCCGACCGGGAGTACGTGGGCAAGAAGGAACGCCTGTCCCACACCCCCGACATGAACGTGGTCCTCATCCCCCACCAGGCGGCCAAGGCCCCCGAGGCGAGCGTGGGGAAGGAGGAGGACGGGACGACCGTCGTCACCGTCCGCAGCAAGGCCTACAAGGACTACAAGGCCTGGCTCGCGGACCACTCCCCCGGGGGGGGCTACTTCTTCTCCGCGGAGGAGGAGACGACGGTCAACGGGGTCAAGACCACCTGCTACGAGATCAAGATCGAGAAGCTCACCATCCCGCGGCGGATCGTCGCCTGGGTCTTCCACGGCGACGACGCGGACTACGCGGTCCAGTTCGAGGGGCTGGAGGACTACTGGGACAAGCTCGGCAAGGACTTCGTGCTGAGCCTCAAGTCCTTCAAGCTCTTCCAGCGCAAGGGCACCCTCCCGACGGCCACGGGCGAGAGGAAGATCGAGATCGACGAGCCGGGGAAGAAGCGCACCCCCGAGGAGGAGGCGAAGCGGCGGGACGACAAGTTCCAGACGACGCTGCGCAAGAGCGTGGAGGCCCTCACGCAGGGGTGGACGCGGAAGAACTCGAAGAACTACGTCGCCATCTCCCACGTGGACGACAAGTACACCCAGAAGGTCATCGACCAGGCCGAGGCGGTCCGGGGGTGGCTGGAGGCGAACCTCGGCTGGATCGGGGAGGGGAAGCCGGGGCCGATGATCATCCGGGTCTGCGCCGACCTCAACGAGGAGCAGTCCTTCCGCTCCGGCTCCGCGGGCTGGTTCGAGGGCGGTTTCGAGATCACCACCCACAAGGACGTCTCCTCCGGGAAGGCCTCCTTCGAGTTCGAGTGGCTGAACCAGCGCGTGATGGGGATGTGGCTCCGGGAGAAGAACCGCACCCTCGCGGGCTCCATGCCCGGCTGGCTCAACACGGGCCTCCAGCGCTTCGTCGCCACCGGGATCATGAAGCAGGGCAAGATCGACTTCCGCTCCCCCGAGTACGAGATGTACCGGCTCCGGGCCGCGGCGAAGAACGCGAAGCTGGCCGGCGTCCACGACCTCCTCACCGCGGACAACGAGAAGCTCGGGTCCTACGAGAACCCGCAGACCCAGTCGGCGACGCTCGTCCGCTACCTCCTGGAGGGCCCCGGCGCGAAGGCCCCGCGGACGAAGGACTCCTTCCGCACCTACGTCAACGCGCTCCTGGCCTTCGTGAAGGAGCAGGAGGCGAAGGACGCCTCGGGGGACGGGGGTCCCGCCATGGCCGGGGCGGCGACCGAGGAGGAGGAGGACGCGCAGTACAAGAAGCGCGCCCAGATGTGGAAGGAGAAGGAGAAGGAGCTCCTCGACGCCGTCCTCAAGAGCACCTTCGGCTCCTGGACGGAGACGGACTGGAAGGCCGTCGAGGCCTCCTACATGCAGTTCGTGGACTAGTGCACGCCCGACGCGCCTCGCCCGCCGCCCTGGCCGCGCTCGCCGCGGCCCTCCTGCTCCCGGTCCCCCGGGCGGCCGCCGACGCCCTCATCACCAAGGACGGGCGGTTCCTGGAGGGGCCGAAGATCCGCCGCGACGGGGCGGTCTACCGGCTCCAGTACAGGAGCGGGGAAGTCGTCGTCCCGGCCGCGCTGGTCCGCGACGTCCTCATCGAGGGGGTCGAGGCCTACGAGCCGAAGGACGACGCGGAGAAGGAGAAGCTCGCGAAGGGGCTCGTCCCCTACGACGGGAAGTGGGTCGCGAAAGCCGACCGCGACGCGGCGGTCGCGAAGCGGGTCGTGGAGCAGCGGAAGAGGATCCAGGACGTCCGGGCCCACCGGGAGTGGCGGACCCGCTGGACGGCGAAGGGGCGGAACTTCAACTTCGAGTACACGATCCCGCCGGAGGCCTGCGACTCCTTCCGGGAACTGATGGAGACCTACTTCAACGTCTTCACGAAGAAGTGGGGGATCACGCGGCCCCCGAAGCTCGGGCCCCTCAAGGTCTGCTTCTACCACGACTACGATACGATGGTGCAGGTGGGCGGCGCGGGCCGCGGGGTGCTCGGGTACTACCAGTTCCGGCCCATCGAATCGCTCCAGCTCAACTTCTACTACGACCGGATCAGCCCCGAGGACACCGTCGAGGTGATGTTCCACGAGACGAACCACTACCTCACCCACCTGATCGACCTGGACTTCTCCTACCCGCACTGCATCAACGAGGCCATGGCGGAGTACTACGGGGCGAGCCACTGGGACCCCGTGAAGAAGGAGATCTCGGTCGGCCACGCCCTGGACGGGCGCCTGACGGAGGTCCTGACCGACATCCAGGGGGGCACCTGGAAAAAGGTCGAGGACTACCTCACGAACAAGCTCGGCTACGACGACTACACCTGGGGCTGGACCTTCATCCACTTCATGATGGAGACCCCGAAGTACTCCCAGAAGTTCCAGCGCTTCTTCATCGCCCTGGCGAAGGCGAAGGACATCGAGCGCGTGGACTACGGCGGCGGGATGCGGACTGTGGCCGGGGACGAACTCCTCCGGGCCTTCAAGAAGTACATGGAGGTCAAGGACCTGGCCGCCCTCGAGAAGGAGTGGCACGAGCACATCAAGAACGGCCTCAAGCTGGAGAGCGTGCGCGGCTACGAGCGGGCCGCCTTCGCGGCGGACCGCTCGGGCACCCGGCCCCTCCGGGCGGCCCGCTTCTTCGGCCTCGCCGCGGAGAAGGGCTCGAAGAACCCCGCCCTCTTCAAGCGCTACGGGGACTTCCTCCTCGGGACGGGCAAGCCCGAGGAGGCCCTGGTGCAGTACCGCAGGGCCATCGAGCTCGACCCGCTGGACGCGGGGCTCTACGCGACCCTGGCCCAGGCGCTGTCGATCCAGGGCACCGAGGAGGCCAAGGCCGAGGGGAAGCTGCTGGCCGACCTGGCCCGCGAGATCAACCCGGACGACGCCGAGGTCGCCGAGCTGGCCATGCGGGCGCTCCGGGCGGCCCGAGGCGGGGGGGGCGACGACCCGAAGTAGGACCTGGAGCCCCCCGGGTGGGCTCTTCGACGTGACCCGCCCGCTCCCGCAGCGGGAGGATCCGCGCATCGGCCGGGCTCCCCGGGCTCGAACCCCCCGGGGGCCCCCCGCCTGAGGGGAGGTTTGCGATGAAGCGCCACCCGTTCGTGGCGGCGGCCCTCGGGGTCGCCGTCCTCCTGCTCGCTCCCCGGTCCTCCGCCCAGCTCGAGAACACGACCTGGGCTGGGGCCTGGGCCATCCGCTACAGCATCCCGGGCGTCGGGGCGGAGACCCTGGGGTACCCCGGGGCCGGGCTCACGGTGGACGCGAACAACGCCTTCACCTTCACCATCCCCGGCCTGAACACCTACACCGGGACCGTGGACTACCTCAACGGGACGAAGTTCCGGGGGTTCATGGACCAGGCGAGCCTCGACCAGGCCCGCGTGGACATGATCAACTACGCGCTCACCTACCTCGACGCCGTGGACGTCCAGACCTTCACCGCCACGATCGCGGGCAAGGTCTCGAAGGACGGCTCCGCGCTCGTCGGGAAGCTGAAGGAGACCGCGAAGGGGACCGGGACGGTAGGCGGGAAGACCCGCAAGGGGGCGATCAAGGCGCGCGGGCTGTACGTGGCGGTGCCGGGCTCGCCTCTCCCGAAGGATTGACCGGGTACTACTTCTTCGCCTTCTCCGCGACGACCTTCTCGATCAGCGCCACCCTCTCGGCGGCGAGGGCCGCGAGGGTGGCGTCCGCCTTCTCCGCGGCGATCTCCCGGAGCGTCTCCAGGGCCGGGTCCGGCTCCCCGCGGTAGGCCTGCGTGACGGCGCGGTAGAAGGCCACCCACCGGCGGTGGGGCGAGGAGGGGAACTCCTTCTCGTAGGCGTCGAGCAGGGCCCGCGCCCCCTCGAAGTCCTGCACGGCCATGCGGTCCTCGACGCGGGCCTCGGCGCGGCGGAACCGGACCAGGGGGTGGAGGGGGGACTTCCCCTCCGGGTCGGACTTCCCCAGCGCCCGCTCCACGCGGGGGAGGACGTCGTCGGCCTCCGCGGAGCGGCCGAGGTCCCGGAGGGCCTCCGAGAGCGCGAAGAGCGCCTTCGGGTCGTCCGGGGACTTCTCCGCCTCCGACCTGCGCGCGCGCCAGCGTTCGGCGGCCGCCGCGAGCCGCCGCACGTGGGCCGCCCAGGCCGCGGCGGGCCAGGCCCCGCGAAGGACCGCCACGGGCTTCCCCGCGGCGTCGAGGAGCGCCGTGTAGGGGTGGCCCACGCCCGCGAGGCCGCGGGCCTCGGAGAACGTGCGCTTCTCGTCCTCCACGACCCGGACCGGGACGGACCCCTCCCCGGCGGCCCGCGCGAGCGGGTCCTTGAGGGCCTCCTCCAGGCGGCGGCACGGCTCCGAGGGATACCAGTCCTCGAGGACCACCGCGAGGACGAGGCGGTCCCGCTTCCCGGCCTCGACCAGCGCCTCCGCGAGGTCCTTCGCCCAGGGGATCTCCCCGGCGGGGGAAGCCTTCGCCGTCACCTCCGCGGCCGGGACCGGGGCCCCCTCCTTCGCGGGGGCGGCGGGCGGGGCGGGCGCGGGAGGGTCCTCGGCGCGCGCGCCGGGCGCGGCGGCGGCGAGGAGGAGGAGGGCGGACGCCACCCGGGTTCCCATGCCCTACCGCAGCCTCCGGACCGTGCTCACCGTGAGGTCGTCCCGCTGCGCCGCCCCCTCGTGGAAGAGGTCCACGTCGTTCACGACCATGTTCACGAAGGCGGTCGAGTTCATGGGACCGAACTTCTGAACGAGGCCGCGGAGGCGCTCGTCGCCGAAGGCCTCGCGCCTGGCGTTCCGCGCCCGCGTCACCCCGTCGGAGAAGAACACGAGGCGGTCGCCCGCCGCGAGGGGGACGGCGGCCTCGGCGACCTCGCCACCCGTGCCGGGCCCCCCGCTCGCGGCCAGGTCCGGGCCCCCGGGGAGGTCCACCGCCTCGGCCGCCCGCCCCGCGGCCCGCCAGGCCACGGGCGCCGAGGCCCCGGCGGAGGCGATCCGGGCCTCCCCGCCCGCGGTGTCGATCACGGCCACCAGCGCGGAGACCTTGCCCCCCTGCGGGAGGCGCGGGCCCACCTCGGCGCCCAGGTGCTCGAGCATCGCCCTGGGGGAGGTGAGGCCGGAGAGGCACAGCGCCCGGAAGAAGGTCCGCACCTCGAGGGCCAGGAAGGCGGCCGGGAGGCCGCGGACCGAGGTCTCGAGGAGGAGCGCGGCGAAGTGGGTCCCGTCCACCGCGGCGAAGTCGAAGGTGTCCCCGGCGATGTCGAGGGAGGGGCGCGAGGTCCCCTCGGCTTCCCACTGCGGGATGCGGAGGAGGGCCGAGGGGGCCAGCGCGGCGGTGACCAGGGGGCGATGGTCCGGGGGCGGCGGGACCGCGGCCGCGGCCTTCGCGAGCGCCTCGGTCTCCCGGTCCCGGGCGGCGAGCACGGTGCGGGACACCGCGCGCGCGAGCGCCCCGACCTCGCCCCCCGGCGCGGGCCCGGGGCGGTACTCGAGGTTGCCGCGGGAGAACTCCTCCGCGTCGCGCAGCACGCGACGCAGGGGAAGGAGGGAGAACATGGCGAGGAGGAGGGAGAGGAGACCCCCCGCCCCGGCCACCGCGAGGACGAGGAGGGCGTTGGCGTGGGCCTTCTCCACGAGGCCGTGGGCGGGCTCCGCCGAGAGGAAGACCCCGACGTAGCCGGCGACGCCGTGCCTCTGGTCGGACCCCATCTCGCGCGCCTCGACGGGGTGGACGTAGCGGCGCGCCCGGACGACGCCGCCCCCGGGGGCCTGGAAGGAGAAGGCCGCCACCTCGACGGCCCCGACGGGGGGGAGGGGCTCCACGGCGGTCGGGAGGAAGCCGCGCCCCAGGGGGCGGCGGTTCTCGTCGTAGACCTCCGCCCCGAGGAGCGGGTCCCCTTCGCCCCCGGCCCGGACCTTCCGGAACCGCTCCTCGTTCCGCAGCCTCTGGAGGTCGTCCACCCCCTTGCGGTCGGCGAGGAACGCCTGCACGCGCTTCCCGGCCTCCTCGGCCTGCTGGACCCGGGTGTCCCGCTCCCGCGGATCGACCGCGGCGGCCGCCTCCTTCCGCTCGCGCTCGATCCCCTCCTGGACCCGGCGCCGCATCTCCTCCGAGGTCCCGTGATCGTTCTTCCACCAGTCGATCTCCGGCATGGCGAGGACGCGCGCCGCGGCGGCGCCGAGGAGGTCCAGCCGACGCAACGCGTCGTCGGCGCCCTCGGAGACGAGGCGCCAGGAGAAGAACCCCGCCAGGCCGTTGAGGACGAACAGCGCCAGCCCGAGGAGCACGCCGGTGGGCAGGCCGGTGAACCCGACGACCCTGTCCGCCGCGCGACCGTGCTTCTCGACCCGGGCCGCGGACGCGACGGGGGGACCTGCGGGCGCGGGGACGGGGGCGGGAGCGAC
>CAZKTF010000152.1:0-8600 GCA_964555565.1 uncultured Planctomycetota bacterium | reverse complement strand
CGCACCGCAGCCGCCCCGCCCGCCGCGGCGACGAGGGCCGGGAGGTCCACGCGCACCCCCGGGGCGCCGCCCGCGGCCGCGGCCAGGGCGAAGTTCCACCGCCACAGCAGCGTCCCCATCCACGGCTCCGGCTCCTCCGGGTATCCGTCGGGCGTGGGGTGCTGGAAGGGGGCCTGCCCCATCCGGTGGAGGAGGTTAAGGAGCCCGGGGTGCGCGTGGGTGTCGGCGGCCAGCGCGCGGAGCGCCCCCACGACGAAGTGGAACGGGCGCTTCACCTTCGCGCCCCGCGCCGCGGCGAACTCGGGGGAGAGGAGGACCGCGCGGAGGAGGGGCCGGACCTCGAGCCCCGAGCGGCGGAACTCCTCCGCGGCCCGCTCCACCAGGGCCGGGGGCGGGTCGTCCGCCACGAGCCGCCGGCAGAGCTTCCAGGCCACGTGCCGCGCGGTGGAGGGGTGCTCGCAGACGATCTCCAGCAGGCGGTCGAGGTCCCCCTCGCCGCCCCCCGCGGGGACGAGCCGCCCGAGGACCGTCTTCGCGCCGTCGTCGTGGTGCCCGGGGACGAACACGACGGTCCCCCGCCGGAACTCCTTCCCCTCCCGGATGCGCCAGCCGGAGAGGGCCCGCGCCGCCTCCATGACGTCCCGCTGGGCGTAGCCGCCGTGGACCCCGAGGGAATGGAGTTCCAGGAGCTCGCGGGCGTAGTTCTCGTTGGGGCGGTCCCCGGGCTTCTCGACCCGGTTGGCGCGGCCGTCGAGGTACACGAGCATGGCGGGGCTGAGCGCCGAGGCCCGGAGCAGGTCCCGGAATCCCCCGAGCGCGTGGCGCCGCACGACCTCGCGGTCGTCCGAGGGCTTCAGCCAGGCGCAGTCCCCCTTGCCGGAGTCCACGTTCAGGTGGTCGGTCCAGAACCCGACCATCACCTCGAGGAGGCGGCGGCGGCTGTAGACCGCGCGCAGCAGCGTGGCCCGGCCGAGCTCCTCCAGGATCACGCGCCTCTTGAACTCGAAGGCGTCCCCCGCGGTCATGTGGATCGACTCGAACCGCCGGGCCCGGAGGTCGCAGGCCGTGTCGTCGAGGGACTCCGGGTGGAGCTGCTCCTCGACCCAGGCCTCGATCCCATTCGCCCGGACCTCCTCCGCCTCCCCGGGCCGGGGCCCGTAGCCCGCACGGAGGAGGAGGTGGAACTCGGGGTCGGGCGCTTCCCCCGCGGGGAGCGCGACCCGCTCCGGGATCCCCTGTCCCAGGCGCGCCGTGACCCCGGAGATCACGCGCTCGCAGCCGCCGAGCGCGGAGGCCGAGGCGCCGAGCGCGCCGGCCCCGAGGACCCCGCGCCGGGAGAGACCGGGCACGCCCGCGCGCCCTAGGCGGTCGCGGGGGCCGGGACCGCCGGCGCCGCCGCGGTCGCGGACTCGCGGGATCCCAGGGCCAGGAGCCCCGCGCCGAGGCCCTCGGCCGCGGCGAGCGGGAGGACGCCGAGCCAGCCCACCACGGGGACGAGGAAGGCGAGCTCCAGGCAGACCGCCCCGCGCACGAGGGAACGCCAGGGCCGGTCCCGGTCCACGGGGGAGGGGAGGCGGTCCCCGACGACCCGCGAGAGCCCGGCGAGGCCCACGGAGGCCGCGATCACCGTGGCCACGAGGACCAGGAGGGCCAGCAGCTTCACGGGCCCCGTCCCCTGGGCCAGGGTGGTCACGGCCACGACGAGGACCGTCCCTGCCGCGAGACCGAGCAGGAGCGAGAGGACGGGGTTGCGGGTCACGCGCACGCGGCTCCGCTCCGCCGCCGCGGGGAACACCGCGGCCGTAAGGAGCCAGAGGGACGGCACCACCACGAGGAAGCCGAGGATCGACAGGACGATCGCGAGCACGTCCGCCATGGTCACGGGGCACCTCCGCGGGGCGCGCCGCGCGCCCCTGCATCCCCATACACGTCCCGGGCGCGCGGGGTTCCCGGAGGGGGGGGCCCCCGGGTGGAATTGATCCCGGTGCTCCCGCGTGCCTAGAATTGCCCCTTCGCCGGCTTCCGCCGCCCGGGGACCTTCCCGGGAGATCGGAGCGCAAGGGTCCCGATGAAGTGTCCGAAGTGCGGCTACGCACGGAACGAGGAGGGGACCCGCCTCTGCAACCTCTGCGGAGAGGTCCTCGCGTCGCCGAAGAAGGCGGAGTCCCCGGCCCCCGCCCCGCCCCCGACCCCGCCGGGCCCCGGGCCGGCCGCCCCCGCCCCGGAGCCCATGGAGATCACGGGGGCCGGCACCGGGACCGGGGCCATGCCGGCGGTCGCCCCGCCCCCCCCGCCCCAGGGCGGCTTCTGCTACCTCTACTGCTCCCTCCTCCCCCGTCCGCTCCGGCTCAACCCGGTCAAGCCGGTGATCGTGGGGCGCGGCCAGGACAACGACATCGTCGTCCCCTCGCAGATGATCTCCCGCCGCCACGGCCAGATCGCCTACGAGGGGAACGTATGGGTCTTCACGGACCTGAAGTCCTCCAACGGCTCCAAGGTCAACGGGAAGCGGGTGGAACGGTCCGGCCTCCAGAGCGGGGACGTCATCGACTTCGCCGGCTTCATCGTCACCTACAAGGAGATCCACGACCTCGCGGACCTCTCGGGCGAAGCCCAGGCCGCGGAGCACGGGGACTCCAAGACCGTCACCATCGATCCGGCGGCGATCCGCAGGGCCGCGGCGCAGGGGATGGACGGGATCGCCGCGCTCACGGGGATCAGCGGGTCCCTCGGCGACATGGCGCTGCCGGACGTCCTCCAGCTCCTGGAGATGCAGCGCAAGAGCGGGACGCTCCACCTCGACTTCGGCGGGGCCCTCGGCCGCATCTACCTCCTCGGCGGGAACATGATCCACGCCGAGTACGGCAAGATCACCGGCGAGACCGCGATCTACAAGATGGTGCCCCAGTCCAAGGGGTCCTTCCGCTTCGACCCGCGGGAGCCGAGGGTCGAGCCCACGATCCGCCGGCCCACGACGTCGGTGCTGCTCGACGCGAGCCGCGCTCTCGACGAAAAATCGAAACAGTAGGGGAGACCCTTGGGCCGCCCGCCGTTCATCGGTCCCGCCTTCGCCAAGGGCGGGCGGGGAGCCCCGCGCCTACCACCCGCAGACACACGGCGGGCGGGGCAAGCCCCGCCCCTACCACGCCACGTCCGGCCGCGCGCCGCCCGAGGGCCCAGCCGCCTCCGTCATTCCCCCTTCGGCGCCCGCATCATGAGGTCCGTGACCGCCGCGCGGGGGTCCTTCCCCTCGAAGAGGACGCGGCAGACCTCCTCGGCGATGGGCATCTCGACGCGGTGGCGGTGCGCGAGGTCGCGCAGGGCCCGGGCCGTGTGCACCCCCTCGGCGACCATCCGCATCCCCGCGAGGATGTCCGGTAGCCGCTCCCCGCGCCCGATCCGCTCGCCCACGGCGCGGTTCCTCCCGTGCCGGCTCACGCAGGTCACGATGAGGTCCCCGATCCCGGCCAGCCCCTGGAAGGTGGCGCGGGACGCGCCCATCCGGACGCCCAGGCGCGCAATCTCCACGGAACCCCGCGTGATGAGCGCGGCCTTCGCGTTGTCCCCGAGCCCGATCCCGTCGCAGATCCCCGAGGCCACGGCCACCACGTTCTTGGCCGCGGCCGCGAACTCGACCCCGAGGACGTCGCGGCGGGTGTAGACCCGGAACCGGTCCGTGGTGAACAGGTCCTGGACCTCGCGCGCCAGCCGCGGCGAACGGGAGGCCGCCACCACGGTCGTCGCGAGCCCGCGGGACACCTCCTCCGCGTGGCTCGGCCCCGAGAGGACCGCCATCGCGCGCCTCCCCGCCGCGGCCGCGAGGACCTGGGTGGGGCGCGCCAGCGTCCCCTGCTCGATCCCCTTGGTGACGCTCACCACGGGGACCCGCCGGGGGAGGTGGGGCGCGAGCCGCTCGAAGACGGCGCGGAGGTAGGGGGTGGGCACCGCGGAGACGACGAGCCCCGCGTCGCGGAGCGCCTCCACCGGGTCGGAGGTGACGGGGAGGCCCGCCGGCAGCTCCACGCCCGGGAGGAAGCGCGGGTTGCGGCGCGTCTCCCGCATCTCCGCCGCGTAGGCCGCGTCGTGGCTCCAGAGCCGGACTGGGACCCCCTTGCGGTGGAGGAGGAGCGCGAGCGCGGTCCCGAACCCCCCGTCGCCCACGACCGCCACGCGCTTCCTCTCAGCCGCGGGCGCCACGGGCCTCCTCCCCGGCCGGGGCGGACGCGGCGGGCGGGGGCGGGGCCCCCTCACCGATCCGCGGCTCGGTCCCGGCCGCGATCCGACGGAAGTTGGGGACGTGCCTCACGAGGACGAGCGCGGCGAAGACCGCCAGGAGGACGAAGGCCGGGAGCCGCGGTCCCTCGGGCGGCCCCCCGAGGAGGACGTAGGCCGCCGTCGTCGCCAGCGCCGCCACCACGGAGCCGAGGGACACGAAGCGGGAGATCGCCGCCGTCGCGCCGAAGGCCGCGAGGCCCACCGCGAGGGCGAGCGGGGCGAGCGGCGCCACCACCCCCGCGCCCGTGGCCACCCCCTTTCCCCCGCGGAAGCCGAGCGCGAAGGGGAACATGTGCCCCAGCAGCGCGCCCGCGGCGCCGGCCGGCGGGACCCAGGCCGCCGCGTCGCCGGCGGGCCCCCCGGGGCGGAACAGGTGCTCGGCGACGAGGACCGCGGCCGCGCCCTTCCCGAAGTCCAGCGCGAAGACCGCGAAGAACCAGGCCCGCCCGAGGACGCGGGAGGCGTTCGTGGCTCCCACGTTCCCGCTCCCGACGGTGCGGAGGTCCACCCCCGCCCGGGCGCGCACGACCATCCAGGCGAAGGGGATCGAGCCCAGGAGGTACCCGGCCGCGGCGGCGAGCCCCGCGGCGCGCGGCGTGTCCATGCCCTTCGTCTACACTCCGCGGGTGCCGGCGCCAAGGGAATGGATCCCCGGGCAACGCCGAACGGCGGGTAGGGGTAAGGGTAGGGGCAGGGGCGGGGCCCCGGGGTCCCCCCGCCCGCCGTTGGGCAGGGGCAGGGAGGCGCGGAGGAACGACATGGCGAAGCGGCCGGGGGACGGGACGCGGGCGGTGCACGCCGGGGCCGCCGGGGACCCGCGGACGGGGTCGCTCCCGACCCCCATCTACCGGGCGAGCACCTTCCGCGCGCCGACGACGCGCGCGCTCCTCGCGGCGGCGGCGGGGCGCGGTCCCCGCGGCTTCTACACGCGCTACGGGAACCCGAACTTCGCCGAGGCGGAGCGGGCGCTGGCGGCGCTCGCCGGGACCGAGGGCGCGCTCCTGTTCGCGAGCGGGATGGCCGCCGTCTCCTGCGCGGTGCTGTCCCTCGTGCGGGCCGGGGAGCGGGTCGCGGCCTACCGCGACCTCTACGGCGGGACGCGCAATTTCCTCGTGGAGTTCCTCTCCCGCTTCGGGGTGGGGGTGGACCTGCTCGACGCGGAGGACGGCGCGGGGCTCGCGCGCTCCGCCGCGGCGGGGGCCCGGGTCCTCCTCCTCGAGTCCCCGACGAACCCGCTGCTGCGCGTCCTCGACCTCCGCGCGGTGGCGCGCCGCGCCCGGCGCCTCGGCCTCGTCACGGTCCTCGACGACACCATCGCGGGCCCGGCCCACACGCGCGCGGCGGCGGACGGGATCGACCTCCTCGTCTACGCCGCGACCAAGTCCCTCGGGGGGCACAGCGACCTCCTCGCGGGCTTCGTGGCGGGGCGGCGGGGGCTCCTCGTCCCCGTGGAGCGGCTCCGCCGGGTCCTCGGCCCGGTCCCGGACCCGGAGACCGCGTGGCTCCTCGCCCGCGGGATGCGCACCTACCCGCTCCGCGCGGCCCGGCAGGCCGCCACGGCGGCGGCGCTGGCCCGCGTCCTCGCGCGCGACCCGCGGGTCCTCGCCGTCCACCACCCGCTGCTGCCCGGCCGGCCGGACCGCGCCGCGGCCCGGAGGCTGCGCGGGGGGGCCGGGTGCCTGCTCACGATCGAGGTCCGCGGGGGGCTCCGGGGCGCCGCCCGCCTCGTCGATCGCCTCCGGCTCGTGGCCAACGCCCCCTCCTTCGGGGGGTGCGAATCCCTCGCCAGCCTGCCCCGGCTGACGAGTCACGCCTCGCTCCCGGCGGCCGAGAGGAGGGCCTCCGGGATCGCCGACGGGCTCGTCCGTATCTCCGTGGGGCTGGAGGACTTGGGGGACCTCCGGGAGGACCTCTCCCGGGCCCTCGGGGGTTCATGAGGCCCGCCGGGCCCCCCATGGGATACCATTCGCACGATGCCCCGGGGTCGCCGCCGGGGAGGAGACGGCCCACTTCCCGGGAGGGAGAGATGCGGATCGCGCGTCATGCAGTGGTCGCGCTCGCGGTGACGGCGGCGTGGGCCGCCGGGGCCCGGGCCGCGGACGAGGGGGTCGCGCTGCGCGAGAAGGTCGCGAGGCTGCTCGCGTCCGGCGACCGGAGCGGCGCGGTGGAGGTCGCGGAGGCGGCGGTCCGCGAGAAGCCGGAGGCGCCCTACTCGCGCGGCTGCCTCGCCTGGGCGCTCGTGGAGTCGGGGCGCGGGGAGGACGCGCTCCCCCACGCGGCCGTCGCCGTGGAGTGCTTCCCCGACGACTCCCGGTTCCTGAACAACTACGGCTGCGCGCTCAACGCCGTCGGCCGGACGAAGGAGGCGGGCGACGCCTTCCGCCGCGCCCTCGCGAAGGACGCGCGCCTCGCGGCCGCGAAGAACAACATGGGCGTGGTGTTCGAGAGGGGCGGGGACAAGGAGAGCGCCCGCGACATGTTCCTCCAGGCCCTCAAGCTCGAGCCGAACAACGCCGCGGCGCACAACAACCTGGGCTGCCTGCTCTACGAGGAGGGGAACGGTCCCGGGGCGATGGAGGAGTTCGTGGCGGCGGCCAAGGCGGACCCGGCCTACGGCTCGCCGAAGATCAACCTCGGGGCCCTCGCGCTCGACCGCGGGGACAACGCCGAGGCGGAGCGGCTCCTCCTGGACGCCTCCTCGAGGCCCGGGGCCCGGTCCGAGGCCCACTTCAACCTCGCGGTCCTCGCGCTGCGCAAGGGGGACCTGGAGCTCGCGCGGACCTCGCTGGAGAAGTCCCTGGCGGGGCGGCCGGAGGACCCGGACATCCTCAACAACCTCGGCGTCTGCCACCTCCTCAAGAGGGAGTTCCGGCTGGCCGAGGGCTACTTCACCCGCGCGGTGAAGGCGCGGCCCCAGTTCCCGCAGGCCTACGACAACCTCGGCCTCTCGTTCCACTTCCTCGCCACGCAGCCGGGGGGGGACCCGCGGCTGCTGGAGCGCTCCGAGGAGGCCTTCCGCAAGGAGATCGCGATGCGCCCCGACGGGGCCTTCGCCCACTACAACCTGGGCACCGTGCTCCTGGCCCGGGGCAGGACCGACGAGGCGGCCGCCTCCTTCCGCAAGGCGGTCATCCTCGCGCCCCGCCACGCCGACGCCCTGACGAACCTCGGCTACTGCCTCTCGGTCGATACCGAGGCGCGCAAGGCGGACCCGGAGGAGGAGTTCCGCTGCTACCTCCGCGCCGTCGAGGCGGACCCGGAGTGCGTCGATGCGCACCGGAGCCTCGGCTTCGTCTACGGGACGACGGGGCGCCACTTCAACCCCGAGAAGGCGATCCACCACTGGGCCGAGTACTCGCGGCTCACGGTCGGCGACGAGAAGGCGCAGGCCGAGGCCCGCGACGCCGTCGATGCCGTGAAGAGGCTCCAGCTCGAGGAGCAGCGGAAGGCGTTCAGGAGGAAGTAGGTAGGCGGCCCCGGGCCGTCCCTACTTCCACGCCTCGGCCGCCCAGGCCGCGAGCCTCCCGGCCCGGGCGACGGGCTCCCCGCGGGGAGGCGGCAGCGGGACGCGCGGATCCCCCTCCTCGAGGACCAGGAAATCGGGCGGTCCCCTGCCGTGCAGCAGGTCCCGCAGCGCCGCGCGCCGTGCGTCCGCCTCCGCGGGGGGAAGACCCGCCCTGAGCCCGTAGCGCCCGAGGAGCCGGACGTCCATCCCCCCGGCGTACCAGGCCACGCGCGGCTCGCCGAAGGACGCCACCCGCGGGGGCCTCCCGAGCGCCGCGGCCGCCTCGCGCAGGCGGAGGCCGAGGGCCCGCGCGTCGGCGCCGGCCGCGTCCCGCTGGAGGAGCGAGCCCGCCAGCAGCCCGAGGCCGAGGGGGAGCGCGAGGAGGGCGGGAGGGACCCAGGGGCGCGCGGCGAGGGCCCGGACCCGCCCGAGGAGCGCCGTGCCGCTGAGCAGCCCGGCTCCCGCGAAGGGGAGGAGGCAGGCGGCCGCGGCCAGCGCGTGGCGGCGCCCCCCGTACCCGAAGCGCCACTCGAGGAGGAAGACCCCCCCGAGGAGGAGCGCCCCCGTCCCGGCCAGCAGCGCGAGGGGGCCGAGGACCCTCACGCAGCGGGGGAGCCCCGCCGCCGCGAGGAGGCCCAGGAGCACGAGCGGCACGACCGCGGGATGGAGCGCCTCGGCCAGGTCCCCCACGGTCTCCACGGCGGCCCTCCCGGGTCCGAGCGCCTCCGCCGGCGCCGCGCCGCCCGGATCGACCGGCGCGCTCGCGCCCGCGAGGACCGCGGCGCGCTTCCCCGCCAGCAGCGGCACCTCCCCCCGGCCC
>CAZKTF010000151.1:0-8685 GCA_964555565.1 uncultured Planctomycetota bacterium | reverse complement strand
GGTCTCGCCGGTCACGAGGACCGGGGCGTCCGCGGAGGCCACGCGGTCCACGAGCCGGAGGAGGTCCCGCACCGCGGCGGACTCGCCCACCATGCCCTCGCCGCGGAGCGCGATCCTGCCGAGCGCGCGGGCGCGCCGCGCGAGGGAGGCCTTCTCCGCGGCGCGCCGGAGCTGGAGTTCCACCTCGGCGAGCACGTAGGGCTTCGTCGCGTAGTGGTAGGCCCCGAGGCGCATCGCCTCCACCGCCGCGTGGACGCTGCCCTGGCCGGTGACGATCAGGACCTCGGGGGCCCCGGGTTCCGCGCGGACCTCCCGCAGGAGGTCCGTCCCCTCCCCGTCGGGGAGGCGGACGTCGAGGAGGACCGCGTCGAACTCCCGCGCCGCCAGGGCCGCACGCGCCGACGCGAGGTCCCCCGCCGCCTCGGCCGCGAAGCCGCGCGCGGCCAGCTCCTCGAGGAGGAGGGCGCGGAGCTTCTCCTCGTCCTCGACGACCAGGATCCGCGGCGCGTCGGGCATGGCGAACTCCGGGGACGTCCGCAATTAAGCAACTAACTATCCCCACTCTCCAAGTCCGGGGCTCCCGTTACTTGCTTAATTGCGGACGTCCCCTGCCGGCCGCCTCGGGATCCGCAGCACGAACCGTGCCCCGCCGCCCGGGGCGTCGTGCACCTCGATGCTCCCCCCGTGGGCCGCGGCGACCCGGTCCACCACGGCGAGCCCGAGGCCGAGCCCCCCCGCGCGCGCCGTGCGGAAGGGCTCGAAGATCCTCCGGCGATCGCGGGCCGGGACGCCGGGCCCGTGGTCGCGGACCTCGACGGCGACGCCGCCCGGGGCGGGGCCGACGGTGACCTCGACCTTCGCGCCGGCGGGCGAGGCCTCGACCGCGTTCGCGAGGAGGTTCAGGACCGCCTGCTTGAGCCGGGGGGCGTCGGCGAGGACGAGCGGCGTGGCCTCGTCCACGGCCACCTCCACGGGGATCGCCGCGAGCCTCGGGTTCATGGCTGCGAGCGCCGCGGTCTCCCGGACGAGGGCGCCCAGGTCCACGGGCCCCACCGCCGCGGGCCCGTCCCGGGCCAGGTCCTTCAGGCCGTCCACGATCCCGGCGCAGCGGGCCGCCTCGGCCGCGATGGTCCGGAGGTGGGCCGCGGCGCGGTCCGGGTTCGGGGGGGACCCCTCCAGGCGGGCGAGCGCCGCCTCCGCCGAGCCCGCGATCGTCCCGAGGGGGTTGTTCACCTCGTGGGCGACCCCGGCCGCGAGCGCGCCGAGCCCCGCGAGGACCTCCGACCGCCGCATCCGATCCTCGGCCGCGCGGCGCTCCCGCAGCGCGCGGAGGAACAGGGCCGTGAACACGGCGCTCCCGAGGAGCGTGGCCCCGAGGGAGCCGTAGTAGATCGTCCGGGCCCTCTCGGCCGCGGGGCGGTCGGCGCGGTCGCGCAGCTCGCCCCGGGCCCGGTCCGCCAGGTCCCGGGAGAGGAACCGCAGGCCGGCGAGCGCCTCCCGGAGCGGGTCCCCGGGGTCGGCCGGGTCGGCCAGCGCGCGCGCGGAGAGCGCGGCCAGCGACTCGGCGCGCGCGGCCAGGTCCTCGTCGAGCGGGGCGCCCCGCAGCCGCTCGACGGCGCGCTCGGCCGCGGGGGCGATGCGCGCGAGGAGATCGCCGCGCCTCTCGGGCAGGGTCTCGGCGAGCCAGAGGAGGTGGAACCGCACGTCCTCGAGCCGGGTCAGGATCTCGAGGCGCTTGCCCGTGGCGTCCGCCTCGCGGGAGACCTCCTGGAGCCCCTGGTACGCGCCCGCGGCGAGCGCGAGGAGGAAGAGCGTCATCACGGCGTAGTAGAGGACCAGGCGGCGCGGGTCCATGGGGGGATCCTACGATGCCCGGCGGGGGCGCGCGGCCTCCTCGGCGCCCCGGAAATCGCCCGAGGCTCCCCCCGGGCGCCGTAGCATCCCCACGGCCATGCACGGGAAGCTCAGCCTCCTCGACTTCGCCAACTTCATGGTGATCCTCGTCTTCTCCACCGCGCTCCACGAGCTCACCCACGCCTGGCTCGCGACGAGGTTCGGGGACGACACGCCGGCCCGGCACGGGCGCCTCACCTTCAACCCTATCCCGCACCTGGACCCGTTCTTCAGCGTGCTCCTCCCCGCGGCGATGTTCTGGACGAGCGGGGGCTTCATGGCCGCGGCCTGGACCCCGGTGAACCCGTTCAAGATGCGCCGGCCGCGCCTCCACGGGTTCCTCACGGCGCTGGGGGGACCGACGACGAACTTCCTCCTCGCGGGGGTCGCGTTCCTGTGCTTCGCCGCGATCATCGTCGTGGGCGGGGCGTTCGACGCCCGCCAACTGGAGTCCGGCGGCTGGGACCTCTCGGGGCTCACGCGGGGCCAGCGCGTCGCCCTGCTCGCCTTCGAGATGAACGTGCTCCTGGGGGTCCTCAACTTCATCCCCATCCCGCCGCTCGACGGGGGGGCGGTCATCCCGCTGCTCCTGCCGAACCGCTACCAGCGGGCTTTCTGGACGTGGCGGCGCTACTCGTGGATCGTGTTCGCCGGGCTCCTGCTGACGGGCGCGCTGGAGGCCGTCCTGGCCCCGGCCATGGACCTCTCCATGGACCTTGCGATGGAGGGAGGAGCGCTCGTGAAGAGGGTCTTCCTTGGCTGACGACGACTTCCGCGTGGAGCTGGAGGCCTTCGCGGGCCCCCTCGACCTCCTGCTGTACCTCATCCAGAAGGAGGAGGTGGACGTCCACGACATCCCCGTGGCCCGGATCCTCGAGCGGTACCTCCAGGTCCTCCGCGCCGCCCCGGTGGAGGACCTGGACCGCGCGGGGGACTTCCTCGTGATGGCCTCCACGCTCATGGCCGTCAAGTCCGCCATGCTCCTGCCGGGCGGGGACGCGGAGGTGGCGGACCTCCTCGACCCGCGCGAGGAGCTGGTGCGCCAGATCATCGAGTACCGGAGGTTCAAGGACACCGCCGGGGTGCTGTCCCGGCTCCGCGAGGAGGCCTCGCTCCGCTGGCCCCGCGGCCCGGGCCCGCTCCCGGGGCCCGCCCCGGGCGAGGCGCCCGATCCCCCGGGCGTGCGCGAGGCCACGCTCTTCGACCTCTTCGCCTGCTTCCACCGCCTCCTGCGCGAGACCGCGGCGGACCAGCCGCGGCACATCGTCTACGACGAGGTCCCTCAGGAGGCGCACATGGAGCGCGTCCTCGCGGCGGTGGGGAGGTCCGCGGGCCGCGCGGGGCTCGAGGCGCTGCTGGGGGCGCGCCGGGACCGGGAGTTCGTCCTGGGGACCTTCCTCGCGGTCCTGGAGCTCATGAAGGAGGGGAGGATCCTCGCGATGCACCGGGACGCGGAGGCGCCGATCGAGGTCGTGCTCCGGGACTCCCCCGGGGGGCGCGAGGCGATCGAGGCGATCCGTTCGCGGGCCCGCCGCTCCGAGGAGGAGGCGCCGCTTCCCCCTCCGCCCCCGGGAGCCGCGAGGGCGGAACCCCCTTCCACCTCATCCCCGGGCGCTACGGCGGACGGAGCCGCGCCTTGACCGGGACGCCCCGGGGAGCGATCATCCCGGATCCCGGCGTTCCCCCCTCCCTGGAGGCGACTCGTGAGCCGAACCCTCCTCCGCATCCCGCTCCTGCTGGCCGGCGCGATCCTCGCGGCCGCCCCCGCGGCCCCCGCCGCGGACGAGGGCGTGACCTTCGTCCCCACGATGAAGGCGGCCTTCGAGAAGGCGAAGGTGAACGGCGCGCCCATCCTCGTCTGGGCCGTCGGCGACGACGACTCCGCGGAGAAGGCCGACCAGCAGGTCTTCCTCGAGCCGACCGTCCGCAAGGCGATGAGGGGGTACCTGGTCCTGTTCGCGAACCCCGTGGACGGGCATGGCTCCGAGAACGGGACGGTGGACGGGAAGCCGGGGAAGGTGTGCAAGCTCACGAAGGCGTTCCCGTGCGACTCCCACAAGGTGGCCTACAACGAGCTCCGCAACTCCTACGCCGACGTCATGAACGACAAGGCCGGGGCCTCGCGGTTCCCGAACCACTTCGTCCTCGACGCCGCCCGCAAGGTCGTCGGGTCCATCGTCAACGGCTCCCTGGCCGGGGGCTTCGACGCGGTGCAGCCCCCGACCATGGTGAAGGGGCTCCAGTCGCTCCTCCTCAAGGCGGGGGGGCCGGGGCTCACCGACGAGCAGGTGGACGCCGCGAAGAAGAAGGTGATGGCGGCGCGCACGACGCTCGAGGGGGGCCGCGCGGCCGAGGCGGCGCAGATCCTCGCGCCCGTCGCCGCCATCGCGAAGCCCATCGAGGTGGTGGCGGAGGCGAAGGACCTCCTCAAGCGCGTGGACCGCGCGGCCGCGGAGCCCCTCGGGAAGGCCCAGGCGGACCTCAAGGCCGGCAAGGTGATCGACGCGATCGCCGGCTTCGACCGCGTCGTGAAGGACTTCCCCGGGACCGAGTCCGCGGCGGCCGCGCAGAAGGCGCGCGACCAGTTCCTCGCCAGCCCCGAGGGGAAGAAGGCCCTCGTGGACGTCAAGCGACAGGGGGAGGGCCGGGAGAAGCTGAAGAAGGCCCTCGCGGTCCTGGAGGCCGGGTCGCGGGACGCCGAGGCGCTGCGGCTGCTCGACGACATCGCCCGCGCCTACAAGGGGCTGCCCGTGGGCGAGGAGGCCGCGGCGAAGGCGGAGGCGATCCGCGGGGACCCGGAGCGGATGAAGGCCATCGCCGCCGACAAGGCGAACCGGGACGCGGCCGGCCTCCTCTCGCAGGCGCAGGGGTTCCTCGCGGCGGGGAAGAAGGACGAGGCGCGCGAACGCCTGCAGAAGATCCTCGACTCCTACCCCGGCACCCCCGCGGCCGAGGAGGCGAAGAGGCTCCTGGAGGCGAACCGCTGAGCCCGGCGTTCCGGATTGCCTTCCTCGGCACGCCGCGCGCGGCGTGCCCCTCGCTCCGGGCCCTGGCCGCCGAGGGGCTGGCGCCGGCGCTGGTCGTGGTCCCTCCGGAGCGGCGGCGCGCGAGGGGAGCCCGGCCGGGGCCTGCCCCCGTCGCCCGGGCCGCGGCCGACCTCGGCATCCCCGTCCACGCGAGCGAGGACGTGAACGCCCCGGGCTCCGTCGCGGCGCTCCGGGCGGTGCGGCCGGACCTCCTCGTGGTCGTGGCCTTCGGGCAGATCCTGAAGAAGGAGGTGCTCGGGCTCCCGCGCATGGGGGCCGTGAACCTCCACTTCTCGCTCCTGCCCCGGTGGCGCGGCGCGGCGCCCGTGGCCCGCGCGCTGGAGGCGGGCGACCCGGCCACGGGGGTTTGCGTCCAGCGGGTGGCGCGGAAGCTCGACGCGGGGCCCGTCCTCGCGCGGAGGGAGACCCCGGTGCACCCGGAGGAGCGGGCCGGGGAACTCGAGGAGCGGCTCGCGGGGATGGGGGCGCTCCTCCTCGCGGTGGTGGTGGCCCGTGCGGCGGCGGAGGGGGGCCTCCCGCCGGGAGAGCCCCAGGACCCGGGAGGGGTCACCTGCGCCGCGCGCCTCGCGAAGGAGGAGGGGGAGGCCGACTTCGCGGTGGACCCCTGGACCCTCCTCCGGAAGGCGCGGGCGTACCACCCGTGGCCGCTGCTCTCCTCGACGCTGCGCGTGGAGGGCCGGCCGCCCGTGCGGGTCTCCTTCCACCGCGCGGCGCCCGGCCGCACGCCGCCCGCGGGGGCGGCCCCGGGCACCGTCCTCGCCTCGGGCCGCGAGGGCGTCGAGGTCGCGTGCGGCGGCGGGAGCGTCCTGTTCACCGAACTCCAGCGCCCCGGCGGCCGCCCCCTGCCGGCGGGAGAGTTCGTCAACGGCTTTCCCATCCCGCGAGGCTCACGCATGGGGTCAGACCCCTCGCGCATCTGAAGCCTCTCCGCAACCACCTGCCTCGACGGCGTTTGCGCGGGGGTGGTCTCGCGGCGTTTGTAATTACGCGAGATCGATGACTACGCCAGATCGAGGAGGAGGACCTCGGAGGCCTCGCGGAAGATGAGTCGGAGCTCCTCCTCCTCCGCGATCGCGGCGCCGTCGCCGCGCGCGAGGAGGAGGGAGTTGGCCTTCATGCTCCCGCGTGCCACCTGGAGCCAGGCGTGCCGGCCGGGCGTGAACCGGTGCACCGTCTCCTCGCCGGCCTCGAACCGCCCGGCGTAGACGTTCACGTCCTGGTGGATCGTGACCGAGCCCTCGCGGCCGCCCCGCGAGCCGACGAGCCGGAGCCGCCCGCGCAGCTCCACCGGCGGGAAGGTCCTCTGGTCGTAGCTCGGCATGAGGTTCTTCCGCTCGGGCTCGATCCAGAGCTGGAGGAAGTGGACCTCGTGCCGCGGCGAGGGGTTGAACTCGCTGTGCGTCACGCCGGTCCCCGCGCTCATCTTCTGCACCTCGCCGGGCCGCACGACCGATCCGTTCCCCAGGCTGTCCCGGTGCTGGAGCTCCCCCGCGAGCACCCAGGAGAGGATCTCCATGTCCCGGTGCGCGTGCGGCGCGAACCCCTCCGAGGGCTGCACCCGGTCCTCGTTGAGGACCCGCAGCGTCCGGAACCCCCCGAACCGCTCGTCCTGGTAGTCCCCGAAGGAGAAGGTGTGGGAGGTGTCGAGCCAGCCGTAGTTGACGTGGCCGCGCTCCTCCGACTTCCTCGCCGCGATCATGCGTCCCTCTCCGCGGTCGCCGCGCCTCCGCCGCGACCGCGGGGGGAGCGTACTCCCCGCCCTCCGGCGCCGTCGCGATTCTCCCCGCGCGTCACCCGGGGCCCGCGCCGTCGCCGCGGCCCGCGAGCAGCTCCCGGGCGCGCTGGAGGCGGAGGAACTTCTCGTGGGCCAGGGCGCGGAACTCCTCGTCCAGGCGGGCGACCAGGTCCGGGTGGCAGCGACGCGAGGCGGCGCGGTAGGCGGCGGCGACCTCCTCGGGCGTGGCCCCGGGGTCGAGCCCGAGGAGTTCGAGGGCCTCCTCCCGGGTGCGGGGTAGGTCCGCGGGCGCCCCCCCGGCCGACGGGGGCGGAGGGGACCGGGGCGTACGTCCCCGTCCCCGGGGGACGGACCTCCCGCGCGAGGCCCGGGGGCGCCGAGGGGACGGGGTGTCCTCCCCGGGGGACTCCGGCGACCCGCCCCCCCCGGCCCGTGAGGGCGAAGGGGAGGGTACGGCCCGCCGCAGGTCCGCGAGCCCCTCCCCGTACCAGCGCATCCAGTCCCGGGCCCGGCGGAGGAGCTCCAGGGCCCGCTTCCCGTCGAGGAGGGCCGCCGCCCTGGGGAGTCCGAGCCCCGCGGCCTCGAGCGGGGCGAGGACGGCCGTCCCCCGCACCGATGGCTCCACCACGGCGTCCGCCCCGCACCCGGGGCACCGGAAGCGCGTCACCGGCCCCCCCTCCCCGGCCTCCCGCGGGACGAGGACGGAACGGGCCAGGAGGTCGTCGGGAGAGGCGACCGCCCCGCAGTTCCAGCAGCCGGGAGGGGGGTGCCGGAGGGGGCCGGGGGGTGGCACGGGGCAGATCCTACCGGGGGAGGGGGAGGGGCTCCAACCCACGAGGAATTGGTCCAGATCCCCGTCAGGACCCACGATATAGTCTCTGTGGTCCCCCGGGCCCCCGTCCGCGCGCGGATAAGGTTGGGATACACGACCGATACCTGGCGTTGGCGGCCGTCGGCCGCGGGCCCCGCCCGCGGGGCCCCGGGACTCTCCCTCCTCCCCCTCCCGCCTTTCTCCCGCTCCGGCACCCGACTTGCGGTCCCGACTCCCGGACGGCGCCGGTCGGCCGGGGCCTGGATGGCCCGGGGTTGCCGGCCGGTTGCGGTCGAGAGGAGGTAGCCGCCCATGGTCCTTCGAGTCGTCCCGAGCGGCCCCCCCGGCGTGAACTCGTACTGCACCAACTGCCTGCAGACGCGGAAGTTCCAGGACATGGGGACCTTCCTGGCCTGCGAGTACTGCCGCAAGCGGCTGGAGAAGGTGTCGCCGGAGGTCGTCGTCAAGCGTTGATCTCAGGGCATCCCCCGCGGTGAAGCCGACCGCGCCGCCCGCCGAGGCGGCCCCCGTGACAACTGCCGCCGTCTCCCGCGGCCGCCCCCCCGCACCCCCTGCGAAGGGGTGGGATCGGGTGAGGCGAGGCATGCGAAGTCTCCCAGGGTCCCCGGAGGCGCGCCCCGCGGCATGAGGGCCCTCCGCGCGAAGGGGCGGGACGGCGCCGGAGCGCGTCGCCCCGCCCCTTCGTCTCCGCGCCGCTACCGCGGAGAGGACCGTCCGTTCGCGGCCGCTTCGGGGTGCGCCCGGGAGCCCGGGACCTCCCGGGCCGCCCCCTCCCTCCGTCCCGCCCGCGGCGGGGACTCCCCGCCCGCGGCTAGCGGGGCGCCGGCTCCCCCTGGGCCGGCGGCGTCGTGCCGTCGGCAGGGGCCGGCCTTCCGGCCGGAGGGACCGGGCCGTTCCGGGTCGGGGGTGGTGCCCCGGTCCCGGGCGGAGTCGTCGTCGCGGGTGGATCCGGCGTCTTCCCTTGAGGGGACGCCGGATCCTGCCCCGGCGTTCCGCCCGTAGCCCCGGCCGCCGGCCGGGACGGAGCGGGGTCGCCCGCCCCCGTCGTCGCCGTGGCGCCCGCCGCGCCCGGAAGGGGGACTCCCGCCGTCGTCGCCGCCGCGGGCCCCTGGGTCGCGGCCCCCGGGGGCGTCCCCGCCGGCGTCCCGCCGGCCGCGGGGAGGGACCCCGCGCCCCCC
>CAZKTF010000150.1:0-8731 GCA_964555565.1 uncultured Planctomycetota bacterium | reverse complement strand
CGCCGGTTCCGGCGCCCGTGCCCGCGCCCGCGACGACCTACCCTGCCGCCGCCCCCGTCGCCCCGGGGGTCGCCGCGGCCGCGGCGCGTCCCGCCGACCCGGGCTCCGACCGGCTCCGCGGCTGGTGGCTCGCCGCGGGGGCCTTCCTCTTCGTCGCCCTGTTCGTGCCCGTCGGATGGGGCGGGTCCGTGATCATGTTCTGGGACCTCTTCGACTTCAACGGGTCGCAGGCGGCCTGGCTCATCGTGAACGCGGTCTTCGGCATCGCCGTGTTCGTCTCCACGCTCGTGGTGGCCCGCGGCGTCGTGCGGGGATCGATCCTCGCCGGGTGCGGCTTCGCCGCGACGATCCTCACCCTGGCGCTGCTCATGGGCGGGGTCTCCGGCGTCTTCTACGGCCTCGGCCGGATCGCCCTCGCCGGGGTCCTCGCGGCGTGCCTGCTGCGCCGGGACCGGGTCGCGGATCTCACGCCGCGGCTCCTCGGGGGGATCGCGGGCGGGCTCGGGGCCGTGTTCCTCCTCGTCGCGACGATCCTGATGCTCGTGCGCACGGAGAGGGGCTGGGTCCCCATCGTCTCGAACGCGATGGAGGGGCTCATCACCCTCCTCGGGGTGGTGGCGGGCATCCTCTGCCTCACGCAGATCGGCTCGACCCGGCCCTCGCCCGCCGTCCTGGGCGCCTCCCTGAAGCTCGTCGTGTTCTGCTTCCTCGGCCTCGCGGCGTGGACCTTCCTCGGCTCGCTCATGGCCGGGCTCGGCTACTCCGCGCCGGCCGAGGCCCTGGTCCTGGGATCCCTCCACGCGCTCGTGGTGGGGGCCGCGATGTTCGCGCACGCGATGATGCTGGGCCTCGGTCTCGTGGAGCTCCTCCGCGGCATCGCCGCCCCGGCCCCGGCCGGGGCGGGGGGATAGCCCGCAGGGCGGCCTTCCGCGGGACAGGGGGAGGCCGGCCCTCTTCGAGGATCCTCCCGTGGATGGACTCGCCCCCTTCCTCCTCCTCCTGTGCGCGGTCCTCGTCCTCTCCGTCGTGGCGATCGTGCTGGCCGTCCAGGCCCGGAACGAGGCCCGCCGCCTGCACGAGGAGATCGAGGGGTTCCGGCGCCTCCTCCGGGCCCGCGACGATCGCCCCGCGTGGCCCGGGGCGGAGGGGGCGGCCCCGTCGGTCGAGCCGAAGGCGCCTCTCCAGGAGCCCCTCGCGTCCGCCGCCGCGGCCGCGCCGCCGCCCCCGTCCCCGGAGCCCGCTCCCTCGCCCGCCCTCGCCGCGGAGGATCGGGTCCGCTATCCCGTCCCCGTCCGCCGCCGTCCGCCCGCCGAGGAGCCGGAGCCGGCGTCCCCACCCGTCGTCGTGGGCACCCACGACTCCGTCCCAGGCGACTCCCGGGCCGCTCCCGCGACCTTCGAGGCCTTCCTCGGCGGCCGCGTGTTCCTGGTGGCCGGGGTCATCACGGCGCTCCTCGGCCTCGGGTGGTTCCTCAAGGTCGCCATCGACCGGGGGTGGATCGCCCCCGGCGCGCGGATCGCCCTCGGCGCGGCCGCGGGGATCGCGGCGCTGGTCCTCGGGGACCGGTTCCGCGCGAAGGGCTTCGGGGTCTTCGGCCACGGCCTCATGGGGGGAGGGCTCGGCGCGCTGTACGTGACGACCTGGTTCGCGTCGGTGCGCTACGGCTTCCTCCCGAGGACGCCCGCCTTCGCGGTGATGGGGCTCCTCACGGGGGGGGGCGCGGCGCTGGCGCTGCTGCGCGACGCTCCGCTCCTGGCATACCTCGGGTTCCTCGGGGGGTTCCTCGCCCCGGCCGTACTCTCCACCGGGGAGGACCGCCTCTGGCCGCTCACGGCCTGGCTGGCGGTGATCGACGCCGGCGTGCTCGTGGTCGCTATCCGGCGCTCCTGGCCCGGCCTCGACCTGATGGTCGTCCTGGCGTCGGCGGCCTACTTCATGGGCTGGCAGGACCGGTTCTTCACCCCGGACCGGGTCGGCGAGGCGTCGGCGGCCCTCTCGCTCCTCGCGGTCGTCGCCCTGGCGACGGCCCTCGTCCCGCCCATCCTCCGCCGCGAGGCGCCCGCGGCGACGGCGCTCTTCGCGGCCCTCCTCGCGGGCCTGTTCGCGGTCCTCGGCGGAGCGGCGGTCCTCCACCCGGAGCACCGTCGCGCCCTCGGGGCCGGCGTGGCGGGGCTGGCGGTCCTCTACCTCGCGGGGGCCCGGTTCGTGTCCGACCGGTGCTCCGCGCCGGGGGCGGCGCGGTCCCTCCTCGGGCTCGCGCTCGCGGCCTTCGCCGCGGCGGTGCCCTTCGTCTTCGAGGGGCGCGGCGTCTCCCCCGCCTGGTCCGCCACGGGGCTCGCGCTGCTGGTCATCGCGGCCCGGGGGGCGCCGGACCTCGTCGGGTACGGCGGCGCGGGGATGCTCGCCCTCGCCGCGGGGGAATCCCTCTTCGGGGGCCGCTGGGCCCACGAGCCGGGATTCGACCCCGTCTTCAACCCCGCCTTCCTCTGCGCCCTGGCCCCGGCCCTGGGGTTCCTCGCGGGAGGCCGGGTCCTCGGGCGCGGACGGGAGGGGAGGGGCGGGCCGGAGTTCCTCCTCGACGCGGGCTCCTGGCTCCTCGTCGCGGGATCCTGGCTCCTCGCCGCGGTGCTGGGCTCCGAGGCGTGGCAGTCCGTCGAGGCGGCGCGCGTACCCGGGGGACTCGAGAAGGCCGCCGCGGCCGTCGCCGTGGCGGGGGCGGCTCTCGCCGCGGCGGCGGCGTGGCGTCGCATGGAGGAGGAGTTCCTGGTCCTGGCCGTGCTCCCGATGGGGGCGGCCTTCGTGCTGGGGCTCGGCTGGATCCTCGAGGGCCACGGGGGGGCCTTCCGGCCCATCCTCAACGCGGGCTTCGGCTGCTGCCTCGGGGTGACGGTCGCGGCCCTGGCCGCGGGGGCCCTGACGCCCGGGGCCTTCGGCCGGGTCCTCCAGGCGGGCGCGCTCCTCTTCCTCTTCCTCCTCGGGACGACGGAGATCCTCGCCTGGGGACGCTGGTGCCACCCGGGAGAGGGGACCCGCCGGGACGCGGAGTTCCGCGCGCAGGTGGTCGCGTCCGTGGCGTGGGCGGTGTACGCCGCCGCGCTCCTCTGCGTGGGGTTCCTGCGGGAGCGCGCCGACCTGCGGTGGGCCGGCCTCGTGGTCTTCCTCCTGACGGGCGCCAAGGTGTTCCTCTACGACATGGCGGCGCTCGACGTGGTCTACCGGATCGGCTCCTTCATGGTCCTCGGGATCCTCCTGGTGGGGGCGTCGTTCCTCTACCAGCGGCGGAGGACGGGGCCCGGGGATGAGGGCCCGTAGAGCCTCCTGCACCATGAGGGTGTCCGCCCGCCGCGCCGGCTCGCGCCCTACCTCAGCGGGACGGCCCGGTGCGGGGTGCGGCCCGTGGAGGTGCGCGCCGCCCTCGCCGCGGCGGCCGCGGCTAGAACTCGAGCGCGAGGCCCAGCGCGTAGAGCGGCCCCGGGACGAGCTGCGTCCCGTTCACGCGACGGTCCAGGGGGAGGCGAACCGATGCCTCAAGCGAGGCGCCGCCGCCGAGACGGAGCGAGAGCGAGGGGGTCGCGAAAAGGAGCGAGGACCCGGAGAACGGGACCTCGACTCCGCGGAGCCGGTCGGGGGCGCGGAAGAAGGCCTCCGCGGCCAGCCCGGCCGCGAGGCGTCCCGTGAGCCGGGCCCCGGCCGCCGCGGTCACGGTGAGGAGGTTCCCGGGCCGGAGACCGTTGGGGCCCGTTCCCCCGGTCCCCTGGAAGAGGCCCCGGCCCGTGAGGGAGATCGGCCCCGCCTCCCCCCGGACCCCCGCGCCGAGGAGCGCGTCGGTGGTCCCCGTCCCGAGCTGGAGCAGCGAGGGCGGCGCCCCGGGCGAGACCCGGAGGTCGCGCCGCGGGCGCCCCGTGGGGAGCTTCAGTCCCGCCAGGAAGGAGAGCCCGCGCGGCCCCGGATCCCCGCCGCGCCCGGGGAACCACTCGGCCAGGACGCCCGCGTCGCCCGGGCCCCGGAGGGAGAGGTCGGGCGCTCCCCGCTCCGACCTCCGGATCGATACCCACGGGACCGAGAGGTGGAGGTCGAGGCTCTCGGCGGCGCGCCAGCGCACGCGGAGGGTCTCCTGGAGGATCCGCGTCCGGAGGTCGGCGGGGCTGGCGACGTGCCGGTCCCCCCGGTACTCCCGGCGGCTCTCCTGGAACGAGACGGTCAGGGAGAAGAGGAAGGGTTCGCCCCGCCCCTCCGCCGGGGGCCCGCCGACCGGCGGACCCGGGACCTTTCAGCCCGCTCACTGGCCCAGCGCGTCGGGGGCGAGGGCCAGGAGCGCGACCGACGCGGCCGCCGCGGCGAGGACGGCGCGGGCGCTCATCCCTCGAGCGTGACGAGCGCGTCGCCCTTCACGACGGTCGTCCCGGGGGCCACGTGCACCTGGCGCACGGTCCCGGCCCGGTCGGCGCGGACCTCGTTGAGCATCTTCATGGCCTCGAGCACGAGGAGCGGGGCCTTCGCCGCCACGGACGCGCCCGCGGCGACGAGGACCTCGCGGACGATGCCGGGCATGACCGAGCGCAGGACGCGGGGCCCGTCCGCGCGCGGGGGCCGCACCGCGTGCGCGGCCCGCTCCCGCTCGTCCTCCACCACCACCCGGTGGGCCCCGGCGCCCACCTGGACCGACAGCTCGCCGTCCCCCTCCGCGACCACGACGGTGCGGACCGCGCCGCCCAGGCGGAGCGCGTAGGCCCCCCGCGGCCCCAGCGGCCGCAGCTCCGCTTCCATCTCGGTCCCGTCCACCCGCACCGAGGTACTGTCCCCCGCGGCCAGGACCTCGATCTCGAACACCCGGCCGTCCACGTGGACCGCGGTCCTCACCGGCGGAACCCCCGCTCCTCCCGCCCCGGGCGCCCCGCGAGGGCCCAGGGGGAGGGCCCCTCCGCCGGGCGGGGGGCGGGCATCGACGCGCGGGAACGGAGGTGGAGGACGGCGGCGACGGCGGCGGCGAGCGCGTCGCCGTCCGCGGGGGGGTCCGCAAGGAGGTCCCGTCCCGGCCCCTCGAGGAAGGAGGTGTCGTAGGAGCCGGACGCGATGGCGGGGTGGTCGAGCAGGCGCCGGAGGAAGGGGGCCGTCGTCCGGACCCCCGCGATGACGAGCTCGTCGAGGGCCGCGCGGAGGCGGCGCAGGGCCTCGGGGCGGTCCCGCCCGTGGGCCACGAGCTTGCCGAGGAGCGAGTCGTAGTGCAGCCCCACCTCCATCCCCTCGTAGAGCGAGGTGTCGAAGCGGATGCCCGGCCCCCCCGGGACCTGGAGGTGGCGGACCGTGCCGGTGGAGGGGAGGAACCCCTCGGCGGGGTCCTCGGCGTTGACCCGGGCCTCCACCGCGTGGCCCGCGGGCCGCAGGTCCTCCTGCCGGAAGGAGAGGCGCTCCCCGCCCGCCACGAGGAGCTGCTCCCGGACCAGGTCCACCCCGAAGACCTCCTCGGTGACCGGGTGCTCGACCTGGATGCGCGTGTTCACCTCGAGGAAGTGGAAGCGCTCCCGCGCGTCCACCAGGAACTCGACCGTGCCCGCGTTGCGGTACCCGACCGCGCGCGCCGCGCGGACCGCGGCCTCGGCGAGGCCGCGGCGGGTCTCCGGGGAGAGGCGGTTGGCGGGGCACTCCTCGAAGACCTTCTGGTGGCGGCGCTGGACCGAGCACTCCCGCTCCCCCACGGCCGCGCAGCCGCCGTGGGCGTCGGCCACCACCTGGACCTCGATGTGGCGCGGCTCCGCGATGGCCTTCTCGAGGTAGAGCTCGCCGCGGCCGAAGGCGGCCAGGGCCTCCCCGGATGCGCGCGCGAAGGCGTCGGCCATCTCCGCGGCGTCCCGCACGAAGCGGATCCCCTTCCCGCCGCCCCCGCAGGAGGCCTTCAGCATGACCGGGTACCCGAGGCACTCCGCCTCCCGGATCGCGTCCAGCACGTCCCCCAGGGGGTCCAGGGTCCCCGGGACCACGGGGACTCCGGCCGCGGCCATGGCGCGCCGGGCCGGGACCTTCTCCCCGAGGACGCGCATCGCGGAGGCCGGGGGGCCCACGAAGACCAGGCCCGCCGCGACGACCCGGTCGGCGAAGTCCGGGCTCTGGGAGAGGAACCCGTAGCCCGGGTGGACCGCGTCCGCCCCCGCGGCTCGCGCCGCCTCCACGATCCGGGCCCCGTCCAGGTAGGAGAGCCGGGCCTCGGCCGGCCCGATGGGGACGGCCTCGTCGGCCAGCCGGACGTGCAGGGCCTCCCGATCGACATCCGAGTAGACCGCCACCGAGCGGACCCCGAGCGCGCGGGCGGCGCGGACGACCCGCACGGCGATCTCGCCCCGGTTCGCCACGAGGACCTTGCGGAGCATGCGGCGAGCGTAGGGGGACGTCCGCAAGTAAGCAAGTAGAGAGAGGTTCCGAGGGCGACGAGGGGTCCCGCTACTTGCTTACTTGCGGACGTCCCCGGCCCTTTCCCGGCGCCGGGGATGTGGCCCCTACCCATACCCCTACCCTTGCCCCTGTCGTTCCGTGGATTTCCCTCGTCCCGGGACGGGCCCCCCGGTGCAATTGTGTCATGCATTGTTATACAAGGCCCCGACGGTGACCCACCTCCACGTGGTGGACGGCGTCCTCCCGGCGTGGCTGGTCGTCCTCACCCTCGTCGCCGCGGGAGCGATCGTGGCGCTCGCGCTCCTGGCGACGCGGCCGGAGGACCAGGTCGTGTTCCTCTCCCGCGTCGGCGTGATGGGGGGCGCCCTCCTCGTGGCCATGGCGATCCCCCTGGGCCCCGGGGTCCACCTGACCCTGGCTCCCCTGGCGGGGATCCTCCTCGGCGCCCGCGGGGGCTTCCTCGCGGCCTTCCTGGCGAACGCGGTCCTCTCGGGCTTCGGCCACGGGGGGATCACCGCGCTCGGCCTCAACGGGTGCTTCGTGGGGGCGCAGGCCGCGCTCGCGGCCCTCCTGTTCGCGAGGCTCCGACGGACGCTGTCCCCGCGCCGGGCGGCGGCCGTCGCGACCGGGGTGGCCCTGGTCTGGGCCGCCGCCGTGGCGATCCGGTTCCTCGCGTCCGTCGATCTCGGCGGGGAGGGCCACGGCCGCGCCCACGGGGACGAGGCCCACGGCTGGGTCGGCACGGCGATCGTGGTGGCCCTCGCCCTCGGCGCCGCCTGGATCGAGACCGCGCTCACCGCGGGCGTGGTCGAGTTCCTCGCGCGGGCCCGGGCGGACCTGGTCCACGGCGAGGACCCCGGGGACCCCGGGGAAGCCCCGGCCCCGGAGGCCCCCGCGTGAGGGGACCCGACCTCGACTACCTCGACCGCCTGGCGGTGAACGGCACCTCGCCGCTGCACCGGGCCTCGCCCCTGGCCCGCGTCCTGGGGGCGCTGCTCACGGTGCTCGGGGCCGTCCTCGCGGACGGCCCGCTCCGCCTGGCGGCCCTGGGGGCCCTCCTCCTCGGGCTCGGCGCCTACGCCGGGGCCCGTCCCGAGCGGCTCCTCCTCCGCGCCCTGGCACCGCTCCCGTTTCTCGCCGCCCTGTTCCTCCTCCACGCGGAGACGCCCTTCTCCCGCCTCGGCCTGCTGGCGCTCCGGGCCACCGTGGCCGCGCTCGCCATGGTGCTCCTCCTCGCGACGACCCCCTTCGGGGACGTGCTGCGGGTGCTCGCCCCCGTCGTGCCCCGCGAGGGGATCGCCGCGGGCGCGGTCCTGTACCGCTCGGTCTTCACCCTTCTCCGCGCGGCCGGCCACCTGGCCGAGGCCGGGAGGCTCCGCGGCGCGAGGGTCGCCCCGGGGGCGCTCGTGGGGGGGCTGCTCCTCCACGCCTTCGAGCGCACGGAGAACGTGGCCTGCGCGATGCACGTGCGCGGCGTGGACGTCCCGGACCCCGACGCCGCCGACGTCTTCCGCCCCCGGCGCGCGGACCTCCTCCCGCTCGGCACCGGCCTCCTGGCGCTGTTCCTCGGGATGACGGGCGGTTGAACCCCCCCGCGATCTCCGTCCGCGGGCTCCTCCACCGGTACCCCGACGGGACCGGGGTGGACCTCCGGGCCTTCGCGCTGGACGTGGCGCCCGGGGAGCGCGTGGCCTTCCTCGGCGGGAACGGCTCGGGGAAGTCCACGCTGGTCCACGCCGTGGTCGGGCTGCTGCGCCCCCGGGAGGGGGAGGTCCGGGTCTTCGGGGAGGACCCGGTGCGGGCCTGGCCGCGCCTGCGCCCCCGGGTGGGGGTGGTGATGCAGCACGTGGACGACCAGCTCCTCGGCCTCACGGCGCTCGACGACGTGGAGCTCGGGCTCCGGGCGCACGAGCCGTCGCGGGAGCGGCGGCGGGAGCGGGCCGCGGAGGCGCTGCGGAGGCTCGGGGCGGAGGCCCTCGGCCCGCGCGTCCCCCACGCGCTCTCGGGAGGCGAGAAGCGCCGCGTCGCCATCGCGGGCGCCCTCGCCCACCACCCGGAGCTCCTCATCCTGGACGAGGTCTTCGGGGCGCTCGACCTGGGCGCGCGGGAGGAGATCCTCGGCGTCCTCCTCGAGGAGTGCCGGGTGCGTTCGATGGCCCTGCTCCTGGTCACCCACGAGGTGGCCTGGTGCCCCGAGTTCGCCGACCGGGCCGTCGTGCTCCGCCGCGGGCGGGAGGCCTGGCAGGGGCCGCCGCTCGGCCTCGTCTCCCGCGAGGGGGTCGCCGTGCTCGAGGAGGCGGGGCTCGAGCCGCCGCCGCTGTTCCGCCTCGCCGCCGAGGTCGCT
>CAZKTF010000149.1:0-8838 GCA_964555565.1 uncultured Planctomycetota bacterium | reverse complement strand
CCACGGCGACCTGGAGCGTCATATGAGGGGATGCCTCAGCATGAGTACGGCAGTCTCCGCGACGCTCTGGCCGTTCAGGATGCGGTGCGCCACGACCTCCCTCTGGGCCTCCGGTAGTTGGGCGAGTAGACGGAGCAGGTGGTAACGCCGTTCCTCGGCGAGGATCCCCGCGGCGGGACCGGTCCGGGAGCAGACATGAGGATCCGCAACGCCTTCCAGGACCTCCGGCTCGCTCACCGACCCGTTGGGCGGGCGCCGATTGGCCTTCCGGCGCCGGTAGTCTGCGGCCGCATGCCTCGCGAGCGAGATGAGCCAGGTCCGGAGGCGGCAGTCCCCCCGGAAGGTCCCGATGGACCGGAATGCCCGCAGGAGCGCCTCCTGGGCGATGTCTTCGGCGTCGTGGTGCCCCCTGCCCTTGAGGATCGCGACGAACACGAACTGGAGCACAGCCTCGTGGTGGGATTCCCACAGGAGCCGCTGCGACTCCTCGCGGCCCTCCTTGAGGCCTTGGACCAGTTCGATCTCGTCGCCGTCCGACACCCTGTTCCTCTCGGACCCGTCGTCTTCCTTCGGCTACGGCAACGCCTGCACCTTCGGCGCAGGCTCGGCCCCTGAGGTAACGCGGATTCCCGAGAGGCTTGGTAGCCCCTTCCCCCGGGTTTCTCCCGGCGGGGCCGCCGCAACAGGAGAGTGTAGCAAGGGTTGCGTCGAGGCAACCCCATCGAGTCGGCCTCCCTCCCGGGACTGTCCCCCGCGGCTTCGGCCCGGCACATTCTTCCTTCGGACGGCCATTCAGGCGGAGGGACGACCGTGGGACCCAACAAGGCGCTACGGCAGGAGGACCGGGCGGCGGGAGTCCTTGGCCCCCCCGAGCCCGGCCCCCCGCCCACGGCCTCCCATCGCCCCCTCCTCACCGTCGAGGACCTCGCCTCCTGCCTCAGCCTCTCCGCCCGCGGGGCCCGCCAGGTCCTCGAGCGCGGGGACCTCCCGGGCTTCCGCATCGGCAGGCGGTGGTACCTCCGCCGGGAGGACCTCGAAGCCACGGTGGCGGCGCGAGCCGCCGCAAGCCGCCGGGACCCCGACGCCGCTGTCCGCATCCTGCGTGGGCTGCCGGGGCCCCGGAAGGCGAGGAGGAAGCCTTGAGTTCGCCCACGGACAGGGCCCTCCTGTGCCCCGCTTCCGCGGGCCCCGGCCCGGACCCCCACCCTGGGGGAGAGGGCCCCGGCGACCCGTCGAAGCGGAACGGGAGGCGTATGTCGGGACGGCGCAGCTTCGGACAGATCTACCGGCGCGGGTCCGTGTGGTGGATCCGGACCCGGATCGACGGCGTGCTCCGCTCCCGGAGCGTGGGCCCCGATAGGAAGGTCGCCGAGGACCTCCTCGCGGACCTCCGGGCGAAGATGGCCCGCGAGGAGGCGCTCGGCGTCAAGCTCGTGGCATCGGCCAGCCTCGCGGAGGTCTGGAAGGCCGTGGAGGCCGCCCGCCGGGGGCATCTCTCCCCGCGGTGGTTCCGGTACCACGCGCGACAGATCGAGGTCGCGTGAAGGCGCCGGTCCGGTCCTCCCCCCCTTTCGTCGGTGAGCCCGTCCCCCCTTTGGGGGATGTGGCGACGAGGGAGCGGCGCCGGGCGGGGAGACGCGCGGACGTGTTCACGGTGGTGGGCGCGGGGAGCCCATGGAGGGGGTCGTGGACGGGGAGGGCGCCGGGAGGCGACGCCGTGGGGCGGCCGTTCACTCCGCGGGCGGCTCTTGGCCTGGGGGCAGGCGGAAGCTCCTCCCTTCGATGACGACGACCTCGGAGTGGTGGACGAGCCGGTTGATGACCGCATCGGCGACCGTGGCGTCGTGGAAGAGCGACGCCCATTCCTTGAAGGGGCGGTTGGTTGTCAGGAGGACGGACCCGCGTTCGTAGCGGCCGGAGATCACCTGAAACAGCAAGTCCGCCCCGTGACGGTCGATGGGGAGGAATCCGAGCTCATCGATGGCGAGGACCGCCGGGGTGATGTAGGAGTGGAGCCGCCGCAGGAAGGTGCCGTCGCCCTGGGCGGCCTGGAGTTGGTTGACGATGTTGACGGCGGTGGTGAACAGCACGCGGTGGCCCTTGCGGCAGGCTTCGAGCGCGAGCGCGGTGGCGAGGTGGGTCTTGCCGAGGCCGGAGCGGCCGACGAAGCAGACGTTGTGCTTCTTTGCGACGAAGTCGAGGTCGAAGAGCGCCAGGACCTGGTCGCGGTGGATGCGCTTGGGGTGCTTCCAGTCGAAGCTATCGAGGGTCTTGTGGACGGGGATGCGAGCCTCCTTGATCCGGCGCTCCACCATCTTCTCGAAGCGGGCCCGGGCCTCCTCCTCGACCAGGCGGCGGAGCGTCTCCCTCGGAGGGAGGCCCTCCCTGGCCGCCCGGGCGAGGACCTCCGGGTAGACCTCCGCCATCCGCAGGCACCCCAGGCTCCGGAGCTGCTCCCGGAGCGGGTCGTCCTCGGGACTCGTCGTCGTCGTGGGCATCGAGGTCTCCTGTGCCCAGCGCGCGGTCGTAGAGCGCCAGGTCGATGTCGGGGAGCGTGACCGCGAAGAGGTCCGGGGCGCGCTCCAGGCTGGGAAGCGAGGCGGGGGGCGGCTGCTGGCGGCGGCGGCGCTCCTGCTCGAGGATGCGCTCGACGTAGTCGGCGCCGAAGGCGCGGTGGAGGAGCGCGTGGCGCATGGCCTGGGCCATCTCCTCGTGTCCGTAGCGGTCCGCCAGCGCGAGCAGGCGGCGGAGGTGGCGGTAGAGGGAGATCTCGGAGCGGACCAGGCCCGCGAGGTACTCCCTGGCCTCGGGGCACAGGGCGAGGAAGCGCTGGACCACGGCGCCCCGCTCGCCGCGGTGCTTCTTCCAGACGAGCGCGCGTACGTGGAGGGGGTCGACGACGTCCTCGCCGCGGCCCCGGGCGCGGCGGTGGCGGGCGACCAGGCGCTCGCCGGCGAAGAGGTGGACCTCGTCCTCGGAAGCCTTGAGGACCAGGACCACGCCGGTCTCCTCCGGGGGCACGCTGTAGGAGTTGCCCTCGAAGGTGACGCGACAGAGGGGGCTCGCCTTCACCGTGCGGACGACGCGGGTGTCGTAGGGCGTGGCGGGAAGAGGGAAGAGCACCGAGCGCTCCTCCTCGATGCGGTCCACGGGGCGGCGGCCGGTCGTGCGGTGAAGGCGCACGTTGGCCACCTCGTCGAGCCAGCGGCGGACCTCCCGGTTGAGCCGGTCGAGGTCCTGGACCTCGCGGCCGGCGAGGAAGGCGGAGCGGAGGTACTTGACGGCGTTCTCCACGCGGCCCTTCTCGTTGGGGCGGTGGGGAGCGCAGGCCACGGGGCGGAAGCCGTAGTGCGCGGCGAAGTCCGCGAACCGCGGGTGGAGCCTCACCTCCCCGCCGACGTGGGCCAGCACGACGGACCTCAAGTTGTCGAAGAGGATCCGCCGGACCACGCCCCCTGCCGCGGCGAAGGCCCGCTCGTGGCAGGCGAGGAAGACCTCCATCTGCTCGGAGACCGTGAACTCCACGTAGGCCAAGCGCGACCAGCACATCACGAAGAGGAAGGCCGAGAGCCGACGCGGGCGCCCCTCGACCAGGATCGTCCCGCAGTGGGCCCAGTCCACCTGGGCGGCGTCCCCGGGCGGGAAGTCCAGCCTGAGGAATGCCTCCGGGCGGCGGCGGGGACGGATCGTGCGCACCAGGTCCCCGACCACCGTCAGTCCGTGCCCCGCGTACCCCCGCGCCCGCAACTCCTCGAGGACCCGCGGCACGGTGAGACCCGGCGTGCGCTCGATCAGGTCCTTGACCGTGTCCTGCCACGGAGCCAGAAGCGAGTCGCGGCGCGGCGGGCGACGGGGCTCGTAGCGCTCCGCACGCAGAGCGTGGCGCACGGTCTTGGGGTCCACCCGCAGGTGCCGTGCGATGGCCTTCTTCTTCCAGCCCTCCCGGAGGTGGAGGCGCCGGATCTCCGCCCAGAGCTCCGCGTCCATGTCAGCGGCCCTCCCCGGGCCCGGGGGCCGACGCCATCCGGCGGAGGATCTCCCCGAGGCTCGTCGGCTCGCCGCCGCGGGAGGCCGTCGGCAACGGCGTCAGGTCCAGCACCTGGTACAGCGGGCGCTCGTAGGCGACGAGCCCCTGACGCACCAGGCCGTCGCGCGCCCGCTCGACCTCGCCGCGGGGGAGCTTGAGCATGGCGGCCACCCGCGGGTCCCCCCAGTAGCTCAGGCCCTGCTTGTCCGCCACCGCCACCAGGAACAGGTAGAGGAGGATCTCCTCGCGCGACAGCCGCTCCATCCACCCCTCCCGCACGAAGCGCCGGTCCATCCAGGAGAAGCCGTCCCGGATCCGGCGCACCCTCGCGGGGCAGAGCAGGCGCTTCTCAGGGGCTGCGGGTCGCGGCATGCACACCTCCCAGCACGCGTCGGCCGCAATCGTGCCAGTGGCGCAGGGCGCCTGCCATCGGCTCTTGCGCGACAACGGGGGGAAGTCGGGACGCAACTCCAATCACGACACAGAGTTGCGCTCGCATCTCCTCTTGCTCGACAACGGGGGAGACTCGGTCGCCATCCCCCGCCCCCACAACGAGTTGCAGCGCCATCGCCTCTTGCTCGACAACGCGGCGAGTCCCCGCCTGCCGCCGCCGCCGGGCCTGGGCCCGACGCTCCCGCTCCCGGAGCGCCGGGTCCCGCGCCCGCCGCCGCCGCTGGGCATCGGGATGGGCCTCCCGCCACCGGCGGTGCTTCACCGCCCGCCCGCGGAAGCACCCGGGGTGCCGCGCCACCCACCCCGCCTGGGAGGCCGCCTGGCGCCGCGCCTGGCAGGCCGCCTCGCCGCACGCGAACTGCCGACTCCCCACCCGCGGATCCGGGACGAACCACGCCCGGCAGAAACGGCACGGCCGCTTCCCGGCCCCTGACGCCATCCTCTCGCCTCCTCGCCGCGCACACGCCGCACGACAAGGAGACCCTCAACAACCACGACCCGGCGAAGGAGACCTCGAAGGAGACCGCCCCTTCAAAGGGGGGAACCTCTCAGCGACGAAGAAGAGGGAGATTCAAGGCGACGCTTCCAGTCGCGGCCGCGTTTTTCGGGAACAGGCCCGTCAAGGACCTGGCCCCCCACGACATCGAGGACTTCCTCGCGCACCTGAAGCGCCGGGGCTGCAAGCCCGCGACCGCGAGGCGCTACCTCGCCTCCCTCTCCCCGGTCCTCGACGAGGCCGTGAAGCGGGGGTTCGCGCGGGAGAACCCCGCCGCGGGGGTGAAGCGCCCGCGCCTCGTGGACCCGGAGATCCCGTTCCTCGGGGAAATCGACATCCGCCGGTTGGTCGCCGCCGCGCCTCGGGACCTCAAGCCCTTCATCCTCGTGCTGGCGGACACGGGGCTTCGGCGAGGCGAACTCCTCGACCTCGAGTGGCGGGACGTGGACATCGCCCGGGGTACCGTCCTGGTCCGGCACTCCAAGACCGGCCGGGGCCGCGAGGTGCCGCTGACCTCCCGGGCGCGGGGGGCGTTCGAGGAGCTTCGCGCAGACCGCGGCGCCATCCCGCTCCGCGGCGAGGACCCGGTCTTCGCGGGCCTCCTCTCCCTCCAGCGCATCCCCCACACCCGCGAGGGCCACGTCCCGGGGTCCGACCGGGACCGCCTGGAGGCCCGGTTGACGACGCGGTTTCGCCGCCTCACGAAGTCCCTCGGGATGACCGGGGTCTCCGTCCACACGCTTCGCCATTCGTGTGCCTCACGCATGGTCGCGGCCGGAGTCCCGCTCTCCTTCGTCGCCCGGGTCACCGGCCACTCGACCCTCACCTGCGCCGCGCGCTACGGGAAGCACGCCCCCACGGACGCCGGGCGGATCGCGATCCGGGCGCTGGAGGCCGCCACGGCGGGAGAGGGCAGGCCCGGGGACGCGGTGCCCGCGGTGGTGGCGGCAGAACCTACTGGCCCCGAGTCCGCCCCCGCCACGACGGGAGTCGCGTAGACGAGGCGAGGTTCACGCTGGAGGGCAGGACGAAGTGATCGCCGACTGGGGCACTCCACACGCCCCACCGGCAGTCGGGTGTCGAGGACTCGGCAGGAATCGCCCGAATGTCTTGGTGCGGAGCACCGCTCAACTACGGGGCGCCGGCCGCCGCGCGCGCGGACCCCCGTCCCGTCGCGCCGCTCAGCGCGGCCCCGGCGGCCCCCCGCCCGGGGGCGGTTCGTCGACAGGGGTCGCCACCCGCCGTTCAGGGATCCGGAACAGCGCCCGCTTGAGGAAGACGAGCGCGAAGCTGGTGTCGACGAGGTCGATCCCTGTGCCGTTCCCGTTGCCACCTCCCTTGCCCAGGAACGACCCGTCCACTTTCTGGCGGCTGAGAAGGACCTCCGCCCCTTCACGGTACCAGTCGTGCTCCCCGATGCGGACGACTCCTCCGAGGATGCAGGCGCGCTCCAGTCCGTAGGTGTAGTAGAAATCGTCTAGGGGACCTCCACGTAGGTTCTGGATCTGCCTCGCGCGTTCCGGCGGCGTGTCAGGAGGAAAGTCCCGGCCGGGGTCCTCCTCGAAATGGAGGGAGAGCCAGGCGAGTCCGTCGCGGATCCCCTTCTCCGTCAGCCTCCGCAGCGCCGGGGTGAAGGCTGGGACTCCGTCCAGTTCGCTCCTGCAGATGACGAGGGAGGAAACCCCGCCCGCGGTCATGGGGCGCGTGGGTTTCGCAGTGCCGCCAGGAGGCTGGCGGAGGACCCTCTTCCCACACGTAATCCCGAAGTAAGGGCAATCGTAGGCCCAACCGCGGGCCTCGTCGTTCTCCCGCGGCGCTCCGACGGTCACCGGGTCCGCCCCCGGCTTCCGAAGGCCGCCGTCGGTGGCGTACCGCGCCTCCACCCTCGGCACCGCAGGCCCCTTCGTCTCCTGGGCCGCCAAGAAGTGCCGCAGGCACCGGATCCACGTCTCGTTGGCCACCCTAACACCTAGCCGGGAGGCGGCCTTCAACCCAAGGACCGCGAACTGCGAGTTGCTGTTGTCGGGCATGATCCCCGGTGAGCACGGGCTCCAGTACGAGAACCCTCCGCCGTCCTCGGGGCTGGGTACGTCGCCGGTGGGGACGGGCAGCGACGGAGGACCCGAGGTCCTTGCCTTCGGTCGCTTCTCCCCGTGCGGCGCGTTGGGTCCCGGCTCACCGGGGCCTCCGTCGTTCCCGGGGACCTGCGCGAGCCGGAGCCAGTCAGCCATCTCTGCCGCCCATGTCAAGTCCTCCGGCGGGACGGCGACACTTTCCTTTGGGCCCTTCCCCTTGTCCTTCGGGGGAGGCCCCTTCCCCATGGGGCAGACGCCGCGGTTGCAGGCAGCGTCGAGTGCCATGAGGGTGAGGGAGACGCAATAGGTGCTGACGCCGTCGGCGGACATCGCCGCCTCACTGGTGCTGGTCGGGAGCCTGCGGGACCGCCAGTCCTCGCGGACCCGCTGGAACCCCTTCACGAGCACAGCGTCGCTCCCTGGAACATCGCAGGCCGCCAATGCATACACGGCGAGGGCGTCGGCCCCCTTCTGCCATGGGCCGCCTGCCCATCCCCCCTGGTCCATCGGCTTCTCCCCGGCAGGCGGGGGCGCACCCATCCCCTTGAAGTGGTACGGGAATGAACCATCCTCCCTCTGGATCCTGCGCAGCCACGCCACGCCAGCGTCGATCGCCCGGTTCACGCGTTCCTCGAACGGGAGCACGACCACCGGGGCCCTGGCACCGGGAGCGCCGCCCCCCTCCTCTTCCCCTGCGACGAGGGACCCAGGCCACGCCAGAATGGAGAGGAGAAGGACCAGGACCGGCGGACGATGCCGCGGGGTTCGCATCGCCGGGCAGTTCCCCATCGCGTGGCCTTCCGCCTGAATAGGCGCCCGACTGTCTTTCGGGAACATGCTTATCGGGTTGACTGCACCGCACCCCAACCTGGCGGCGGTCGGTGCTGACGAACTCGGCTCGCCAGAGGGAGTCTGGGCTCCGGAAAGCTGGCAGCAGGCCACAACCGGCACGGAGGTGTACTCAAGCCGATAAGCATGTTCGGGAATCCTACACGGAACCGTACCGGGAGTTCGAACGCCAACGCCCCCCCGTGCGGAAGAAGGCCTGGGGGTCCACCTACTCCCCCCGCCGGCGCGCGGAGAACCACCTCACGCACCAGTTCGCCCGGGTCGTCCGCGGGCTGGGGATGGTGGGGGTCACCCTCCACGGGCTTAGCCACTCGTGCGCGAGTCGCATGGTCATGGCCGGGGTCCCGCTGTCGTTCGTCGCCCGGGTGACGGGCCACTCCACGCTGTCCTGCGCCGCGCGCTACGGGAAGCACGCCCCCCAGGACGCGGCGAAGATGGCGATACGGGCGCTGGAGGGGGCGGGGAACGGCGGGGCGGAAGGGGGTCCGGAGGAAGCCGCGAGGCCCGTCGCGACGGCCCCCGCTGCCCCCGGCACCGACGTCGCGCCCGTCGCGACGGGCGTCGCGTAGCCGCCGACTTCACCCCGCGCGCCTGGGCCGCCGCCAAGCCCCGCTGAACCTCACCCCGACGTCCCCGCGCCGCGGTCAACCGGCAGTGGTGCGGACCGGACGGTTGCTCTCATCGACTGCCCTCCGGTCTCGGGTCCGTGAGGAGACCCCCGTGCGCCGGACCGAGGGCAGGGCTACCCTGCGGCCATGTCGAGACCTCGACAGGATTCGCCAGAATGTCCTGGCGCATCGCTTCGCAGGCCACCGCACCGGCCGCCTCCCCCCGATGAAATACAAACCCGTGTCTGACTCGGTACCTTCTTGGGTACGCTCGTGGACTCCAGACCTCCTGACATAGGGGGTGGAGTCTCATAGGGAGGGACGTCGGAG
>CAZKTF010000148.1:0-8889 GCA_964555565.1 uncultured Planctomycetota bacterium | reverse complement strand
AGCCGGAGGAGGCCTAGGACGGCCCGGTCGGCCTGGAGCGAGTCCGCCCGGAGCCCCGGCACGCGGACCCGCCGTCCGAGGATGGCCGCCGCCGCGAGCGGGTAGGCGGCCGAGGACCAGTCGGCCTCGACGACCACGCGCCGCCCGGCCAGCGGGCCGGGCGCCACGCGGAACCCGCGCCCCCTCCGGGCGACGCGCGCCCCGAAGCGCCTCAGGAGATCGACGGTCAGGTCGATGTAGGGCGCCGAGACGACGGGGCCGCGGAGGCGGAGCCGGAGCCCCCCGGGGAGGAGCGGCGCCACGCAGAGCAGCGCGCTCGCGAACTGGGAGGAGACGCTCGCGTCCACCGCGACCGGGCCCCGGGGCGGACGCATCGGCCCGCGCACCACCATCGGGAGGCCCCCCCTCCAGAGGGTCACGTCCACCCCCAGCGCGCGGAGCGCCCCGGCAAGCCCGCCCACCGGCCGGCGCTGGAGCGAGCGGTCCCCGGCCAGGGCGGTGTGGACCCCGTCCAGCGCCGCGACCGCCGCGAGGATCCGCATCCCGGTCCCGGAGCCGCGGAGGTGGAGGACCCGCGGGGCCCGGCCGAACCTCCCGCCGGAGCCCTCCACGCGGAGCACCGGGGCCGAGCCCGGCCCGCGCCCCCTCGTCCCGCGGGCGCGCACCCGGACGCCGAGGTCCGCCAGCGCCCGGACGACCCCGAGGACGTCCCCGCTCGCCGGTGCCCCGTCCACGACGGTCGTCCCGCGGGCCAGCGCGCCGAGGACCAGCGCCCGGATCGCGATGGACTTGCTCCCCGGGACGCGGACGACGAAGGTGCGCGGCCGGGGGCGCGCGGGCATGTCGCCATCCTACGGCCCTGCGAGCGGATTCGGGGCCGCGGCAGGGGCGTGCTAGATTGCCGCCGTCGGCGCGGAGGCGGGGCGGAGGGACGGTTCCCATGGCGGGTCCGGACGGCGTCGTCCTCGAGACGCGGCTCGAGGGCCTGCGTCTCCTCGGGAGGGGGAAGGTGCGCGACCTCTACGACCTGGGGGAGCACCTCCTCGTCGTCGCGACGGACCGCCTCAGCGCCTTCGACGTCGTGTTCCGCGAGGGGATCCCCGGCAAGGGACGCGTCCTCACGGAGCTCTCCGCCTTCTGGTTCGCGAGGCTCGGGGACCTCGTCCCCCACCACCTGGTCACCACGGACGTGGACCGGATGCCCCCGGAGGTCCGGCGCCACGCGGAGGCGCTGCGCGGGCGCACGATGCTGGTGAGGAAGTGCACCGTGTTCCCCGTGGAGTGCGTGGTCCGCGGCCACCTCATCGGGAGCGGCTGGAAGGACTACCAGGCCACGGGCGCGGTCTGCGGCATCCCGCTCCCGAAGGGCCTCCGGATGGCCGACCGGCTCCCGGCGACCCTCTTCACGCCCGCGACCAAGGCGCAGACCGGCCACGACGAGAACATCGACTTCGCGCGGATGCGGTCCATCGTCGGCGACGACGCGGCCGCGCGGCTGCGCGACCTCTCGATCGCCGTGTTCGAGCGCGCCGCGGCCTACGCGCGCGACCGGGGGATCCTCCTGGCCGACACCAAGTTCGAGCTCGGCCGCGACGCGAAGGGCCTGATCACCCTCGTCGATGAGGTGCTCACGCCGGACTCCTCCCGCTACTGGCCGGCCGAGGAGTGGCGGCCCGGTTCCTCCCCCCCGTCCTTCGACAAGCAGATCGTCCGAGACTGGCTCGAGCGATCGGGCTGGAACAAGGAGCCGCCCCCGCCGGCCCTCCCGGCCGAGGTGGTCTCCCGCACCGCCGAGCGCTACGGCGAGATCCTGGACCGCCTCACCCGCTAGCCCGGAGGCCCCATGGCGAAGACCCGCAGGCCCGGCGATCCCTTCCGGCAGGCGCGCGAGCGGCTCCGGTCGGAGGGCGCGAAGGCGGACGCGGACGCCCCGGTCGGCGAGGGGGCGGTCGCGGTCCTGATGGGGAGCGACTCCGACCTCCCCGTCATGGAGCGCTGCCTCAAGACCCTGAAGGTGCTCGGGATCCCCGCCGACGCCGCGATCCTCTCGGCCCACCGCACGCCCGAGGCGCTCGAGGCCTACGTGGACGGGGCGGAGCGACGCGGGGTCCGGGTCTTCGTGTGCGCCGCGGGGGGCGCGGCCCACCTGGCCGGGGCCGTGGCGGCGCGGACGCGGCTCCCCGTGATCGGAGTCCCCCTGGCCTCGACCCCGCTCGCGGGCTTCGACGCCCTGCTCGCCACCGTCCAGATGCCCCCGGGAGTCCCCGTGGCCACGGTCGGGGTCGGCGAGATGGGCGCCTCCAACGCGGCCTTCCTGGCGGCCCGGATCCTCGCGCTCTCCGACCCCGCACTGCGCCGCCGCCTGGAGGAGCACCGGGAGGAGACAGCGCGGATGGTGCTCGAGAAGAACGCGTCCCTCCGCAGACGGTCCGGGAAGTGACCCCGCCCCGCCGCCCGCGGCTGCCCCCGACCCTCCGTTGGGTCGGCGGCGCGCGGGACGGCCGGCTGCTCCTCCTCGACCAGACCCTCCTCCCGGGCCGGGTCCGCGTCCTCAGTTGCCGCGACCCGCGGCAGGTCGTGGAGGCGGTCCGCCGGCTCGCCGTGCGCGGCGCCCCCGCCCTCGGCGTGGCCGGGGCCTACGCGGTGGCCCTGGCGGCGGGGCTCGCGCTGCGCGCCCGGGGACCTTCCCGGGGGGTCACCCTCGTGCGCCGCCTCGCCCACGCCGTCGAGACCGCCCGCCCCACGGCCGTGAACCTCGCCCTCGGCGTCCGGCGCGCGCTGGCGGCGTGGCACGAGGGCCTCGGGGGCCCGCGGCCCCTCCTCCGGGCGGCGGCGGCGGCGCTCGCGGAGGCGCGCCGGATGCACCGGGAGGACGCGGCCGCCTGCCGCGCCATGGGCCTCCTGGGGGCACGCCTCGTCCGCGACGGCGGGACCTACCTGACCCACTGCAACACCGGGGCCCTGGCCACGGCCGGGGAGGGGACCGCCTTCGCGGTCTTCGTCGCGGCGCGCCGGGCCGGGAGGAGGTTCAGGGTCCTGGTGGACGAGACGCGCCCCCTCCTCCAGGGAGCGCGGCTCACGACCCTCGAATGCGCGACGAGGGGGATCGACGGGAGGCTCCTGGCCGACGCGGCGGCGGCGGGCCTCATCGCCCGCGGCGTGGTGGACGGGGTCTTCGTAGGCGCCGATCGCGTGGCCGCCAACGGGGACGTCGCGAACAAGGTCGGGACCTACGGCCTCGCCGTGCTTGCGCGCGCGCACGGCGTCCCCTTCTACGTCGTGGCGCCCACCACGACCCTCGACCCGCGGACGCCCTCGGGGGAGGCCATCGTCGTCGAGGAGCGCGACCCCGACGAGGTCCGCCGCTTCGCGGGGGCGGACGTGGCCCCGCGCGGGTTCCCCGTGCTCAACCCCGCCTTCGACGTCACGCCCGCGCGGCTCGTCACGGCCCTGATCACCGAACGGGGCGTGCTCCGCCGGCCCGACGCGCGGGGGATCGCGCGCCACCTCGCGCGCCGGGCATAGGACAACGGCGGGCGGGGCAGGCCTCCCCGGGCTCGGGCTGCCACCGGCAGCCCTCGAAACCCTCGGGGACCCCCGCCCCTGTCTACTAGCCTTCCGACCCCTCGCCCGCCCGGGCGAGGCCCCGGGCCAGGTCCCTCTGCCGCTCCGCCAGGACCAGCGCCGCGAGGGAGGCCGTGCGGGCGCCGCGCATGGCGGCCCAGGCGAGGACCGCGGCGAAGACGGCCGCCGCCGCGACGAGCAGCCGGGACTCCAGTCCCACGCCGGGGACGACCGCGGCCCCCGCCGCCACCAGGAGGCCCGCCGCCACGGAGAGGCGGCCGAGGAGGCGCAGCGCCCGCGCCTCTCCCTCGAGCGCCCGGAGGTCGAGCCTCTCGTCGCTCTCAAACCGGGCCCCGGGCGCGGCCCCCGGGTCCTCGCGCGGGGGTCCCGGGAGCGGGAGGCCCGCGGCGGCGAGCACCGGGGGAAGCGCGGAGGGAGAGGTGGGACCGCGCAGCCCCCCCACGACCGCGGAGCCCGGGACCACCACGGACGCCCCGCAGGCCGCACAGGCCGCGCGTCCCCCCGGGGGATCCGGCGGGGCCGAGACCAGGGCCCCGCAGGCGCACACCATGTGGATCACGGACACGCCCTCCCTCGACCGGTCCCCTCCGCGGAGGAGGAGACCTTTCCCCGTGCCGGGACGCGGGTTAGGATTCCCGCCGACTCCGGCGGATTCTAGCCGCGGATGGAAGGGGAGCCAAGGGGCGGAGGGCCCTGCTCCTCCCGGGCAGGAGACAGGCACCCCCATGGCCTTCGAGGGCGACCTCACCAACCTCGGCATCGCGGACATCATCCAGACCCTGTCCATGAACCGGCAGACCGGCACCCTGCTGGTCAAGCAGGGGGAGACGGAGCGGCGGTTCTACTTCTGCGACAAGGGGGTCTCCGTCCTCTCCTCCCGCAGCAGCCGACGCTTCCGCCTGGGGAACCTCCTCCTCGGCCTGGGAAAGCTCTCGGACGGCGACCTGCGCGTCGCGGTCGCCAAGCAGGAGCGCGCGCGGGAATCGAAACTCGGCGACATCCTCATGCAGACCGGCCTGGTCAAGAAGGAGGACATCGACGAGGCCTGCCGCTACCAGGCGGCCGAGGAGATCTACGAGACCTTCGGCTGGACGCAGGGGAAGTTCCAGTTCCTGGAGGGGGCCAACGCGGGCCCCTCCGGCGGCCCGGGGCCCTTCGCCGAGGCCTTCTTCGACGCCGGCGGGATGGTGATGGAGGCCGCCCGCCGCCTCGACGAGTCCTCGCTCATCCAGAAGAAGCTCGCCGACATGGGCGAGTTCTTCACGAAGGCCGTCGAGGACCCGGCGCAGGCGGCGGGCCTCGGGCGCGAGGCCGCGGGCCTGTTCGCCGCCATCGACGGGAAGATGGACCTGTCCCAGCTCTTCGAGGAGTTCTACCTCTCCCCCTACGACGCCGGCCGGGCCTTCGTGGCCCTCCTCGACGCGAACCTGATCCGGATCGTCACGCCGGAGGAGCTGGTCGCGGGGGCGGAGCCGCTCCTCGAGAAGAAGGAGTTCCCCGGCGCGGCCCGCATGCTGGCCCGGGCCGTCCACCACCGACCCGAGGACACCGCCCTCCTGGAGGCCCTCTCGAAGGCGCAGCTCGGGGCGGGCGACCGCAAGGCAGCGGCCCGCACCCTGGTGAGGCTCGGGCGCACCGAGCACGCCGCGTCACGGAACGTGGAGGCCGTCGAGGCCCTCCGCCGCGCCGCGGAGCAGGACGTCGGCAGCGTGGAGGCCCACGAGGCCCTCATGGAGGTCCACGCCGCGCTGCAGGAGATGGACAAGGCCGAGTCGGCGTGCCGCGACGCGGCCCGGCTCCTCACGGACGACCGCAGCTTCGACGAGGCGATCGCCCTGGTGGAGCGGGGCCTGGAGATCCTCCCCGAGAGCGTGGGCCTCCGGGTGGCGCGCGCCAACGCGTTCCTCGGGAAGGGCCGGCGCGACGACGGGGTCGCCGAGCTCCTGGCGGTGTCGAAGCAGCTCGAGGAGCGCAAGGACTTCGGGCCGCTGACCCTGTCGGTATACCAGAAGCTCCATCTCCTCCAGCCCGACAACAAGGAGTTCAAGGAGAAGGTCGATTTCCTGCTGGCGGGCGAGAAGGCGCGGGCCCGCCGCAAGCAGGCGCTGCGCGCTTCGACCGTCCTCGCCGTCCTCGCGGTCCTGGCGGCCGGCTGGTACCTCAAGCCCAGGACCGCCACCCAGCGACTCGAACTGGCCGAGGCGATCCTCCGGGACAAGTCCGGCCTCGACGCCGCGCGGATCGACGAGGCCGAGCAGAACGCCCGCGCCGCGAAGGAGAGCGCCGGGTCCGACGAGGCCTTCCTCCAGCGCGCCGAGAGCGCCCTGGCGGAGGTCCGCGACGTCCGGGAGGGCCCCGCGCGCCAGAAGGCCATCCGCGACCTGCAGGAGGAGCTGCGGACGCGCTTCCTCGAGCCCGCCATCGCCCTGGCCCGTGAGGGGAGGTTCCTCGAGGCGACGGCGAAGGCGCTCGAGGGGCCGCTCCCCGTGAAGGTGGAGGGGTCCGGCCCGACCCGGGTGGAGGGGCCCTGGAAGGCCCGGCTGCCGGAGGGGAAGGGCGGCGGGGAGGTCGTCGCCTGGTACCGCGAGCAGGTCCGGGGCCTGGCCAAGACGTGCGCCGAGGCGGTGCGCGACGCCGCGCGTGGCATCGCCCGCGCCCAGACCGCCATCGAGGGCATCGACATCGACAAGGCCCAGGAGGAGCTGCACCTCAAGGTGGAGAAGGAAGCCAACGAGGCCATCGCGCTCCGGAAGAGGGCCGACTGGAAGGCCGTCGTGGAGGCCGTCGCCGCCGCGGTCCTGCGGGCCGGGGACCTGGAGGGGTTCCGCCCCGATGAACTCCGCCGCTCCGTGGAGGAGATGGACAAGGCGATGATCTACGTCGAGGACAAGGGCCAGGCCGCGCGGGCGCTCCTCGAGAAGCAGAGGATCACGGATCTCTTCCGGTCCACCACGAGGGGGATCCAGATGGGCTGCGCGGAGGGCAACCTGGACAAGGCGATCGCGGACGCCGACGCCTTCCTCGCGCGATGCGAGGCCCTGCGGCAGGAGAAGCCCGAGCAGTACTTCCAGCCCGTGGCGGAGAGCCTCTTCACGCGGAACAAGTTCGACGAACGGATGCGGGCCGAGCGTGAGAAGCTCGTCAAGGCCCGCAAGGGGCTCGAGACCGCGCAGGCGATCGAGAGGGCGGGCGACCTGGCGCGGGCCTTCGAGACCTACCGGGCGGTCATCCAGGACGCCCCGGAGATCAACTTCGCGACCCTCGTCCGCCTCCCGCTCCGGGTGGAGACCCGCCCCCCCGGCGCCCGCCTCACGGTCATCCTCCCGGACCAGTCCCGGGTGGACGCCGGGACCACGCCCAAGGTCATCCACTACCCGCACCAGGGAAAGACGGTCCTGCGCGTGGAGATGGAGGGGTTCGACACGCACACGGTCGAGCGCGCGGGCATCGAGGGGGACCGGGGGGCCCAGGTCACCCTCGACCTCCAGCGCACGGTCCGGTGGAAGCGGGAGGCCGGGGCCGCCGTGGAGGGGAGGCCCGCTCTCGGGGAGGGGTTGCTCCTCCTGGCCACGCGCGGCGGGCTCTTCCGGGCCTGGGAGACGCGCGGCGGCGACGAGTCCTTCCAGCTCGAGACCGGCCACCTCTCCGGCGTGAGCGGGGGGATCGTGGTGAGCGGGGGGGTCGCCTACTTCGGAGGCAACGACGGCGAGGCCTTCGCCGTGGACCTCGCGAAGAGGGCGTTCCTGTGGAGGAAGAAGACGACCGCCGCCCTCTCCTCCGACCCCGTCATCGCCGACGGCCGCGTCGTGTTCGTGGACGCGAAGGGGAAGGTGGTCGCCTTCGACGCCCGCACGGGGGAGGAGCGCTGGAAGGTCACGCTCGCCTCCCCCGCGACCGGCACCCTCCTCGCGGCGAGGGGCGGACTCGTCCTCGTGGGCGCGGGGGACCGCCGCCTCCGGGCCCTCGAGGCCGCGGACGGGAAGGAGCGCTGGACCGCCGAGCTCTCCGGCCCGGTCTCCTGCACCCCGGAGGAGGACGGCACGGGGGGCGTCGTCGTCGGGACGGAGGACAAGAACGTGCAGCGCGTGGACCTCGCGACGGGGAAGGTCACGTGGACGGCGCCCGTGGACTCGCCCGTCCGCGCGCAGCCCCTGCCCGGGAAGGACGTCCTGCGGGTCGTCTCCTCCGGGGGATTCGTGCACCGCCTCGCCCCCGCGGACGGGAAGCCCCTCGGGAAGACGTCCCTCGGGCTCCCGGCCGGGGTCGAGGGCGGGGTGGCGGCCACGAACGAGCGGCTCTACGTGTCGGGCTCGGCGGGCACGCTCGTCGCCTACGACCTCCGGACGGACTCCATCCTCTGGCGGCTCTCGGGCCTCGGGACCCTCCGCTCCCCGCCGCTGGTCGCGCCCGGCCTCCTCGCGGTGGCCTCCGCCGACGGGACGGGGAGGGTCATCGTCGTGGAACCGTAGTAAGGCAAAGGCGGGTAGGGGTAGGGGTAGGGGAACGGGCCCGGCCACCCGTGAGCAGTGGAGGCCGCGCCGGCGACTCTGCCCCTCCCCGTACCCGTACCCCTACCCGCCTCTCGCCCGGAACGACGGGCGAGGGCAGGAGCCGGGGGAGCCGTCGATCCGTTCGGCCGCTGCTACTTCCCCTCCGGGCCGACGCCCAGCGCCGCGGCCAGGCGCTCCGCGTCCGCCGTCCCGGGCCCTCCCTCCCGCCGGTACGCGCGCAACTGGTCCGCCGCCTCGCGGAGCATCCCCTCGTCGCGGTCCGCGAGCCCGAGCTGCGCGAGCGCCGTCGCGAGGCCGATCCGGGCCCTCCAGCGGTCGGGCCTCGCGTCCTTCTGGAACAGGGAGTCCGCCCGCCGGTACTGCTTGAGGGAGTCCTCCCAGCGCCCCGCGCGCGCGAGCGCCGAGCCGTAGTCGGTCACGAGGCCCGGGTCCCGGGGCGAAACCGTCACCGCCGCCTTCCACGCCGCCACGGCGTCCCTCCCGCCCTCGAGGTCGTCGAGGACCCGGGCCCGGGCCGCGAGGATCGCCGGGTCCCGCGGGGCCGCGGCGGCGGCCCGGGCGAGGTCGTCCGCGGCGCCCCGCGCGTCGCCGGTCCACCGGAGGACCTGCGCCCTCTCCGCCAGGATGCGGGCGTCCCCGGGGTCGATCCGCGCCGCGCGCGTCAGGCACTCCAGGGCGAGGGCCAGGGCCTCGCGCTTCTCCCCCGGCGTGGCGTCCTTCCGGGAGGCGAGGACGGCGGCGGCGTGGCCGAGGGCCGCGTGGGCCGCGGCGAGGTCCGGGGCGAGCGCCCGCG
>CAZKTF010000147.1:0-8898 GCA_964555565.1 uncultured Planctomycetota bacterium | reverse complement strand
TGACCTTCACGGCCGTTTCGGCCGGCGGACCTCGCAAGTACGGTCATGCACCCGGTTCCTGCCGCCGACTTGACAGGGGTTCGTCCGGGTTGTATAGTCCTATAAGGTTATATAACCATACGGTAACTTATAGGTCACCCGAGCGCCATGCGAGCCATCCCCGACGCCCTCGACGCCACCTTCTCCGCGCTTGCCGACCCGACGCGCCGCGCGATCCTCGTGCGGCTCGCCCGGGGCGCGGCCACGGTCAAGGAGCTCTCGGCCCCTTTCGAGATGAGCGGCCCCGCCGTCTCCAAGCACCTCCGGGTGCTCGAGCGCGCGGGGCTCATCCACCGGGGACGCGAGGCGCAGAGGCGGCCCCGAACCCTCGACGCCGCGCGGATCAGGGACGTCGCCGAGTGGGCCGGGGAGTTCCGGCGCTTCTGGGACGCGAGGTCCTCGCCCGGCGGGAGAGCCGCGGCATCAGGCGCCGGCGCGTCGGCGCGGATCCCGGGATCCGCGAAGGGATCAGACAGGCCGGTGGCCATCCCGGGACTCGCGCGAAGCCGGGTAGAGTGGTGACGGCATGGCCGGGAGCGAGCCGCCGCGCGTCACCGCGACCTTCGGGCTCGGTCCGGACGGCGCGGATCACGTCCGGGTCTGGTGGACCCGGGCGGAGGTCCGCGTCGGCGCGACCCGGGCCGAGACGAAGCCGTGGTTCGAGGAGGACGCGGTCCGGCAGTTCCGCGTCGAGCTGCGGGCGGTCTACGAGACCCTGCAGGGGACCGCGTCCTTCGAGGACATGGAGGAGGTGATCTCGCTCCAGGTCTCCGCCGACAGGCGGGGCCACGTGACCGTGAAGGGAGTGGCGCGCTCGTTCGAGGGAGAGTCGTTCGCCCGGCTGGAGTTCGATTTCGCCCTGGATCAGACGCACCTCAAGGCGACGCTCGAGGAGCTGGACGGTTGGCTCGGGCCGTGAGGCGGTCCCGAGGCCCGCCATCCGGCTCCGCGAACGGGCCCTCCGTCGCCCCCCCTGGCCACGGCGGAGCCCGCCCTCCGGGACGGCGCTCCGCGCCGCACCGGCGGGCGGGTGGTACCCCTGACCCGATTTGAACCGGTGTCGTAGCCTTGAGAGGGCGGCGACCTGTTCCGCAAGCCCCGCCGCGGGCGAGGGTTGCGGGCGACTTGCAGGGGGATGTGGCCCAGCCTGTAGCCCTGGGGATGTGCCGCGTGGAGCCGCAAGCGACTTCCCGGACCCGCCGGTCGCTGCCGCCCGCACCCGCGCATCCGGCGAACGGGCCTCCCGTGGTATCCTGACGGCGTTCGCCGGAGCCCCCCATGAGCGCGACCGACCGCATCGTCATCGATCCCGAGGTGATGCTCGGCAAGCCCGTCATCCGCGGCACGCGCATCCCCGTCGAGATGATCCTCCGCAAACTCGGCGAGGGGGCTACCGAGGCGGACCTCCTGGACGGGTATCCGGGGCTCAGCGGGGAGGACATCCGCGCGGCCCTCGCCTACGCAGCGGACTCGCTCGCGCACGAGGAGACCATTCTGCTGCCGAAGTAGGCGCGCCGACGCGGGTAGGGTCGTACGGCCGGAGGCACCGTGCGGTTCCTCGTCGATCCGAGTTGCGACTTCGCGGTCGTACGGGCCCTTCGCAACGCGGGGCATGACACCCGTTCCGTCATTGAGGAGAGGCCGACGGCATCGGACCGGGAAGTCGCCGCGTGGGCCGCGGCCGACGATCGAATCCTGGTCGCGGAGGACAAGGACTTCGGTCACCTCGTGCACGTCTCGGCCGTCCCGTCCGTCGGAGTGCTCTTCCTGCGCTTCCCTGCCCCGGCGCGATCGACCATGCCGTCGCAGGTGTGCGAGGCGGTCGCGCGGCTCGGGGACCAGATGCGCGGCGCCTTCGTCGTGCTCCAGCCGGGCATCATGCGCGTGACGCGCGGCGTGCGCGCACCGTAGCCGACGGTGACGCGCGAACCGGCGCGTCTTCCCGGGAACCGCACGTCGGCGCCAGGCACCCCAGGCACGTGTCCTGCGCGCCTGCGTCCGTCGGCAGGCCGGCGCGCTACCCTCCGCAGTCCCATGACCCACGCCCTCCTCCTCATCGCCCGCTGGACCGCCGTCGCGCACGACCGCTGGCGCTCCGAGACCGCCCGGCGCCGACCCCTGCGAGCGGAGGACGGAGTCCTCCGTGAGGCCCTGCAGCGCCTGCGGGAGGAGAAAGACCTCCTGCGGACGCGCCTCCGCCGGCTCGATCCCCGGCGCCGTCCCCGCTACAGGCCCTTCGAGCGGCTCTGGATCCTCTGGCACCAGGCCCGACACGGCCGCTCGGTCCGCGCCACGGCCCGGGCGTTCGTGCTCTCCGCGCAGACGGTGATTCACTGGCACGGCGATGTCGCGTCCGGCCGGGGCCGGCTCGTCCAGCTCCAGCGCCCCGGGAACGCGCTCCCCGACCTCGTCGCCAAACTCGTCCATCGCCTGAAGGGGGAATGGCCGCGCTGGGAGACGCGGCGCGTGGCGGGAATCCTCACCCGCATAGGACTCGCGGCCTCCCGCACGAGCGTCCAGCGAATCCTCCGCCAGCCGTACCGCCCGAACCGGCGCGCCCGGGTCGAGCGGCCCGGCCGTGGACCGCTCATCTCCAGGCACCCCGGCCACGTCTGGCTCCTCGACTTCACGCGGGTGGGCGGCCCCCTCCGCTCCGTCCGGGTCGGGGCCGTCATCGACGCCTTCTCGCGGAGGGTCCTGGCGATCGGCGCGGTCCCCGGCGAACCGACGGCCGCCTTCGCGGTGCGGCTGCTGCGCGAGGCGGTCCGCGCGGCCGGCATCCCGGACTGGGTGGTGACCGACCACGGGAGGCAGTTCACCTCGCTGGCCTTCACGCGGGCCCTCCGGCGCCGCGGCATCCGCCGCCGCTACGGGGCCATCGGCCAATCGGGCTCGATCGCCCTCATCGAGCGATTCTGGCGGAGCCTCAAGAACGAGTACGCGGGCGGCCTCTTCCTCTACCGGCCGCTCCGCGCGATCGGGGCCGACCTCGCGAGATACGCGAAGTGGTACAACGCCGAGCGGCCCCACCAGGGTCTGGGGAACCGCACTCCCGAGGAGGTCCACGCGGGGCGGACCCGACCATTCCGGCTTCCGCCGACGCGCGCAGTACTCCGCGTCCGCTACCTCGAGGACGACCGCGCACTGCCCGTCCTTCGTCTCCGCCACGCTGCGTAGACGGCTCCTTCATACCACCCGGCCGAGGGCGAGCACCTTCCGACGCGCCCGCCTTCTGCCCGTAGTCCGACTACAGCCCGTGCGAACCGTCACCGTCCACCCTCCAGCCATGCCCTCCCTGCCTGTCCATCGCTCGCTGGGCCGGTACATCCGTAGTGTCCCGCGCCGTGAAAACGGCATCGCTCAAGAAGTTCGCCATGAGGGTCCGCACGCGGCGCGAGGAGCTCGGCCTCTCCCAGCGGGAGGCTGCCCGCCGCGCAGGCATCCACTACAACTACTGGGGCTCCGTCGAGAGGGCCGAGCGGAACTTGGCGTTCCACGACATCGTCAAGATCGCCAGGGCGTTGAGAGTCGATCCCGGGGATCTCCTCCGGAACGTCTGACCGCGCTGGTCCCCGGCGTTCCCCGAGGTTCCGCGGGGCGAGGGGGCTGGATCGGGCGCAAGCCCAAGCGCCGGGCCCGCTTCGACTCTGCGGAGGGTTGGTACCCCTTCATCCGCCGGTTCCGGGAACTCTGCCTGTTCCCGCCGCCCGAAGTGCGGGCGGTCTTCCATGACCTCCGGGAGCTGGGCGTTGTCGGTTGACGGACGGCCCGCCGGATGGCCCTGCTGCGGGCTCTGCGGCCTCGGTCGGCCTCGGTGCGCCCTCGGCGTTGCCGCGGGCCAAGGGCCGCCAGGCCCGGCCCGCGGCGGGCTTCCGAGCGACTGTCCGGCCGCCGGTAGACTGGGCCTCATGCTCTCGGGACACATCGCTTGGTAGGGCATCGCTCCGATCGGGCGGGCGAGAAGGGGTCCAGCATCCTTGGCTACCTGCTCTTTCTGCTGGTGTTCGCAGGCGGCTCTGCGCTCGTCGCCCTCGTGGTAGCAGCCCTTGGGGGATGGGCTTTCAAGCGGGTCTTCTGGGTCGTGGTCATGGCCGGGATGGCGCTCCTCGTCCTGGAGATGCAGGTCTTCAGCCGCATCCGGAACTCGCGGACTCTCCGTCGCCTGAGGCGCACGCCCTGCGGGGTGTGCGGTGAGGTCCCCGGAGACGACGCAATCCCAACCTTCGCGGGGCCCGCTGTCCGCATCAAGTGCCGCGGGTGCGGAGAGCAGCTCTGGGCGAAGTGGTCCTAGCCTCGGCGGAAGCGAACGCCACGACGGGGCCGGTGGCCCTGGCACGGCGGTTCTTGCAACCGTCGCCGTTGCCTCCAAGGGACTTGATACTCGTAAGCAACCGTACAAGCGCAGGCCCGGGGTCACCGGCCGTGGCCGTATCGCCGTCTTCCGGCTCGACGAGACGAGGGGGCGCCGGGACCTGGAGTCGGCCCGCCTGTGCGGGAAGCGGGCCGTCATCTGGGAGCACAAGCCCTGCGGCGCCCGCGGGCCCGTCATTGACTCCTGCAACCGGCGGGTCTGCACGAAGTGCTCGCGGCGCCGGGCGGCCCACGTCCAGAGGCGCTACGCGCGCGACGTGGCGGCCTTCCGGCACCCCGCCCTCGTCACCCTCACGGTCCCTAACGCGCGGTCCCCGGAGTCCCTGGAGGCCGCCCTGGGGCTCCTCCTGGGCGGGTTCCGGGAGCTGCGGCGGCGGAGGGTCTGGCCGAAGGGGACCCGGGGCCTCTGGTCCCTGGAGGTCACCTGGTCCGCGGAGCACGGGTACCATCCCCACCTCCACGTCGTCTGCGACCTCCCCTGGGTGGACTTCGAGGACCTGTCCGCAGAGTGGGAGCGGCTGACCGGCGCCCGACACCGGCCCGACGTGAAGCGGGCCATCACGGACCGCTCCCGAGCCGGGCTCCTCCGCGAGGGGATCAAGTACGTCGCCAAACCCTGGGAGCTTCCCGGGGAGGCCCTCCTCGCCGTCGCATCCGCCCTCGCCGGACGCCGCATGGTCCAGCCCTTCGGCGGCGTCCGCGCCCACGACGAGGACCCCGGTCGCCTACTGTGCCCCTGCTGCGAGGAGCCCTACGACCCCCACCTGTTCGAGGAGGACTGGTTCCGCACCTGGGTCAACTCCGAGGACCTCCAGGCCTTCGCCACCGGGCCCCGGTGGGTCGACTGGAGCGCTATGGGATGGAAGCACCGTCCAGGCTAGGCCGAGGGGCCGATACACTCGTGGTCATGTATTCCTCCGCTGGCAACTAGCGCGGGGCGCGTTCGCGACAGGGCGCGGAGGCTCGTACGGAGGACCGGGCGATGGATCGTGCAGCGACGAAGAGCCCCCAGCCCTCGCTTCAGTTGTCGTCCGACAGCGCCATCCGGTCCCGAGCAGAAGACCGGCTTGGCCGCGCTCCCTTCGCGGAGAAGCTGGCGGCGGCGATTGCATCTTGGGGCGGAACAGAGAGCCTTGTCATCGGACTGTGCGGTCCATGGGGGACTGGGAAGTCCTCGATCAAGAACATGGCGCTGGATGCCCTCGCGTTGGAGAACTCGCCGCCGACCGTGGTTGAGTTCGCTCCGTGGCAGTGGTCCAGTCAGAACCAAGTGTTCAAGGCGTTCTTCCGGGTGATCGCGGAACAACTGGGCACCCTGGATGAGGGCAACAAGCTTCGCAGGATCGCCGATAAGCTGCGACTTCTCGGCTCTGCGCTGCGCATCGCGGATGTGTTGAGAGCTCGTGACTCCGCGCTCCTGGCGTCCCTCGGGCTCTTGCTTGGTCTTGTCGGTCTCAGCACGGACACTCCGTGGGTTCGGGCGTCGTTGACGATCCTCGCCGTTACCATGACTCTTCTGTCCGTCCTTGTGACGCTTCTGGATCGCGTCGCCGCTTTCGTCGAGCGATGGGCTGGGCTTGGGACGCCCTCCATGGAGAGCGTCCGTCGCGACATAAGAGGAGCTCTTCAGAACATACGACCCGGACTCCTGATCATCATCGACGACATTGACCGCCTGCCCCCGAAGGACATTGCCTGCGTCTTCCAGCTGGTGAAGGCCAACGCCGACTTCCCAAACGTCGTGTACCTGCTAGTCTTCGAACGAGAGCACGTAGCGACTGGCCTGCGCGCCTTCTACAAGACGAAGGCGGCCGACACCCTCATCGACAAGGTCGTTCATTTGCAGCTGGACGTACCCGTGGTTGAGCAATCGCAAATCAACGAGGTGCTTGATTCCTGCATCGAGCATGCTGTGGGCTTGCGGGCACCCGAGCCCTACAAGGGGCGATCGCACTGGGATGAGGTCTATCACTCTGGCATCCGTGGTCTTTTCGACACGCTGCGCGCGGTCTACCGATTCTCGAACAGGCTTCAGGTGCTACGGGACCTCCACAAGAGCGGCGGACGATACGAAGTCAACGAAGCGGATCTCGTCGCCCTCGAAGTAATGCGATACCACATACCACATGTGCATGAGTGGGTTCTTCAGAACTTCGCGGTCGTGACCGGGCGCCCCGGTCCCATGAGCCGCGATCGGGAGAAGAAGGAACGGGTGCGGACCGCCCTGGAGAAGGTGTTGCAGGACACCGTCGAGGGAAGTCGGCCGGTCGTCAGGGAGATCCTCAGGGTGGTCTTCCCGCCCATCCGCACGGTGACTGACAATGAGGAGTTCGGCGACGCTTCGGTGGCGGAGTGGGCCACTGAGAAGCGGGCGTGCCATCCCGATTACTTTGGGCGGTACTTCGTGCTGGGGATCCCTGTCGCTGACGTTCCGGATTCTGATGTTGCCGGACTCCTCCGCCGCGGAGGCGACACCCGGTGGGTTGAGACGCAACTGGTGGGCTACGCTAGGCGAGGTGTTCTAGAGAAAGTGCTCCAGAAGGCCGTGCGGGAGCGGAGGGAGCTTGCGGCGGGTCATGTCGCCTCATTCTTGGCCGTGGTCTTCAGCGTAGTGCAACGACACCCAGCTCCTCCGAAGCACGCGCTGGAGGCCCCTTTCGGCTGGACGGTTCTCCATCTGCTCCACTGGCTGCTGAAGGAGATCGTGCCATCGGGCGCTCACGCCGACACGCTTTGCGACACGATCCGGCTGACGGACAGTCCCGAATGGGTGGTCGAGTTGCTGCGGGTGGAGGGCGACGACGCGCAACGGCAGCGACATCCAGACCGGTTCGTTCTGGACGTCGCGGACTTGGACCGCGTCCGTAGCGCTGTCGCGGCTAAGGCAAACGAGATGGCCGCGGGGGGGAAGCTTCTCCCGCATCCGGCGCTGCGCGCCCTGGTGAATGCGTGGGTTCTCTGGGGGGACTCAACAGGGGCGACGGCTTGGGCGGTCGAAACGGCTCAATCGATTCCCGGCGCGGTCGCGCTGATCTCGGCGTTCGCGGTCCTTGCGGAGTCCTATGAAACGACCGGGCTGCCGACAGGGTCGGAATGGCGCGTGGATGTGGAGGCGCTTGGCAAGCTGTGCGACTTGGGGGTGCTCCGGACCGTTGTCCAGGATGTCGAACTCTCGTCGCTGTCGGAGCGAGACCGAGAAGCGGTGCGGGTGTTCCGCGGATCCTGATAGGGCAGAAGGCCGAGGATCGGGGGCGGTGAACCCGCGCGAGTCTGGGGCCTGCCAACGCAGCCGGGAAAGTGCGGTCGCTTACGGTTCTTCCCGCGCCTTCTGGGGACCGCGGCGTGGCGAGACGCGCCGGCGTCTGAGGCCCGCCATTCGTCTGGAGCGGATGTCCTCTGCGCGGGGGATGATCCGATGTTGCCGCTAAGCCGGAGAACCCGGGGGATCTGGAGGGAGCCATGGTTGTTCTCGTCGAGGTGTTCCGGTTGGATGAGGCTGCCGAGGACGAGTCGTATGAGCCGATGTGGACATGCCAGGGGGTCCTTCGGGGGCCGAGGCGGCGGCGGGCGCCGGACTCGAACGGGATGCCTGACTACTACGAGCACAAGTGGGACGTGCCCGACTACGACAGGTGGGCGCACGTCCCCGGCTTCCCGGACTTCCTGGGGCACCCTGAGCTGGCCAACCCCGCGTTCGTGCGGCCGATGACGGCCGAGGAGCGGCGGGCGTACCTCCGCGGGAAGGTCGAAGCGGCGGCGGAGCCGCGGGGCATGGAGCTGATGGTCCGGATGGCCAGTCTGTCCATCGAGATCGACGGGAAGGTCGTCGGACTGAGCCCGCGGGAGCACGAGCTGCTCGTGCGGACCATCGAGGAGAGCCCCCTGTCCCACAAGCGGGCGGTCCAATTCCTGGAGGCCGTCGAGTCGAAGTCCCCGGGGGCCGTGCCCGGCTTCGTGGACCCGCGCGCCCTGGCGGACCATCGGAAGAGCGTCCTCGCGAAGGTCGAGCGGGAGGTCGGGCGGCAGGCCCGGGTGCTCCTGGCGGAGGCGTTCCGATCTCGGTCAGGGGAGCTCGTCTACGACTCTGGCGTTCTCCCGGTGGGGACGGAGAACGGCTCGGGTGGGTAGAGCGGTCAGTCGAAAGGAGCTCGAAAGTAATCTGAGAAAGTCACGGCGGGCGCTGCCCTTCGGAGCTGGCTTCGGGTGCCTGTTGGCTGGTGGGCTGTGGGCCCTGCATCGTTTCGTCGGCTTTCCAGAGTGGCTCGCATGGATCGGGGGGTTCTTCGGGCTGCTCGGCCCCGTCATGGACGCGATCAACATCGTGCACATCAGGGGCGCCTTGCGGAAGTTGGACGCAGGTCGCGACGAGCATGGCCATGGCGATGAGTCGTAGACCGACTCCAGAATCCACTCCCATGCTGCTCCCATCGGCGCCCTGAGGGATCCCCTCATTGTCTGACCCCGGTCGTAGTTTCCATTCATGAGCCC
>CAZKTF010000146.1:0-9074 GCA_964555565.1 uncultured Planctomycetota bacterium | reverse complement strand
CCTCGGAGACGATCTGGTCGAAGGCCGGGTAGATGAAGTCCAGGAACTGGATCTCGGGCACCGGGCGCAGCCCGTAGAGGGCCATCCCGATGGCGGTCCCGATGATCCCCGCCTCGGCCAGCGGGGTGTTCATCACCCGCATCGGGCCGTGCTTCTTCAGCAGCCCGTCCGTCGCGCGGAAGACCCCGCCCAGCTCGCCGATGTCCTCGCCGAGGACCACGACGCGGTCGTCCGCGCCCATGGCCTGGTGGAGCGCGTCGTTGACGGCCTGGAGGACGGTCATCGTCGCCATCGGTGTGCCGCTCCGTTACAGGGGGAAGGCCGCGCCGGACTCGTCGGCGCGGAACTTCCCGCCCTCCATCGCCATGAGTTGAGACCGCTGCCTCTCGAGCGCCGGGGTGATCTCCCCGTAGACGTCGTCGAAGAGCGACCCGAGCCCGGGGGGCGGGGCCTTCTCCCCGACGCGGAAGGCCTCCGCCATCTCCGCGCGCGCGGCCTCCTCCGCCTGCTTCATCCAGGCCTCGTCGGCATGGCCCCCCTCGAGGAGGAACCCGCGGAACCGCTCGATGGGGTCGCGCCGCTTCCACTCCGCGACCTCCGCGGCGGGGCGGTAGCGCGTCGGGTCGTCGGAGGAGGAGTGGGGCCCCATGCGGTAGGTCACCGCCTCCACGAGCGTGGGGCCGCCGCCCGCGCGGGCCTTCGCGGCCGCGTCGCGGACGACCTTGTAGACGGCGAGCACGTCGTTGCCGTCCACCCGGACCCCCTCGAAGCCGTAGGCCTCAGCCTTCACGGCGATCCCCTCCGACGCGGTCTGCTGGGACAGCGGGACCGAGATCGCCCAGCCGTTGTTCTGGCAGATGAAGACGCAGGGGACCTTCCAGACCCCGGCGAAGTTCATCCCGACGTGGAAGTCCCCCTCGCTCGTCGTCCCGTCCCCGAACCAGGTCACCGCGATCCGGCGGTCTCCGCGGATCTGCATCGCGCGCGCCGCGCCGACCGCCTGCGGGACCTGGGTGCCGAGGGGCGAGGAGATGGAGAGGAAGTTCACCTCGCGCAGCGAGTAGTGGCAGGGCATCTGGCGGCCGAAGGCGTTGTCCTCGGCGTTCCCGAAGCAGTTGGCGACCATCTTCGCCAGCGGCGCCCCGCGCAGCAGCGCGACCCCGGGGACGCGGTAGGAGGGGAAGAGCCAGTCGTCGGGTTGGAGGGCGTAGGCGGCCCCGACCTGGTGCCCCTCCTCGCCCGAGGAGGGGACGTAGAAGCCGATGCGGCCCTGGCGCTGGCAGGTCATCCCGCGCTCGTCGAGCGTGCGCGTGCGGACCATCGCGGCGAACATCTTCCGAAGGTCCTCGACCCCGAGGCCCAGGTCCCCGAGCGGGTCGCGGCGGCCGCGTGCCTTCACGGGGGCGTCGAGGATGGAGAAGGGCGCCGCCGTCGCCATGGGTCTCTCCGTGGATGCCGACGGGTCGCGTGACGCCGCCCCGGGCCGTACTCCCCCCCGGCCGCGCCGAGAGAGGAGCCGATGATAGGAGCGCCGCGAGGGGGGGGACAAGGAAAAGGGGTAAGGGCGGTGTCGCCTCTACGCGAACGCCCCCTCGCCGGGCGGGAGGCTCGGGACGGGCGCGCCGGGAGCCGGGGGACCCGTGGACTTGAGGATCCGGACGCGCACGATGGCGCGGTCGTTCGCCTCGTCCACCACGATGGCCACGCCGTGCATCAGGATCCGCTCGCCGGGCCGCGGGAGGCGCCCCAGCTCCTCGAGCAGGAGCCCCGCGATGGTGGGGCGGGAGTCCTCGGGGAGTTCGGTGTTGAAGAAGTGGTTGATCCGGGTGACCTCGGTCTGCCCGTGGACGAGGATCTCCTCGCGGGAGACGCGCTTGATGGAGCGCTCATCCACCTGCTTCTCGTCCAGCATCTCCCCGACCAGCTCCTCCATGATGTCCTCGAGGGTGACGAGGCCCACCGTCTCGCCGTACTCGCCCACCACGACGGCCATCTGGACCCGCTCCCGCTGGAACTCGAGCAGGAGCCGGTCCGCGGGCATGGTCGCCGGGACGAACTTCGCCCGGGTCGCGAGGTCCTTGAGCTTCAGGTGCCCCCGCCCGTCCACCAGGGCGACCAGCGCCTCGGACCGCCGGAGGACCCCGGTGATCTGGTCCCGCGTCCCGGCGAACAGCGGGATGCGGCTGAAGGCGTGCTTCGAGAGGTCGGCCCGCGCGCCCTCCAGCGTGGCGTCCCCGGGGAGCATGACGCAGCGGATCCGCGGACTCATCACGTCCTCGGACGTGATGTCGTTCAGGCGGAACACCCGCGCGATGACCCGCGCCTCGGCGGACTGGAGCGACCCCGCCTCGTGGGCCTCCTGGGCGAGGATGGAGATCTCCTCCTCCGCGTGCTCGTGCCGCTGGTGGGAGGGGCGGACCCCCGAGAGGGCCTTCTCGCTGAGCCACAGCAGCGGGTGGAGCACCCGCATGAGCGTGAGGACCGGGTAGGCGGCGGCCAGCGACACCGCCACGTGGAAGCGCTCCCCCAGCGTCTTCGGGACGATCTCGCCCAGGACCACCACCGCGGTACCGAGGAGGATCGGGGAGAGGACCCCCGCGACCTTCGGGAGCTGCCCTGCCTCCACCATCCCGAGCGTCAGGTCGGTGATGAAGTAGGTCCCGAAGATGTTCACCAGGGTGTTGAGGATGACCACCGCCGAGACCGCGTTCCCGACCTGCTCCTTGACGCGCAGGACGGCGCGGGCGGCGGGGCCCCCGAGCTTCCCGAGCGCCCGGGCCCGCACGAGGGGGAGGCTGAGGATCGCCGCCTCCGCGAGCGAGCAGCAGTGCGAGAGGAGGACGACCAGGAACGCGTCGAGGAGGAGGATGCCCATGCTTGGGCCCGGGGAGGACCCGGGTCCCCGTCGATCCTACGGCAATGGGGGAGGGGACGGGGGGGAGTTTCCACCGTCCCGGCCCCCACGGAGCGGGCCATGTGGTCCCAAGTCATTCTGGATCATGGTCTTGCGTGCTCGCGCCCGGAAGGTGATCCTCCCGGGCGCACGGCGGAGGGGGAGGCCCTACTTCGGTCCCCCGGCCTCCGCCGCCATCGCGCTCCGGGCCCGCTCGAAGGCCGCGAGGTAGGCGTCCACGGCGTCCCCCCACTTCGGGAGGTCGCGCTCCGGGACGAGCACGGCGTCCTTCCCGGCCCCCTTCCGGCAGCGGTCCGGGTGCAGGACGAAGTTCCCGGGCGAGGTCATGAACCGGCCGACGACCTCGAGCCCGCGCGGGTAGAGCCGCTCGTGCTGCCGGCAGGTGAGGCCCGGGTAGAGCGGGCAGGTCCCGTCCGGGCGGGCCGGGTGGGGGTCGTCGTCCGCGTCCCAGGGCTGGTGGCCGACGACGACCAGGAGGTTCGCGTTGCAGTAGGCGATGAACCGCGGGTCGCGGTAGCACTGTTCACGCGTCCGGTCGCACTGGCCGCAGGTGTCGTGGAGGAGGGAAAGGAAGATCGGGACCCGCCGCTCCCGCGCCTCCTTCACCGCGGCGTCGAAGTCGCCGGCGAGCCTGAGGACCTCCCGCGGCTCGGCGGCCCGGGTCGGGCGGTCGGGCTCCGGGTCGTCCGTCGCGCAGCGGAAGCCCACGCTGCGGTCGGCCACCTCCATGGGCTGCATGCAGAGGTCGAGGACGCGCAGGTTGAGCGGGTGGGGGGAGAGCCAGGAGCCGCCCTTGAGCATGACCGGCCGGGTCACCGGGATGCGCTCGCCGCTGTCGCGCCCCCCGACGACGGTCTCCACGCGGTCGTAGACGTTCCCCGCCATGTCCATGCAGCCGCAGGGCGAGGCGCCGAGCGGGTGGGAGCCCACGGGCTCGGTCCCCCGCGGCGCCGGCCGCCCGAAGTTGGCGAGCGTCGCGTCGGGCTTCGCGTCCCCCCAGGGGTAGAGCCGCCCCTCGGGGCCGCCCGCGGCCTTCTCCCACTCCGGCTGCGAGGGGAGCCGCGCCCCGGCCCAGCGCGCGTACTCCACCGCGCCGAAGCCGGTGGCCGCCGTCACCGGGTGCTGCTCCAGACCGGGCGCCGCAGCCCAGCGCTCGTCCTCGCGGACGAGGCCGGGGACCTCGCGCCGGAGGAGCCGTGCCGGGTCCGCGCCCGACTCGTTCAGGAACCGCGCGAACCGGGCGTTCGTGACCTCGAACTTGTCCACGAGGAAGGACCGCACCTCGAAGGGCTGCGGCTCCCCGGTCGCCACGCGCCCCTCGTAGGCGCGGCGCCGGTAGGGCCCCCCCGGGACGCGGATCGCCACCGCCCCGTCCTTCACCCGGAGCCACTCCTCGGCCCCGCGGTCGTTGAGCCCCAGGTAGAGGAGGGCCTTCCCGGCGGGTGCGGCGGCGGGTGCGGGGGGCGCGGGGTCGTCGCCCGCGCGGGCGGCCGGGGGGGAGAGGAGGAGGACCGCGGCGAGGAGGACGGTCGCGCGCATGGGGGGAGCCATGCTACCCGGGGCCGGCCGCGGGAGGGTCGGTGCCCGGGGGCGGACCCCGGTCGAGGGGGAGGCGGACGCGGATGGCGGCCCCCCCGCCCGCCCTCTCCCCGACGGAGACGCTCCCCCCGTGCGCCCTCACGATCCGATCGACGATGGCCAGCCCCAGCCCGGCCCCCTCCGCCGGGTCCCTGCCCTCCTGCACCCGGTAGAACCGCTCGAAGACGCGGCCCCGGTGCCCCTCGGGGATGCCCGGGCCAGTGTCCGCGATCGAGACCTCCGCGCAGGCCCCCTCGGCCGTCAGGCGCACCGAGACCACGCCGCCGGGAGGCGTGAACCGGACCGCGTTCGAAAGCAGGTTCCCGGTCATCTGGACGAGCAGCCGCCCGTCCCCGGCGACGCGGACCCCCTCGGCCAGTTCGCGCTCGATGCGGACGTCCTTCGCCCGCGCCAGCGGCAGGAACTCCTCGCACGCGGCGGCGAGGACCTCGTCCAGGAGGACCTGCCCCCGCTCGATCCGGTCCGGCGCGGAGTCCGCGCGCGCCAGGTGCAGGAGGTTCTCCGTGATCTCCTTCATGCGCAGGACCGTCCGGTGCTGGCGCTCGAGTCCCCCGCGGTACTCCTCGGCCGTCCGGGGCTTGCGCAGCAGCAGCTCCGTGTTCGCCAGGAGGACCGACACGGGCGTCCTCAGCTCGTGGCTCGCGTCCGAGGTGAACCTGCGCTGGCGCTCGATCGCGCCGGCGAGCCGGTCCAGCGCGGAGTTCAGCGTCGCGGCGAGGCTGTGCAGCTCCTCCACGACGGTCCGGGGATCGAGGCGGCGGCCGGCGTCCTCGGGAGTCAGCGACGCCGCCTCCCGCGTCATCCGGCGGATGGGCCTGAGGACGGACCGCGAGAGGAGGAGCCCGGCGCCCATCGTGACCCCCAGCGCCGCCGCGCCCGCGATCGCGAGGAACCGCGCAAGCCCGGCCAGCCCGAGGTCCCGCTCCCGGCTGTCGAGGGCGACCTGGATGCGGAAGCGCCGCCGGTCCTCGGGGGGCGTGACCCGTGTCCCGTTCCCGCCCGCGTCCACGGGCTCCCCCTTCGCGAGGAAGGCGAGGCTGACCATCGCGCAGGGGATCCCGTCGGGTCCGGCCGGCAGCTCCTCGAACCGGACGAGGCCGGGCTCCCAGGGGGGAGGGTCGGGGAGCCGCTCCCCGCCGAGGGAGGGGGACTTCACGACGACCTTCCCGTCCGGACCGGTGATCGCCGCGTAGGCCCCGGAACCCCTGCGCTCGAACCCCGGCAGCGCCCCGGGCGGGGCCTCGAACTCGATCCCGTCGCGACCGATCTCCAGGAGGCCCGCCAGGGTCTCCGCGCGGGTCCGGAGGTTGTCGTTCATGGCGCCGTGGGCCAGCCCGTGGGAGCGGGCGTAGACCACGCCCGCGAAGCCGCCGACGAGGGCGACCGCGATGGCGGCGACGCCGGCGAGGACCGTGGTCCTGAGGCTCCTCAGGAGTTCCCTCCCCCGAGGACGTATCCCGAGCCGCGGACCGTGCGCAGGAACGGGGGACCCTTCGCGCGGGCGAGCTTCCGACGGAGGCGGCCGATGAACACGTCCACGATGTTGCTCATCCCCTCGAATTCGTCGTCGTAGAGCCGCTCGGTGATCTCCGTCCGGCTGAAGACCTTCTCCGGCTCCCTCATGAACAGGTGCAGGTACTCGAACTCCTTGGAGGTGAGCCGCAGGGCGGCCCCGTCCAGCCGGACCGTCCTCTTCGCCGGGTGCAGCTCGATGCCGCGGTACCGCAGGAGCCCGTCGGTGCCGGTGGTCTCCCGCCGGAGGAGCGCGCGGATGCGAGCGAGGAGCTCGTCCAGGGCGAAGGGCTTGACGAGGTAGTCGTCGGCCCCGGCATCGAGTCCGCGGACCCGGTCCTCCGTCGTGTCCTTCGCCGTCAGCAGCAGGACCGGCGCCCGGCGGCCCCCGGCCCGCATCCGCGCGAGGATCTCGAGGCCGTCCACGCCCGGGAGGAGGATGTCGAGGACGACGGCGTCGTAGTCCACGGTCGTCGCGCGCCAGAGCCCGTCCTCCCCGTCCGGGGAGGAATCGACCGCGAAGCCCTCCTCCACGAGACTGGCCCGGAGGACCTCCGCGAGGTCCCGGTTGTCCTCGACGACGAGGATCCGCATGGTCGCCTATCCCCCCGGGCGCGCAGGCGGGGCGCCCGCGGCGCGGCTCAGCGCCGCAGGAGTGTGCTGGCCTGGAGCGCCAGGCCCTCCACCCGCGTGCGGCTCCGGACCACCCCGACCCCCGGCGCGAACCACTTGGTCTCCCGCACCGGGTCGAGGGTCGTGGTCGCGAGGATCTCGAGGCACCCGGGGAACCGGCCCGCCGGGACGCGGAGCAGGAGGCCGCCCCGGACGGCCGTGGCCGTCTCGTCGGCGTAGGGCGCCAGGTCCTCCGGCTTCCAGGAGTCCCCCGGCTCGGGGGAGGCCGGCATGAAGAGGGCCGGCGCCGTGGCCCCCACGGTGTCCGGCGGGTCGGCGGGCCCCGGGACGCCCACGACCCAGGACCGCGACTCCGCGTCCCCCGGCTCGTCGTTCCCGTCCTCCGGGGCCCCCGGCGGCGGGCAGGGCTCGGTGACATCGCCGAAGGAGTACACGCTCCCGTCGGCCGCCTGCGCGAGGTAGGAGAGCGAGGTCTCCGTGCACGCCCCGTCCACGAACTTCGCCTCCCGCAGGATCCGGCAGGGGACGTCCTGCCCCTCCCACGCGAAGGTCCGGGTCTCGACGAGGTGGTGCTCGACGACCGTGACCCGGTGCCGCCCCTCCCGGCCGGAGTAGACCTTGAACCCCCCCGGCTCGAAGGGGGACCAGGGGTTGCCGATGGCGAGCGGGGCCGGGAACGAGGGGGGCCCCGAGGGGAGCGCGGCGGCGGCCCTCGCGGGGAGGAGACCCCCCGAGGGGGAGTCGCCCGCGGACAGCAGCGCCGCGAGGGCGCCGCAGCCCAGGGCCCAGGGGACGAGGGATCGGGGGCCGTTCATGGAAACCTCCTTCGGTCCGCGGGACATCCTCCACGGCCTTCATGAACGGTACCTGAACGGCCCCCGTCCCCGTGCCGATCCGCCCCCGGGCCTCCCGGGTCAGTTCCCGCCCCCGACGAAGCTCGTGGCGACGAGGCCGAAGCCCTCCCCCCTCGCCTTGCCCCGGATGACGCCCACCCCGGGGGCGTACCACTTCGTCTCGGTGCTTCCATCGACGGGGTTGGTCTCGAGCACCTCGATGCAGCCCTCGTAGGAGCCCGCCGTGACCTTGACCCTCCGGCCGGTCCTGCGGACCTGGTCCAGCTCCTGCGGACCGGTCGGCACGTTCTCGGACAGGAACTGGTCCCCTTCCTCGGGGTTCGCGGGCATGAAGAGGCCCGGGTCGGGCGACGCGAGGGTCTCCGGCGGGTCGCCCCCCGAGGGGCCGCCCACGAGCCAGGAGCCCCCGTGGCCGACGATCGCGCCGGCCTCGTAGTCGTTCACGACCTCGCCGAAGTAGTAGACGGTCCCGTCGTCCGCCTGGGCGAAGTAGTTGGTGGTGTCCTCGACGAGCGCGCCGTCCTCGAAGTTGATCTCCCGGAGGACGCGGCAGGTCACCGTCCCCCCGTTCCAGGAGAACGTGCGCGTGTCCGCGAGGAACTCGTCCACGATGGCGGACCGGGCGCCGGCCTCCTTGCCCGTGAACACCCTCGTGCCCCCGACGGCGAAGGGGGAGTACGCGTTGGTGAACACGAGCGGGTTCGAAAAGACCGGCGGCCCCGTGGGCACCGACGCCCGTGCGTCCGACGGGAGGATGCTCCCCAGCGACGCCAGCAGCGAGAGCGCGACGACAGGCACGGCTGCGACCGCGAGCCACGTCCGTGAGCGGGTCATGTGCGCCTCCTTTCCGAGGACCGATTCCGCATCGACGCCCCCATCTTCCGGGACGCGCATGAACCGATCGTGAACCCGCGCGGAGGGCCGCACCCGGGACGCCGCGCGGCTACTGGCGGATCTCCCGCGCGACGACGAGGACGTTGCCGTCGGGGTCGGCGAAGCAGGCGGCCTCGTCGCCCCGGTCCCCAGGGGCGGCGGTGGACCCGGTCCGCTCCCGGGGACCCCCCGTCAGGCGTACGTGTCGAGGCTCGAGATCGCGTCGGGGAGGAGGTGCAGCAGGAACCTCCCCGCGAGGAGCGCCGCCCCGGCGGCGAGGAGGAGCCAGGGGCCGAGCGCGACGGAGACGTCCCCGGCCGGCCGGAGGTGGAGCCATGCGGCGAAGAGCAGCCAGGGGACGAGGGTCCCCGTCTCGACGACGTCCCAGCCCCAGACCGAGGACCAGATGTCCCGGTGCCAGACGCAGCCGGCAAGGAGGGCGAGCGTGAACAGCGGGAAGGCGAGCCGCGTCGCGCGGAGCTGGAGCGCGTGCCACTCCCCCGGCGTCCGCTCGGAGCGGAAGCGGGGCAGGAGGGCCGCCGCGGCCGCGGAGACCGGGACGAGGAGGAGGCCGGTGGAGACGAGCGCCAGCGCGTAGTGGAGCGAGGCCCAGGCGGAGTGGGCGGCGGGCACCCGGTCGAGGGGTTCCGCGCTCTCCCGCCCCGCGAGCGCGACGAGCCCGGCCGCCA
>CAZKTF010000145.1:0-9102 GCA_964555565.1 uncultured Planctomycetota bacterium | reverse complement strand
GCCGGGGAGGGGCCGGTGGGCCGGCCCGAGGTCGTGTCGCTCATGGCGGGGCTGCGGGCCCTGCGGGCCCTGCCGAGGGCGGCGCGGTACTCCCGCTGCAGCGGGGCGGGCCCGCGCGCACCCAGGACTTCCTGGACGAGGTGGTGCTCGAAGCGGAACCGGTCCCCCGCGCCGCGGACCAGGTGGTACCTCTCCTCCAGGCGGGCCAGCCGGCGCAGCACGGGGATGGGGCCGAGGCCGAGGGCCTCGGCGACGAGGGAGGGGTCGAACTCGAAACCGCAGCAGGCGGCCATGTCGAGGATGTCGCGGTCCTCGTCCGCCAGCTCGCCCACGCGGGCCTCGATGAGGGCCCGGACCGTGGACGGGATCGAGACCGCCGGGACCTCGGCGGTCTTCTCCCAGGAGCCGTCAGGGCGCGGGCGGAGCGCCCCGCGCTCGCGCATCTCCCGGAGGATCTCGAAGGCGAAGAAGGGGTTCCCGTCCGACTTGCGGGCGATCTCGGGGGCGAGCTCGGCCGCCAGCGCGGGGGAGCGGAGCGCGTCCGCGAGGATTTCCCGGACCGCCTCCGGCGCGAGGGGGCCGAGGCGCAGGCGCTGGAATCCGGGGAGGCCCTCGAGGGAGGCGAGCCAGGGGGCGGGGAGCCCCGGGCGTGCGGTGCCGAGGACGAGGAGCCGCCTGCCGGCGGCGGCGGCCGCGAGGGCGGCGAAGACCGCGCGCCCCTCCTCGGGGGCGAAGTGGAGGTCGTCGAGGAGGACCATCGTCGGGGCCTCCGCGGCGACCTCCTCCACGAGGCGCACGAGGGCCTCGCGGGCCGCCTCGCCGGGGAGGGCGTCGCCCCCCGCCGGGTTCCGCTCCCCGCGGAGGAGCGCCGCGAGGCCCGCGATCGCGGAGGGGGAGGCGGCGTGGTGGCGGCGGAGCGCCTCCTCGAGGGAGTCCCGCCCGAAGTGCTCCGCCAGGGCCGCGGCCAGGGCCCCCGTGGCGGTGGCAGCGCCTCCCGGGGGATGGGCCCCGTGGAGGAACCGGAGCGGCGCGCGGGAGCCCTCGATCGCGCCGACCACCTCGTCGGCCAGCCGCGTCTTGCCGATCCCCGGGTCTCCCTCGAGGAGGACCGCCGCCCCCTCGCCCTCCCGCACGCGGTCGAAGAGCCCCGCGAGCCGGCGCAGCTCCGCGTCGCGCCCGTGGAACGCGGTCTCGCGGGGGATGCGGACGCGCCGCAGGGGGCCCGCCCCCGCGGCCCGGAGCTCCGCCGCGCGCCGCCGCCACCAGGGGCTCTCTTCGCCCTCCTCGAGGATCCGGAGGACCTCCTCCGCCGTGCCGAAGCGGCCGTCCTTCTCCTTCGCGAGGAGCCGGTGGACCAGCGCCTCGTAGAAAAGGGTCACGGCGGGGTTCACCTCGGAGAGGCGCCGGGGCTCGCCGTGGAGCTGCTGCTCGATGACGGTGGCGGCCTCCGCCCCGTGGAGCGGGTGGAACCCGGCCGCCAGGGCGTAGAGGACCCAGCCCAGCGCGTAGAGGTCCGCGCGCGCGTCCACCTCCCCCGGGTCCCCCCGGAACTGCTCGGGGGCGGCGTACTGGAAGGAGCCGATGAATTGCCCCGAGCGGGAGAGGCGCAGGGCTTCGTCCTGGATCCGGGCGAGGCCGAAGTCCATCACCTTCACGATCTCCTCCCGGGTGATGAGGACGTTGTCGAGCTTGAGGTCGCGGTGGACGATCCCGGCCGCGTGGATCGCGGCCAGGCCCCGCGCCACGTCCCGCCCGATCCGCCGGCAGAGGTCCTCGGGGACGCGCGCGGTCTCCTTGAGGAGGGCGCCGAGCGTGAGCCCCTCGACGTGTTCCATCACGATGTAGTTGACCTCGACGCCGTCGTCCCGGGTGCTCCCCACGTCCAGGGTCGCCACGACGTTGGGGTGGCGGACGCGCTTCCCCGCGGCCGCCTCCCGGCGGAAGCGTTCGACGAGGCCGGGGTTCTCGACCAGGTGGGGGTGGACGACCTTGACGGCGACGCGGTCGCCGAGGCGGAACCCGTCCAGCCTGGCCTCCACCTGGGCCAGGAAGACGCGCCCCATGCCCCCCGCCCCCAGCTCCGAGAGGAGCCGGTAGGGCCCCAGCATCCCTCCCGGTTGCATCCGGATCCCTCTTCAGCCTGCGCGCGGTGGCCGGAGACGGCATCCCTGGGACGGTTCTCCCGAGCCGTCCGCCGGCGCGACCACGATGGGGGAAGCGTACCCTCCCGGGCCCGCCGGGGCCAGAGGGGGCTTTCCTCCACGCCGACGGGGAGGGGACGGGGACGGGGAGAAGGGAGTGGGGAGGGGCTACCGCGGGGGGGGCGGCGGCGGCGCGTGGTCGAGCCCCGCGAGGGCGGAGAGGAGCCGCTGCACGTCCACGGGCTTGGGGAGGAACGCCACGCCGGACGGCAGCGGCGGGACCTTCTCCTTCGGCAGGCCCGACATGAGGACCACCTTGGTGTTCGGCCAGCGGCGGCGGACTTCCACGGCCAGGACGTCGCCGCTCATCCCGGGCATGACGATGTCGCTCACGAGGACGTCGGCATGCCGTTCCTGGAGCCGGCGCAGCGCCTCCTCCGCGGAGCCGCAGCAGTAGACGTCGTGCCCCGCGTTCCGGAGCAGGAGCGAGAGCGTGAACCCGTAGGCCCCCGCGTCGTCCACCACCACGATCGACTTCGCCAAGGTCCGCCTCCGCGCTCTCCCGCCTACGGCGGGGCATTGTAGCCCGCGTCCCGGCGCGAGGCAACGCCTCCGCGGGCTCGGGCTCGGGCGGCGGAGGATCCGGTCCGGGGCGGGGCGGCGCGAGGCCGCCCCGCCGGCGGAGGGATGGTGGAGGCGGTGGGAATCGAACCCACGTCCCGCGGCGGTCCCTGCGGGGCCACTACGCGCGTGTTCCGCGATTGGGTCATCGCCCCCGGCATTCCCCGCGGACGGGGGACTCCGGGCGCCAGCCGACCTGTCGTCGTCCCCCGGCCGATCGGCCGCTCCGGGGGATCTGCCCGCTGCATTCGTCCCCGGGCCCGCGCGGGCGAAGGGCGGGGGGACGCTCACGGCTTAAGCCGCGAGGGCGTAGGAAGTGCTGTTGGCACTTGTGTTTTTCCCAGGGTTTTACGAGGCCACCTGGAACCTCGGCGCGCGTCCCGCGCATTGACGACGCCCGGTCGAACCCGGTTCGCCCCCGAGGAGGCAGGGCGGCCCTCCGCCGCGCCTCCTCGAGGGGTCACCGCCGCGAGGAGCGCGCGATGTCGCGCTTCGCCTCCCGGGACCGGATCGCCTCCCTCTTGTCATAGATCTTGCGGCCGCGCGCGAGCGCGAGCTCCAGCTTCGCGAGCCCCGCCTCGTTGAAGTATAGGGCGAGGGGGACCAGCGTCAGCCCTTTCTCGGCCGTCCGTGTCCTCAGGCGCGCGAGCTCCTGCCGGTGGAGCAGGAGCTTGCGGGGCCGGGCGGGGTCGTGCCCGGCGCGACCCGCCTGCCGGTACTCCGGCACGTGGCAGTGCATGAGCCAGAGCCCGTCCCCCCGGAAGCGCGCGTAGGCCTCCTGGAGCTGGGCCTTCCCCCCGCGCAGCGCCTTCACCTCGCTCCCGAGCAGGACGAGCCCCGCCTCGTGGGTCTCGAGGACCTCGTAGAGGAACCGTGCCCGCGGGTGGCGGGCGACGAGGAGGCGCTCCTGCAGGTGCTTCTTCGGGGAGGGGGGGCGGGGCACGGGGGCATCTTACGGCGAAGGACGCCCCGGGGCCGCGTCGGCTCCTCGCTATCCGGAGTGGGTCGTCTGCCGTGGACGGACGGCGGGTAGGGGTATGGGTAGGGGCAGGGGAGAACGCCGTCGAGGCTGCCCGTTCCCCGACCCCTACCCTTACCCGCCTCCGCTGCGAGAAGTTCACCCACTCGATCCAGCGAGGAACCCCCGCATCCTCGGTCTACCGGTTTCCTTGCCGCGCGCTCCGCGCCGCGGTAGGAAGTGCCCTTCCCGGTGCGGAAGTGGCGGAATTGGCAGACGCGCAAGGTTCAGGACCTTGTGGGTTCATAGCCCATCCGGGTTCAAGTCCCGGCTTCCGCACCAGCCTCCGCGGCTGAGGGGTCAGACCCCAGGCGCCGAGGGCACTTGGCGTGCTGAGCCGCTCGCTGGCGCCCGAGGTCTGACCCCGCGGTTTGCAAACGCCCGAGGTCTGACCCCTGGCTTCTAGGCCGCGCCGTCGCTCCTCGGGCGGACGATCCGGTCCCGCCACACCTCGGCGCCGTCCACGATCTCCCCGGCCTCCATCACGCTGACGATCCGATCGAGGACCCAGCGGATCTTCCGGCCCTGGGAATCGACGTCCACGCGCTCCACGGCGCGGGCGATGGCCTCGGCCCGCCGCCGGGCGTGGGCCCCCGACGGGCTCCGGAAGACGAAGACCGAGTCCTCGAGGAGGTCGCGGCGACCGCCGCCGGGGCGCACTCCGCGATAGCGCGCCTTCGCCGCGAACCAGGCCACCCCCGACCTCCCCCCGTGCGATCCTCCCGGGCCGGCGCATCCTACACGGGGGCCCCCGCGGAGGCAACGACGGGGGTCCCGTGGAGCGGCATCCCATGGAACCGCATAGGATCTTGGCCCGCGGGGGTTTCCGACGGGTCCCCCGGCTCGTGCCCTTCTCGCGCACCCTCGTAATAGCCCGGGCTAGCCTTGCGGCGCGGGGGGGGGCCTCCTACAATGCGCGGCAGGGGGGACCCGCCATCGGAACTCCAGGGATCGAAGGGACGGACCCGAACGCCTCCGCCGGGAGCGGCGACGCCGCGCCCCCGGGGCCGGCGCCGGTCCCGTTCCTCGTCGCGAGCGCGGGAGGACGGCGGGTGGGGATCGAGGTGCGGGCCGTCCGCGAGGTCGTCCGCACGGGGCGCCCGTCGCGGGTCCCCGGGTCGCGCCCTCCGATGCGGGGCCTCCGGAGCGTCCGCGGTGAGGTGGTCCTGACGCTCGACCTGGGGGACTCGGGGCCGGTCGCGCCGCCCTGGCTCGCGGTGCTGCGCGGGGAGGGGGACCTGGCGGGGGTGCTGCTCGACGCCGTCGAGGACATCCGCGATCTCCCGCCGCCGCCGGCGGCGGGAGGGACCGGCGCCCCGCTCGTCTCGGGGGTCGTGCAGGACGACCGCGGGGCGGTCGCGGTGCTGGACCCGGGGCGGCTGCGCGCCGCCGTGGAGGCCGCCGCGTCGGCGGGGATGGAAGACGGAGGCTCGGAGGACCGCAATGGCGCCTAGCCCGCGGACGCACCGCCTGCTCGTCGTGGACGACAGCGCCTTCCAGCGCGACTTCCTCGCCGAGACGCTGCGCCAGAACGGCTTCCACGTCACGACGGCCGAGGACGGCGTCGAGGCCCTCAACAAGATCTACCAGGACTCCCCGGACGCGGTCGTCTCCGACGTCACGATGCCGGAGCTGACCGGCTTCCAGCTCTGCCGGATCCTGAAGAACGACCCCGGGACGGCGGGGATCCCGGTCGTGATGCTCACGTCGCTGTCCCAGCAGCAGGACCGCTTCTGGGGCACCCAGGCGGGGGCGGACCGCTACCTCGTCAAGGGCGAGACGATCGAACACATCGTCAAGGTCATCCACGAGGTCCTCGAGGAGTCCCGGGGCAAGACCAAGGCCCCGTTCCGGTCCTTCGAGCCCGCCCAGGGGGGCTTCACCGCCTCCGCGGCCAAGCAGCGGGTGGGCCTCATCCTGGACAACCTCCTCTTCGAGGCGACCATCTCCAACCGGGTCCGGGGGCTGTTCCGCTACTCCCCCGACACCTCCTCCCTGGCGCGGGAGCTGTTCGACTTCCTCCACGAGGTCCTCCGGTTCGAGCTGGGGGCGCTCGTCGTGCGCAACCCGCGGAGCCTCAACCTCCACCTGGACCTGGGCAAGTCGGTCAGCGTGGCCGACGGGAAGCTGGCGGCCTGGGCCGCCGGCGCGGAGTGGCTGGCCGGGGTGGACGAGCGGCGCGTGTCCTGGCACACGCGCGGCGGCGGCGCCTCCACCGAGACCCCGGTCGCCAGCTTCGAGTCCCGGATGACCCTCCCCCTCAAGATCGGCGACGAGACCCCGGGCATCCTGATCATGATGGAACCGGCGGCGGGCCACTACGGCGAGGAGGACCGCCGCACGATCCAGGTGGTCCGCCGCGAGCTCGGGGCCCTCCTCAAGTACCTTGCGACCCTCGACGAGATGGAGACCGTCAAGTCCGACTTCACGAGCATGCTCGTCCACGACCTCCGCTCCCCGCTCTCCGGGATCCTCGCGGGGGCGGACCTCCTGGCGGACAGCCGCACCGCGAAGCTCTCCCGCGACCAGGGGGAGATCGTCGAGATCATCAAGTCCTCGGGGCGCAAGCTCCTCGGCCTGGTGAACGACATCCTGGACGTGCGCAAGATCGAGGCCGGGCGGCTGAGCCTGAACCGGCGGGACGTCAACCCCGGAGCCCTCCTCGAGCACATGAAGGGGGCCACGAACTTCCTGGCCCGCGAGAAGGGGATCGTCCTCGAGACCGTGGTGGAGGGGGACCCCCCCGCGATCTCGGTGGACTCGGAGAAGCTCGAGCAGGTCCTCCAGAACCTCCTCTCGAACGCGGTCAAGTTCACCCCCGCGGGGGGGAAGATCACGATGCGCGCCCAGGCCGCGGGCTCCGGGGTCCGCTTCGAGGTCGTGGACTCCGGCTCCGGGATCAAGCCCGAGGAGCGGGAGCGGCTGTTCCGGAAGTACACGGAGGTCTCGGGGACCCGGCGTTCCGAGACGATGAAGAGCACGGGGCTCGGCCTGTTCATCTGCAAGTCCATCGTCGAGGCCCACGGGGGGACCATCGGGGTGGACAGCACGCCGGGCGCGGGCGCGACCTTCTGGTTCGTGATCCCGGGGGGCTAGCACAGGATGAACCTCAAGCGCTGGTTCCAGAACCTGGGGACGGGCCAGAAGTTCCTCCTGGCCTTCACCACCTCCCTGTCCATGGCCATCGTGGTCGGGATCCTCGGCTTCCTCTCGGTGGACGCCCTCGCCGAGGAGGCCAACAACCTCAACCTCTTCACCCGGACGCCGCTCGGCGCGCTCCGGGACATCCGGGCCCGCGCGGACGGGGTCAAACTCATGACCGCGGGGAGCCCCGACGAGAAGACCCGGACCAAGCTCCAGGAGTACGCCGGCGCCATCCTGCAGCAGTGGGGGACGGTGTCCTACGTCCAGAAGCCCCTGGAGAGGCTGGTGGGGGAGTGGGCCGCGGAGACCTACCCGAGGGAGCTCAAGGCCTACGAGTCCGCGATGCAGCGGCGACAGTCCGGGGAGAAGGACGCGGAGGCCCTCGAGGTCCCCCTGCCCCCCGACGAGCGGCGGAGGATCGTGGCCGGCGACTTCGCGGAGGGGCAGAAGAGGATCGAGCTCCTCGCGAAGCTGGCGAAAACGGACCTGGTCGCCCCGGGCGCCGACGTCGCGGCCGTGAGCCGGGACCTCGACCGCACGGCCGGTGAGATCGTGACCTCCTCGCTCCGGCTCGAGGCCCACATCGGGGAGGTGGCGGACCGCGCGCTGACCCGCATGACCGACGCCCAGTCCCGGGGCAAGCAGTACACCCTCGCCGCGGCCTTCGCGGGGGCGCTGCTCGCCCTCCTCGTCGGGGTCATCACCACGCGGACCATCGTGGGGCCCCTCCAGGAGATGACCGCGGGCGCCCACCGGATCAGCGAGGGGGACCTCTCGGCCGAGATCCACCACGAGTCCCTGGACGAGGTGGGGCGGCTGGCCGAGAGCTTCCGCCGGATGCAGCAGTCGCTCCGGGCCCTCGCCTCCCAGGCGCAGCGCGTGGCCAACGGCGACCTCACCATCGGCGTCGAGACCAAGGGGGACCTGTCCGAGGCCTTCAACCGGATGATCGACGGCCTCCGGGCCCTGCTCCGGGAGATCCAGGGGGCGGGTATCCAGGTCTCCGGGGCCTCCGCCCAGATCCTCCAGGCGCTCCAGAAGAACGCCGTGGCGTCCCGCCAGGAGGCGGCCGCCGTGGAGCAGGTCCAGGTGACGCTCGAGCAGCTCTCCGGGAGCGCGGGCAGGGTCGCCCTGAGCGCCGGGGAGGTGCAGCTGACCGCCGACGACGCGCTCACGGTGGCCTCCCAGGGCGCGCAGTCCGTCGGCACCGCGCTCCAGGACATGACCCGGATCCAGGAGCGCGTGAACGGGATCGCGAGCAAGACCATCGTCCTCGGGGAGAAGAGCCGGCGCATCGGCGAGGTCGTGAAGATCATCGGGGACGTGGCGGGGGAGATCCACGTGCTCGCCCTCAACGCCGCCATCGAGTCCGCGGCGGCCGGGGAGTACGGGAAGCGGTTCTCGGTGGTGGCCGCCGAGGTCCGCCGGCTGGCGGAGCGCACGCGGCGGTCGGCCGAGGAGATCCGCGCCGTCCTGACGGAGATCCAGGGCGCGGCCGAGGCGACGATGAACGCCTCCGCCGAGGGGGCGCGCGAGGTGGAGGCCGGGGCCCGCATCGCGGGCAGCGCCGGGGTGTCCCTCGAGAAGGTCATCGCCGCCATCCGCGGGACCGCCGAGGCGGCCCGCCAGATCACGCAGGCCACGCAGCAGCAGCAGGCCGCTTCGGAGCAGGTGGCCGCGGCGATGCGCGACATCTCCCGGGCCGTGCGGCAGACCGCCGAGGGGACGGAGCAGTCCACCCGCGCCGTGCAGGACCTGACCGCCCTGGCCGACCGGTTCCGGGACCTCACGAGCACCTTCCGCACGGGTTAGCGCGCGCCACCCATGGACCTGGCGAAGTTCGTCCAGCGCTTCGCCGACGAGGCGATCGACCGGCTCCAGCGGGTGGACAAGGGGCTCCTGCACCTGGAGTCCCACCCCGAGGATCGCGCCGCCGCCACGGACGTCATGCGCGAGGTCCACACCGTCAAGGGCGGCGCGCGGATGCTCAACCTCAAGGACATCCAGGACCTCTCCCACGCCTTCGAGGACGCCCTGAACGACGTCTCCCGGGGCAAGAGGCCCGTGGAGCCCGCGTCCATGGACGTCTTCTTCACGGCCACCCGGACCCTCGCCGCCCTCGTGAAGTCCCTCCGGCCCGGCGGGCCCGCCGCTCCGGCGGAGGACCTCGCGGCCCTG
>CAZKTF010000144.1:0-9284 GCA_964555565.1 uncultured Planctomycetota bacterium | reverse complement strand
CGCTACTGCGGGCCGAGGAGGAGGACGGGACCTCGGCGGGCGCGCGCGAGGCGGAGGCGGGGCGCGCCCTGGACGAGGCGGCCCGCCAGCTCGTCCGCCGCCGCCGCGCCGCCGCCGGGGTCCTGGCGAAGGGGGTCCGCCGGGAGCTCGACGACCTCGCGCTCCGTCACGCGCGCTTCGAGGCGTCGGTGCAGGAAGGGGAGGGGGACCTCGTCGCCACCGCCACCGAGGCCGGGCCCGGGCGGGTGGAGTTCCTGTTCTCGGCGAACCCCGGGGAGCCGCTCCTCCCCCTCGCGCGCGTGGCCAGCGGGGGCGAACTCGCGCGGGTCGCGCTCGCGCTCAAGGTGCGCCTCGCGGGGGCGGACCGCACGCCCACCCTCGTCTTCGACGAGGTGGACGCCGAGGTGGGGGGACGCCTCGCGCCCGTGCTCGCGGCGAAGCTCCGGGCCGCCGCGGCGGGCCGCCAGGTCCTGGTCGTGACCCACCTCCCCTCGATCGCAGCCGCGGCGGACCTCCACCTCCGCGTGGGGAAAGCCGTCGAGGGAGGGCGGACCTCCGCCTCCGTGGAGGTCCTGGAGGGGGCGGCTCGCGAGATCGAGATCGCGGCGATGCTCCGGGGCGAGGGCCAGGCCGAGCGGGGCCTCGAGGCCGCCCGGGAGATGCTCGCGCACGGGCCCGCCCCCGCCGGCCGGCGGCCCGCCCGCGGCGCGCCTTAGGCGTTAGGATCCCGGTCCCGTGGGCGACCCCGCGCCGTACCCGATGCTCCTCGAGCCGCGCTACCTGGAGAAGCCCTGGGGCGGCCGGAGGCTCGCGGAGGCCTTCGGCCGGCCGCTCCCCGCCGGGGTCCCGGTCGGGGAGTCCTGGGAACTGTTCGATCGGCCGGAGGGGTCGAGCCGCGTGCGCAACGGGCCGCTCCGCGACTGGCCGCTGTCCCGGGTGCGCGGCCGGCGGGAGGTCCCGCTCCTCCTGAAGATCCTCGACGCCACCGGACGGCTCTCCCTCCAGGTCCACCCGGACGAGGAGGCCGCGCGCGCGGACGGGACCGAGCCCAAGACGGAGGCCTGGGTGGTGCTGGACGCGCGCCCCGGGGCGCGGGTGTGGCGGGGGCTCCGCGAGGGGGCCTCGCCCGACGACCTGCGCCGCGCCCTGGCGGGCGGGGGTCCGGAGGCGGCGGTGGAGGGGTGCCTCCGCTCCTTCGAGCCCCGCCGGGGCGACGTGGTCTTCGTCCCCGCGGGGGTCCCCCACTGCCTCGGGGGCGGGGTCCTCGTGGCGGAGATCCAGGAGAACTCCGACACGACCTACCGGCTCCACGACTGGGGGCGGGGGGGGGCCGGGAAGGCGCGCCCGCTCCAGGTCGAGGCGGGGCTCCGGGCGCTCCGCCCGCACCCCCCCGGGCCCGACCGGGTGCCCCCCGAGGAGATCGAGGACGACGGCCGGGCGCGGCGGCTCCGGCTCGTCGCCTGCGAGCGGTTCGTCGCGGAGCACCTTTGGTTCACGGGCGCGGTCACCTTCGAGACCCCGCGGGGCGGCGGGGAGCGCTGGCACGCCCTCCTCTTCCTGGCCGGGAGGGGGACGGTGCGCGCCTTCCGCCGCGGCGCCGCCGAGGCCCCCTTCGTCCCCGGGGACACGGTCCTCCTCCCCGCGGCGAACGAGGGCTACGAGATCGAGTGCACCGGGGCCGAGACCGTGGAGGCGCTCGCCTTCCACGAGGTCCCGAGAGGCTCTTCTCCCGCCCAGGCTTGACGCCCGGCGCCCGAATCGAACCGGGGCCCCCTCGCGGGGGCCCCGGCGTGCGTCCGCGTTCCTGCGATGCTCCGTGCTAGAGGAAGTGCTGCGGCGGGATCGCGCCCCAGTCCGCGGGCTGGGGGCTGTTCCCCGCCGAGGCGTTCGCGTTCACCGACCCCGCGTTGGCGAAGGGCCGGAGCCCGCTACCCGTCACGGTGTTGTTCCGGATGATGATGGGCGTCCCCCCCCCGGAGTCGTTCTGGATCCCCTCGGCCGAGGCCCCGCGGACCGTGTTCCCTTCCACGACGTTGTTGCCGTTGGCGTAGGCGGATCGGAAGAGGATGCCGTCCTTCCCCGTCCACGAGACCTGGTTGCCGGACAGGACCAGGTCGTCGCTGCTGTCCACGTGGATCCCCGTCCCGGCCACGTCGGAGACCTCGTTCGCGTCGATGGCGCCGCCCCTCACCCCGTCGCAGCGGATCCCGCCGCCGAAGGGATCGCCCGCGTCGGAGATCGAGTTCCCCCGGACCGTGACGTTGTCCGTGGGCCCGTAGTATTGCGGCTGGTAGGAGTACGGGTACCCCCGCAGGGAGATCCCGCTGAAGGCGACCCCGTCGATGTCGTTGTCGGTGATCGTCACCCCGCTCGAGCTCTCCACGAAGATCCCGTTCCCGCCGTCCACGTCCCCGATGCGGTTCTGTTCCACCTTGGAGGCGGGGGAGAGCCTGACGACGATCCCGCCCGCGTCGGAGTTCCCGAACCCCCCGATCCGCGCGAGGGTGTTCCCGCGGACGGTCCCGGACGCGTGGTTGGCCATCTCGATCCCGCTGTCCCAGATGTCCCGCAGGGTGTTGTCCGCGGCGAGGCCCGCGGAGCTGCTGCTGTTGCCGAGGTAGACGCCCGAGTCGCACATCACGACCGAGTTGTCGAGGGTCTGCATGTTCGCGCCGTAGGTCTCCGTGCCCGTGCCGCAGAAGAACGCGGAGTTGTCCTGGACCAGGCCGTCGTTCCCGCTGATGTAGAAGGCCGTGGACCCGGCGTTGCGGACCCTGCAGCCACGGATCTCGTGCCCGGATCCCTCCAGGTAGACGGCGTCCTCCGCCACCAGGTCGGCCTGGAGCCCCTCGACCACGACGTCGGTCGGGTTGCCCCCGGAGCCCACGGCCCCGTAGGCCCGGCGCACCCGGGCGCCGGAGATCGTCCCGGCCGCCCCGAAGTAGAACCCCGCGTCGCGCCCGTTCTCGAAGGCCTCCTTGAGCAGCAGGGCGCTCCCGTAGACCGACGCGCCCGCGTCCGAGGTCCCGGTGTACCGGTTCCCCGACAGGATCGCGCCGTTGCCGCCCTCCTGGTAGACGCCGCTGCTGCACCCGCGGAACAGGCACTTCGTGACCCGGAGGTCGCTGCCGCTGCAGTAGATCGCCAGGTCCCCGGTCCCGTGGAAGGTGCACTTCGTCACGACAAGCCGGTTGAACCCCGACGCGCTCAGGGCGTCGGAGCGCTCCGAGCCGGAGAAGCGGAACAGGAGCCCCGTGAAGGTGCAGTCGTCCGCCTGCACCGTGCAGATGTTCACGTCGAAGCCCGCCCCGTCGAGGATCGACTTCCCGGGGGAGCCCTTGAAGTTCAGCTGCTTGGTCACGGTGAAGACCTGGTTGTAGACCCCGGGCTTGATGACGATCGTGTCGCCCGCCGTCGCACCGTCGATCGCCGCCTGGATGCTGTCCCCGGGCGACACGACGACGTTCGCCGCCGCGGCCGTGGCCGCCATCGAGGCCACCGCGCCCAGCGACACCGCGACCACCTTCCAGACCCTCATGCCGGCTCCCTCCCCTGGACTCCCCCCCGTGCCCCCGGGACAGCCCGGGCGGAGGGGGAGCGGATCCTACCCGCGGGACCGTGCCCCGGGCCACCCCAGGTCACATCGGCCCCGGCCCCGCGGGGGCCCCGGCGCGCGTCCCCGTCCCGGCGCTACGTCGGGCTACAGGTAGTGCTGCGGCGGGATCGCGTTCCAGTCCGCGGGCTGGGGGCTGTTCCCCGTGGAGGCGCCGACGTTCACCGTCCCCGAGTTGGCGAAGGGCCTGAGCCCGCTCCCGGTCACGCTGTTGTTGCGGATGGTCGTCGGCGTGACCCCCCCGGCGTCGTTCTGGATCCCCTCGGCGTGGGCGCCCCGGACCGTGTTCCCCTCCACGACGATGTTGCCGGCGGTGTAGGAGGAGCCGACGAGGATGCCGTCCTTCCCCGTCCCGGTGACCTCGTTGCCCGAGAGGGTGCAGTCGTCGCCGAAAAAGGTCCCGATCCCGACGCCGTCCACCCCCGAGACCGTGTTCGCGTCGATCGTGGAGTCCGTGACCCCGAAGAGCAGGATCCCGCCCCCGAAGGGGTCGTTGCAGTCCGAGACGGAGTTCCCGCGGACCGTCGCGAAGCGGGTGGGGTAGGTGGCGAGGATGTAGGGGTCCCCGTAGAGCAGGATCCCGTTGAAGGCGACCCCGTCGATCTCGTTGTCCAGGACGTCCGCGCCGTTGGAGCCCAGGATCAGGATCCCCTGGCCGCCGTCCACGTCGCCGATGCGGTTCGCCTCCACCGTGGCGTTCGCCGAGGCGAGGACGCGGATCCCGGCCTCGAAGTAGTCCCCGAACCCGCCGATCCGGGTGAGCGTGTTCCCCCGGATCGTCCCGTCGGGGTGGTCGTTCATATCGATGCCGCTGCCGAAGATGTCCCGCAGCGTGTTGCCCTCGGCGAGGCCGCCGGAGCTGCTGACGCCGAGGTAGATGCCGTCGTCGCACATCACCACCGAGTTGCCGAGGGTCCGTGTGTTCGTGCCGTAGGCCTCCGTGCCCGTGCCGCAGAAGAACGAGGAGTTGTCCTGGATCAGGGCGTCGCTCCCGCTGATGTAGAAGGCCGTGGACCCCGCGTTGCGGACCTTGCACCCTCGGATCGTGCTGGAGGGCCCGTCGAGGTCGATGGCGTCCTGCGCCAGGAGGTCGGCGACGACCCCCTCGACGAGGACGTTGCCCGGGGAACCCCCGCTCTCCGCGGCCCCGTAGGAGCGGCGGACCTTCGCACCCGAGAGCGTGCACGTGGCGCCGAAGTACCACCCCGCCTCCAGGCCGTTCTCGCAGGTCTCCTTCAGGAAGGTGGATGGACCGTACACCTCGGCGCCGTAGTCGGAGTTCGCGGCGTAGCGGTTCCCCGTGAACACCGCCCCGGAGCCGGTCTCGAGGTACACGCCCTCGGAGCACGCGACGAAGACGCAGCGCGTCACCCGCAGGTCGTTGCCGATGACGTACAGCGCGTAGCCGCCCGTCCCGTGGAACGTGCACTTCGAGAACGAGGCCCCCTGCGCACCGTTCACGACCACCGCGGCGGAGGCCGGGTCCGAGAACCGGAACAGGAGCCCCGTGAAGGCGCACCCGCTCGCGTTCAACTGGCAGATGGGACCCTGGAGCCCCGCGCCGTCCAGGATCGTCTTCCCCGGCGACCCCTTGAAGTTGAGCTGCACGTTCACCGTGAACGCCTGGTTGTAGACGCCGGGCTTGATCACGATCGTGTCGCCCGGCGCCGCGTTGTTGATCGCCACCTGGATGTTGTCCCCGGGCGCCACCGTGACGTTGGCCGCGGCGGCCGAGGCCGCCAGCGACCCGATACCGCACAGCGACGCCGCCGCGACCGTCCAGAACCTCATGTCGGCCCCCTCCCCTTGACTTCCCCCCGGGGACTTCCCCGGCGGGACGGGGAGCGGATCCTACTCGGCGGCCGGGGCCCCCCACCAGCCGGCGGTCCCATCCCCCCGGGGGTCCGTCCCCCGGTCCGCCGCGGTCCTACTCGTAGTGCCGCGGCGGGATCGCGTTCCAGTCCGCGGGCTGGGGGCTGTTCCCGGTCGAGGCACCGGTGTTGACGGTCCCCGCGTTGGCGAAGGGGGCAAGCCCGCTCCCGGTCACGGAGTTGTTGGTGATGGTCGTCCCCGCTCCCGGCGAGGCGTCGTTCTGGATCCCCTCCGTCCCCGCCCCGCCCACGGTGTTCCCCGAGATCACGTTGTCCCCGGAGGTCTGGTCGTTGAAGAGGTGGATGCCGTCGAAGGTCGTCCCGTCGATCACGTTGTTCGAGATCGTCGTGGCCGTGATCCCGTTGAGGCGGATCCCCGTCCCCCCGGCGTCGGCGATCGTGTTGCCGTCCACCGTGCCGGCGCTCACCCCCCGGAGCTCGATCGCCCCGCTGAACGGGTCGCTGGTCCCGCGGATCGTGTTCCCCCGCACCTCAAGCCCCGAGGTGGAGAGGTAGTAGTTGTAGTAGGTGTACTGCCCGCGGACGAACACCCCGCAGAACCCCACGTCCTCGATCTCGTTGTCCCGGACGATGACGTTGTCGGAGTACTCGACCGACACGCCGCTGCCGCCGTCCACGTCCCCGATGCTGTTCGCCTCCACGAGGGCCCCGTCCCCCCTGTAGATGCGGACGCCCCCGGATTCCTGGTCCCCATAGGCCCCGATGTTCCAGATACGGTTGCCCCGGACGGTCCCCCCGAAGGAGTTGCCGTAGACCCCGTAGTCCCAGCACTCGCGGACGGAGTTGTTCTCGATGACGGTCCCGCCCACCCCGGACGGGCTGTTGCTCGCGTAGATGCCCTCGTAGCACATCGAGAGCGAGTTCCCCGTCACGGTGTGGCCGCCGCCGTCGAGGTTGACGCCGGAGTACGGGAACCACGCCGTGCTGTCCTGGATCGTCCCGCCGCTGCCGCTGAGTCGGAAGGCGTCGTCGGCCACGTTCCGGGCGCGGCAGTCCCGAATCGTGCAGTCGGTCCCGTCGAGGTACACGAATTCGTTGGTGATCGCGGTCCCGGTGAAGCGGTCCACGAGGACCCCCGTGGGCCCGTTGCCGGTATCGACCCCCGCGTAGCACCGCGTCACGCGGGCCCCGGTCAGGGTCGCGGTCGCCCCCGCGTAGTACGCGGAGTCGGTCGTGGTCCGATCGAAGAAGCTCTTCATCGCCGTGAACGGGCCGAAGGACTCCTCGCCGTAGTCGTTCTCCGCGCTGTGCCGGTTGCCCGACAGCTCGTGCCCGGTCCCCGCGTCGATGTACACGCCCCCGTCGTTCCCGCGGAAGGTGCACTTCAGGACGCGGAGGTCGTCTCCCCCCCCGAAGTTCACGCCCTCCTCCGGGTTGCCGAGGAAGGTGCACTTCGTCACCACCGTCCCGTTGTGCCCCGCGGGGCCGTAGAGGCTGCAGTTCCCCGCGTCCGGCCAGCGGAAGGTGAGGCCGGTGAACACGCAGCCCTCCACGCCGGACGCGATGTCGCCGATGAACGAGCCCAGCCCCGCCCCGTCCAGGATCGTCTTCCCGGGCGAGCCCTTGATCGTCAGCGTCTTGGCGATCGTGAACGACTCGTTGTAGATCCCCGGCTTGATCACGATCGTGTCCCCCGCCGCGGCCCCGTCGATCGCGGCCTGGATGCTGTCCCCCGGGGCCACCACGAAGGTGTCGGCCCGGGCGGCCAGGGCGATGACGACGACGCCTGCGGCCGCGACGAGCGAACGGAAGGCCCCCATGTCCCACTCCCTTTCCGGGGCCATCGTCCCCCGGCCCGGACGGTACCACGCCGCGGAGGGACGGGCCAGCCCGCTCCGTCGGGAGGTTCCCCCGCTACAATCCGGCCCGTGCGTCCCGTGGTCGGCCCCCTCCTCCTCCTCGCCGCCGGTGCCGCGCTCGGCGCCGGGGCGGTCCTCCTCCTCGGGACGGGACCGGCTCCCTCCGGCGGGTCCCCGGCGACGCCGCCCCGTGCCCCGGGCGCCCTCCCCGTCCCGGCGGCCCCGTCCGGGAGGTCGGACGGGACGGCCTCCGGATCCCCCGCCGCCGGGCTGCTCTCCGCGCGCGCGGAGGACCGCCGCGCCGCGCTCCGCGCCCTCCAGAAGACGCCCGACCCGGGGGCGAGGGACGACCTCCTCCGGCTCCTCGACTCCGAGACCGACCCGGGGATCAAGATGCTCGCCTACGCCGCGCTCGGGCTCCTGAAGGACCCCTCGCTGGTGGCGATCCTGGAGCGGAGGTTCGAGACGGAAACCGACCGGCGGTTCCGCTACGCGGCGCTCGAGGCGCTCGGCGCGATCGGGGGCCCCGAGGCGGAGCGCTACCTCCTCGCGCTGATGGAGGCGCCCGACGAGTCCCAGGACGGGATCCTCTTCCGCGACGCCGCGGCGCGCGGGCTCGCCCGCAGCGAGCGCCCCGAGGCCATGGAGGCGCTCTCCGGGTTCCTCCGCGGCGGGACGCTCTCCGCCGTGGACGACCCGCAGCGTCCCGCGCGGGAGTTCCTCCTCCGGGAGCTCGGCCAGGAGGGCGGCCCGGCCCGGGTCGCCGTCCTGCTCGCCGTGGCCGGCGACCCGGCCGTCTCCGCGGACCTCCGGGCCGAGTCGATCCGGGCGCTGGAGAACGTGGAGGGACCCGAGGGGACCGAGGCGCTCCGGCACCTCCTCGACGCGGCCCTCGCGGCTTCGCCTCCGGCCCCGGGCGAGGAGGACTTCCGGATCGCGGCGGTGGAGGCCCTCGGGGGCCGCGAGGACGAGGGCTCCCGGGCCCTCCTCGTCCCCCTGGCCTCGGGCGCGCGCGCCGTCGCGGAGGACGTCCGGCGCGAGGCCGTGGAGGCCCTCGGCCGCCACCCCGGCCCCGAGTCCACGACCGTGCTGCTCGCCGTGGCGCGCGACACGGCGGTCCCCCGGAAGGTCCGGGACTCCGCGTGGATGGCCTACGGCCACGCGGGGGGCGAGTCCGCGGTACCCGCGCTCGAGGAGACGGCCCTCCGCGGCCCCGACCTCTCGGCGCGGCTCACGGCGGTCCGGGCCCTCGGCCTCGCCCCCGCCACGGTGCGCCGCCCGGCGCTCGAGCGCGTGGCGGCCGCGAGCGAGGACGAGAAGGTGCGCAACCTCGCGCGGGCGATGCTCCGCTAGCGGGGCGCTCCGACCCGGCCCGCCGCGGCCCCCCGCGCCGCCGCGTCCACCTCGCGCAGCAGCCGGTGGTTGGCCAGAGCGGCGCGCGCGTCCGTCGCGAGGCACGCCGCCGCGAAAGCCACGGAAGCCCAGGCCCAGGCCGCGTGCCCGCCGGCCTCCCCGGGGCGCGCGAGCGCCCCGCCCATGGCGGCCCCCATGACCGGGACGATGGCGAGCGTGGCGAGCGTCTCCACCTTGCGCGCGAGCCGTTTCGCGCGGAGGACGAAGGACGGGTCGAGCCCGTGTTCCGCGGCCACGTCCTTCACGGCGCGGCCGCTCGCGAGCATGTAGAAGATCGCGGTGCACCGCGCGGCCAGGTTCACGCCGGTCGCCGCGAGCGCCCAGGCGACGTGGCGCGCCAGGGGCTCCGCCGGCGGGGGCGCCGGGTGGGACGCGGCCCAGGCCGCGGCCAGGAGGCCCGCCGCGGCGACCACGTCGAGCGTGAGGAGCGCCTGGAGGATCCCGGTCCCCTTCACGCCCCCTTCCCCCCCCCCCGGCCCCGGCCTCCTTGGGAGGAGCGCGGCCCCCTCCTCCCCGGGGGGCCGCCCGCCGCCGTCATCGGAGGATTGGAAAAATCGCTCCACATTA
>CAZKTF010000143.1:0-9285 GCA_964555565.1 uncultured Planctomycetota bacterium | reverse complement strand
CGTGAACCTGGCCTGCGCCGAGGGCCACCCGGCCAGCGTGATGGACATGTCCTTCTCCTGCCAGGCGCTCGTGGCCGAGTGGGCGGCGCTGCGCAAGGAGCCCCTCCCGGCCGGGGTCCACCTCGTGCCGCAGGAGATCGACCGGACGGTCGCCGAGCTCAAGCTCGGGGCCATGGGGGTCTCCATCGACCGCCTCACCGCCGAGCAGGAGCAGTACCTGCGCTCCTGGGAGGAAGGGACTTAGGGGCCAGGCGGCCCGGGCCCCCCTGTTCCCCTTGGCGCCCCCGGCGGGGGCGGTTACGATGGTTCCATCACGCCGGCGGGACCTGAGGGGGTCCGGCGGGGGTCGTATCCAGCGGGACCGGCCCGCCGGTCCAGGAGGCATCATGGCTCACGCCGCGCGCCGCGCCCCCCGCGAAGGCGGGTTCACCCTGGTCGAGATCCTCATCGTCGTCACGATCATCGCCGCCCTCATCGGGATCGTCTCCGCCGTCATCCCGAAGGCCATGGAGGGCAAGCGGAAGACGGAGTGCCAGAACAACCTCCGCAACATCGTCGTCTTCCTGAACCTCCGCCTGAACGAGGGCAAGCTCGGCGTGCGCGGCGGGACGGCGATGATCCTCAACCTCTACAAAAAGGACGTGAAGGAGGGGGACGAGAGGCTCTTCATCTGCCCCGGCGACCCCCGCCAGCAGGACATGAGCGACCGGGACTTCCTGAAGCGCTACCAGAACATGAACCTGGACAGCGTGGACGCGACGCTCTGCTCCTACGCGGGGCGCAACCGCAAGATGTACGCGATCCGGTTCGACAGCACCAAGAAGCAGGCCTGGGCCACCGACTGCCAGGGGGACGACGGACGGACCGGCCACCACCTGCACGGCGTGAACGTGGGCTGGGAGGACGGGTCGGTCAAGTTCATGGACTACGAGGACCTGGGCCTGGCCGCCGACGCGGCCATCGCCGTCGGGGACACCACCCACGAACTCCTCAAGCAGTTCTGCATCCGCGAGCAGTAGGGGGGGCCCCATTTCCCTTGACCCCCGCAGCAGGGCGCGAGGATACTCCGCCCGCCGTCCGCTCGGGCAAACGGGAGGGATCCGCATGCGCCGGTCCGCGCTCTTGGGCATCGCCGTCGCCGCGCTCGTCGCCGTCTCCTCGGCGGCGGCCGCCGCCGCGCTCCGGTGGAAGCTCGGCCTGAAGCACGACACCCCGTCCTGGGTGCGTGTGCCCGCCGAGGGCGGGAAGACCCGGGTCGCCTGGTACATGACCTACGCGGTCGAGAACAGGACGGGCGAGGAGCGCAAGCCCACCCTCCGGATCGAGATCCGGGGCCCCAAGGACGCCGTCTATCGCGACTCCTGCGACGCGGCGATCAAGGCGGCCACGGAGAAGAAGACCGGGGCGAAGGACCTGGCGACCGCCTCGGACCTCCGCAAGGACGGGGTCGCCGACGGGGCCTCGAAGTCCTGCGTGGCGACCTTCAGCGACGTGGACGACCACGCGGACGCGCTGGAACTGAGGATCTACGGCCTCATGGACCCGGTGGACGTGGTCCAGGGGAAGCGCTTCAACGACATCCGCTACTGGCAGGTGAAGTACGAGCGGAAGGGCGACGAGTTCCGCCGCGCCGAGGACCCCTGGAAGGCGGTCTCGAGCGGCTGGGTCGTCGAGAAGCGCGAGGCGCTGCCGGAAATCGAGCGGTAACGACGGCAACGGCGGGCGGGGCAAGCCCCGCCCCTACAACGAATCCCGCCACGCCCTCCGAGGCGGAGCCGTCACCGGGGCCCGCCCGCAGCGCACGTTCGCGGCGCCGAACAGGCGCGCCGCCTCCTCCAGCGCGGCCGGGGACGGGTCGATGCCGGCGCCGAGGATCCGGAAGCGGGTCTCGAGGCCCCGCGCGGGCTCCATCTCGACGAAGACCGGCGTCTCCCCGCGGTGGCGCTGGAGGAGCCCCTTGAGGTCGCGGAAGGGGGCGTCCCCCTCCGGGGCGGGGACCCGCACCACCACCGAGGAGGAGAGCTCCCGGGGGGCCTCCTCGACGGGCACGACCCGGTCCACGCGGAGCGAGGGCTCCTCCCGGTCGGTGGCAAGCGTCCCCTCCACGAAGACGATCCGGTCCGGGGCGATCCGGTCCTTGAGGCGCTCGTAGGCCTCCGAGAAGCACACGCAGTCGAGCGTCCCGTCGAAGTCCTCCATCCGGAACCGCGCGTACTTCCTGTCCCGGTTCGGGCCGTTCTTCGGGAACCGGGCCTGCACGCCGGTCATCATCCCGCCCACGCGGACGCGGGACCCCGCGGGGAGGGAGCGCAGTTCGGCCGAGGCGTGCGTGGCGAAGGCACGGAGCGTGGACTCGTGCCGGGTGAGCGGGTGGCTCGAGGCGTAGAACCCCAGCGTCTCCTTCTCGAAGGCCAGGACCTGGTTCTCGGGCCAGTCGGGCACGTCGGGGAGGTCCCGATCGACCGTCGGCGTCGCCACCGCCGCGGCGGCCGCCCGGGGGGCCCCGAACAGCGACATCTGCCCGGCGCGGCGGTCCGCCTGCGCCTCGCTCCCGAGGCGCAGCGCCCGGTCGAGGCCCTCCATGAGCGGGGCGCGGCGACCGAGGCCGTCCATGGCCCCGGCCTTGACGAGGGCCTCCAGGGCCGCCCGGTTCACGAGGTGGAGGTCCACGTTCTCGCAGAGGTCGAAGAGGGAGGAGAAGCCCCCGCCCAGGCGCGCCCGGGCCTCGAGGATCGACTCCACGGCCCGCTCGCCCACGCCCCGGATCCCGGCCAGGCCGAACCGGATCGAGTCCGGCGCGGCCGCACCCTCCCGGGCCTCGGGCGTGAAGCCGACGTCGCTGCGGTCCACGGCGGGCGGCAGCACGGGGATCCCCGCGCGCCGGCACTCGTCCAGCCCCTCCACGAGCTTGTCCGTGTTCCCGATGTCGCAGGTCAGGAGCGCGGCCAGGAACTCCACCGGGTAGTTCGCCCGGAACCAGGCGGTCTGGTAGGTGACGACCGCGTAGGCCGCCGTGTGGCTCTTGTTGAAGCAGTACTCGGCGAAGGCGGTGATCTGGTCCCAGATGCGCTGGGCCACCCCGCGCTCGGTGCCGCGGGAGACCGCCCCCTCGACGAAGCGGTCCCGGAGCTTGGCCATCTCCTCGGGCCGCTTCTTCCCCATCGCCTTGCGCAGGCCGTCGGCCTCGTTGAGCGAGAAGCCCGCCAGCACGTTCGCGATGCGCATCACCTGTTCCTGGTACACGAAGGTCCCGTAGGTCTCCGCGAGGACCTCGCGGAGCGCGGGGTGGGGGACCTCGACGGGCTCCTCGCCGCGCTTGCGCCGGATGTAGGAGTCCACCATGCCGGTCTGGAGCGGGCCCGGGCGGTAGAGGGCGAGGATCGCGATCAGGTCCTCGAAGCGGTCGGGGCGCAGGCGCTGGAGGATGTCCCGCATCCCGCCGGACTCGAGCTGGAACACGCCGAAGGAGTCCCCGCGGCCGAGCATCTCGTAGGTGGCCCGGTCCCCCTCGGGCAGGCGGGCCAGGTCGATCGCGACGCCGCGGGTCTTCGCGACGAGCTTCACCGCCCGGTCGAGGACCGTCAGCGTCTTGAGGCCGAGGAAGTCCATCTTCAGGAGCCCGACCTCCTCGAGCTCCTCCATGGTCCACTGGGTCGTGACGTCGTCGTCCTTGCGGTAGAGGGGGACGTGCTCCCGGAGCGGGCCGTCCCCGATGACCACCCCGGCGGCGTGCACGGAGGCGTGGCGGTTCAGCCCCTCGAGCCGGAGCGCGATGTCGAACAGGCGCTTCGTGCGCGGGTCCTCCCGCGCGGCCGCCAGGTCGCGGTCGCGCCCGAGCGCGTCGGTGAGCGTGACGCCGGGCCCCGCGGGGACCTTCTTGCAGAGGGCGTCCACCTCGGCCAGCGGGATGGCGAGCACGCGCCCGACGTCCCGGAGCACCGCCCGCGCGGCCAGCGTCCCGAAGGTGATGATCTGGGTGACGTTCTCGGGCCCGCCGTACTTCTGGTTGACGTAGCGGATGACCTCCGCGCGCCCGTCGCGGCAGAAGTCGATGTCGATGTCCGGCATGGAGCGGCGCTCGGAGTTGAGGAAGCGCTCGAAGAGCAGGCCGTAGCGCAGCGGGTCCACGTCGGTGATCCGGAGGCTGTAGGCCACGATCGACCCGGCCGCCGAGCCGCGCCCCGGGCCGACGGGGATGGACTGCTCGCGCGCGAACCGGATGAAGTCCCAGACGATGAGGAAGTAGGAGACGAAGCCCATCTTCTCGATGACGGCCATCTCCATCTCGAGCCGCTGGAGGGCCTCGGGCGGGCTGCCCGGGTAGCGCAGCGCGAGCCCCTCGCGGCAGAGGCGGCGGAAGAAGGGGACCGGCTCCTCGCCGCCCGGGGGGGTGAAGCGGGGGAGGTGGGGGCCGCCGAAGGGGAGCTCGATGCGGCACTTCTGCCCGATGGCCACGGTGTTCCGGACCGCCTCGGGGAGGTCGCGGAACAGGCCCTCCATGTCCGCCGGGGGCTTCATCCAGAACTCGTTGGCCGTCATCCGGAGGCGGTCCTCGTCCTCCAGCGTCTTGCCCGTGGAGAGGCACAGCAGCGCCTCGTGCGCGAGGAAGTCGTCGGGCGTCAGGTAGTGGACGTCGTTGGTGGCCACGAGCGGGATCCCCATCTCCCGCGCCACGCCGACGAGCGCCCGGTTGTTCTCCTCCTGCCCCTCGGCCCCGTTGCGCATGACCTCGACGTAGAAGTCCTCCCCGAGGAGGTCCCGGTAGAAGGCCGCGGCCTCGAGCGCGCGGCGCCGGTTCCCCGTGCGGAGGGAGTGGGAGACCTCCCCCTTGAGGCACCCGGACAGCGCGATGAGCCCGCGGTGGTGCCCGGCGAGGGCGGCCTTGTCGATGCGGGGGTGGTAGTAGAAGCCGTCCATGTAGGCGGTGGAGGCGAGGCGCATCAGGTTGCGGTACCCCTCGTGGTCCTTGGCGAGGACGGTGAGGTGGTAGGCGGCCACCCCCGTGGCCGGGTCCTTCTGCCGGTCGGTGCGGCTGCCGGGGGCCACGTACATCTCGCAGCCGAGGATCGGGTTCACGCCGGCCTTGCGCGCGGCCTTGTAGAACGCGAGGGAGCCGAAGAGGTTCCCGTGGTCGGTGAGCGCGAGCGCGCCCATGCCGTGGTCGGCGGCGGTCTTCACGAGCCCATCGACGCGCGCCGCGCCGTCGAGGAGGGAGTAGTCGCTGTGGACGTGGAGGTGGACGAAGTCGGGCACGGGGAGGTGGCTCCGCGGCGCTCGGGGGTCAGGCTGCGGGAGGGTACCGCGGGGAGAGGACAACGGGGCAGGTTTGCGGCGGCGGCCTGTGGAAACGGCCCGGGAGGGCCGGCGCGCCGATACCATGCCGCGATGCGCCCGCTCCTCCTGGCGACGGCGGCCCTGTGCGTCGCGTCCTGCGCCTCCACGGACGACGGCGGCGCCGCGGGGGGCTCCCCCTGGGGAGGCATCGTCCAGGAGCCGCCCCCCCCTCCCGAGCCGCTCCAGGGCCGGCGATCGGTCCCCACGCCGAGCGTGGAGTCCGCGCCGCTCAGGGATTTCACGGAGGAGGAGCGGCGCTTCTTCGACGCCGCCTGGGCGCTGTTCCGCCGGAGGGCCCCCGAATGGCCCGAGGCGCGGGAGCAGTGGATCTCCGGCGGGCCCGAGGCCCAGTCCCTGCTCGCGGAGAACCTCTACCGCGCGATGGCGGCGAGCCGCGCCGCGAACGCCCCGGAGCTCCTCGAGGTCTCCCGGAAGGAGCTCATCGTCCTCGGGGCGCCCGCGGTCCCGGTGCTGGTAGGGGTCCTCGCCACGCGGGCCATACGGACGAGCGAGGGGGACGAGATCCGCACCGGGCAGGAACTCCGGAGCGACGCCGCGGAGACGCTCGCCCTCATCGGGGCCCCCGCGGTGCCCGGTCTCATGGACGTGGCGGGGTGCGGGGAGTGGGTCTTCGCGGGGGAGGCGATCCGGGCGCTGGGGAACGTGGCCGACCCGAGGGCGGAGGACCTCCTCCTCCGGCTCGCGCGGGACGAGGAGTGGCGCACCCGCGGCGCGGCGGCACTGGCGCTCCGCGGGTACGCCGACGAGCGGGCGGCGCGCGCGCTCCTGGCGGCCCTCGGCGACCGGGAGCCCTTCGTCGCGAAGCAGGCGGCGGTGGGCCTCGCCCGGCGCAAGCGCGACGACGCGGTGCCGGGGATCGTGGAGGAGATGGAGCGGGCGGCGCGGGACGGGCGCGGGGCCGCGGTGAAGCTCTGCGGCGGGGCGCTGCGCTCGATCACCGGCGAGCGTCACGGGGACGACCCGGCCGCCTGGCGCCGCTGGCTCGGGTCCCGGTAGCGGTCGCCCCGTGGCCACGACCTCCGGGCGGTCGGATTGGAAGATCGGCCGGCGGGGGCGGGCCTGCGACGGCTGCGGCGCGGCGTTCCCGCCCGCGACGCCCTTCCACGCGGCCATCTGGGCGGAGGGGGAGGCCTTCCGGCGCCGGGACCTCTGCGCGGCGTGCTTCCGCGCCGCGCCGTCGCCCCCCTACAGCCACTGGCTCACGGCGATCCCCAGGCCGGACGCCCGCAAGCGGGTCTTCGACCTCGGACTCGCGGCGGAGTTCCTGCGGCGGCTGGCGGGGGAGGCGGACCCCGGGAAGGCGGCCCTCGCGCACCTCCTCGCACTCCTGCTCGCCCGGAAGAAGCTCGTGCGCCTGGAGCCCGGGCGGGGGGAGGACGGCGCCCCCCGCGCTCGGGTGGAGTTCCACGACGGCCGGGAGCCCGAAGAGATCGAGATCCCCGCGCCCCCCCTGCGCGAGGAGGACGTTGCGGCACTCCGCGACCAGCTGGCGGAACTCGTCGGGGTCTGACCTCATTCGCCTGGCCCAGGCCAGGCGAATGGGGTCTGACCCCGTGCTCCGCTGCAGCCGCTCAGACCCCGGGCGTTTGCAAACCGTGGCCTCAGACCCCTCGCGTCGCTCTCCAACGTTTGCAAACGACTGGGGTCTGACCGTGCTCCCGGAGCGGGGGACAGCGAGTCGGCAACTGCCCCGCCGCGCCCGGCTCATTCACCGGCTCATCCAAGGGGACATGAACTCTGGGGACGGGGGATGGACATCCCCGCAGAGTCGGTGTACCCTCGACCTCGATGTCGCCGCGCCCTGTACCTCGGGCCTTGGGAGAGCCGGGGGACGCGGGGACCGATGGGCGGCGGGCCGGTTCAGAGGGCCAGGGCCCGCCGGGAGGACGCGATGGGCAACGGAGCCCGCCGTCCGAGCAAGGGTGTTAGCGTTCCTGCCCACGGGCAGGGGACGTGCGAGCCCCGTGCTTCCGAGGCCCCGGAGTGCCGGAATGCCCGGGACTGGGTGGACCTGCGCGGCGACGACCCCCAGACCCTCATCTTCCAGGGCGACGGCACGGTCTACGACCCGGAGACGGGGCGCGTCTACGGGGTCAGAGGACTTCGATAGGACGGACCCCGCGGGTCATGGGGATCCGGGGGGATGGGAGGTTGAGCAGGGGCATGAGGCCCGGGTGGGCGCGAAGAGTGCCGGGGAGATGCGGTCATGCTGGTAGTGTTCGCGAACAACCGGACGATGGCGGCGGAGGGTGGCACGCCTCGGTCATCACGACGGACCCCGTGCCCCTCAATGGGAACGACCGGGCATACAGCCGCCGCTAATGCCGAGCGTTAGGCCAGACCCACATGGCGAAGTTCGACATTACATGGCTGGAAGATAGGTCGGACGAGGCAGTTCTGGCGGAAATGCGGCGTGTCGCCGCATTGATGCCGGGCCGCCGCTTGACACGGGACGCGTTCACTTCTCACTCCAAGATTTCGAGCAGCGCAGTAGAGAGACGCTTCGGATCCTGGAGCGAAGCCACTAGGAGAGCCAGCCTGGTCGACGCTCAGCCAGATTACTCTGACGCTGCGATTCTAGAGGATCTGAGGCGGGTATCCAATTCGTCTCCGAACGAACCGTTCACAACGGCGCTCTATTCGGCGCAGGGGCGGTACTCGCCCAGCTGTTGCACGCGGCGGTTTGGGGGTTGGCGCAAAGCGCTCGACTCGGCGGGAATCGGCAGAAGGTATGTCGGCCCGCACATCACTGCACGAATGAGAACGCAGCCGGGCCGCGCGCTGAGCGATGAAGTACTCCTCGCCGAGATACGTGACGTCGCCGCGCGACTTGGCAAAACATCCCTCACGGGTATCGACATTGCGGCGAACTCTGAGATCAGTCAGGACCTGTTGCGTCGCAGATGTGGCGGCGTCTCAAAGGCACTCAGACAGGCGGGCATCGAGCAGGGAAAACTGGGACGAAGACATACTGAAGACGAGGTGTTCGAGAACCTCCTCGAAGTGTGGACACACTACGGTCGACCGCCGACCGTGTCCGAGATAAACAAGCCACCATCGACCGTTGGTAGCCACACGTACATGCGTCGATACGGGAGATGGAGGGATGCCCTGAAGTCCTTCGTGGAGAGGGCCAACTCGGAAGGCGATGGCGACCGGGCGTTCGGTCCCGAACAAGATCTTCCAAGTTCGGCGGATCGGACCGGTCCAACGGAAACTCCCACGACGAGCACCGCCGACCAGAGCAGACCAGAATCTGCCAGTCAGGGTAACGCGCTTCCTCGCGTCACAAGGGCCGCGCCGACGAACGCCAAACCCGCGGACAGGCGCGAGCCAAACAAGCGCCTCAAGTACAAAGTGTTTGTGCGTGATAAGTCTCGCTGCAGGCTGTGCGGCCGTAGCGCAGTCACGGATCCGAGCTGTAGGTTGCATATCGACCACATTATTCCGTTCTCCAAGGGAGGTAAGACCACGTTGGAGAACCTACAAGCGCTTTGCTCAGATTGTAATGTCGGCAAGAGCAATCTTACCGTCTAGGAGGTACGAGAAGGTACGGAGTCAGACACATATGTGTTCTTCAGCGTGTGCAAACGGCTGGGTCTGACCCCGTGCTGCGCCGGGGTCTGACTCCTTGCTCCGCCGTGCCCGGTGCGAGGGGGAGGCTCTTGAGAGGATGGATGGATGACAGTCCCCGCCCGGCGGGCGGAGGGTAGCATCTGTCCGGGAGGTGCCCCGTGAGAGTCGCCCTGGCGCTGGTCGTCCTTGCGGCCGGTTGCGCCTCGGTAGGGCCTTCCCGCGAGCCCCCCCAGCAGCCCCTCTACGACGGTGAGCCCCTCTCGTTCTGGGTTCGCCAGCTCCATGACCTCAACCCTGAGAGGAGCCGGTCTGCGGTCCATGCGGTGGCGGCGTTCGGCAAAGCCGCCCTGCCCC
>CAZKTF010000142.1:1079-9421 GCA_964555565.1 uncultured Planctomycetota bacterium | reverse complement strand
GCCCTGCCCCACATCGCGGAGGCCCTTGAGGCAGACAGGGACCACGTCCGAGAGAATGCCGCATTCGCGCTCTACGACTTGGCGCATGAGAGTCCCCTCGCCGAGGGAGTCGTGACTCTCCTCCTGGAGTCCCTGGGCAACGAGTGCGTGGAGGTCCGGTTGTGGTCCGTGGCCTCCCTCGGCGAGATGCGCCCCACGCCACCCGAGGCAGAGGGCGCTCTGAAGCGCATGCTGGCGGACCCTGCGGAGGAGGTGCGGGAGAGCGCCAGGAAGCAACTCGATGGGCTGGGGAAGCAGGGGAGCCCGTAGGCGACCCTGGTCACGCACGGGCGTCAGTCCCTTCGCGTTTGCAAGTCACGACCACGCGGGGTGGGGCGGTTCCGTCGGAGTGAGCCGTTGGCTCCGGTCACGCACAGGGGTCAGACCCTTCGCGTTTGCAAGTCACCAGGGGTCTGACCTCGGGCGCGGGCGAGGCGCGCAGCACATCGAGTCCCGCGGCGCCCGGGGTCTGACCCCGTGCCCCGCCCCGAATACCGCTTGACAGTCACGACCAGCCGTCGTACGCTGGTGGGAAGAAGTGGCAAACTAGGGCAAGACGTGTGAACCAAGAGCGACTCGCTGGGGCGCGACCATGTTCGTCGGTACCTTCCCGCGGTCGGTGGACCCGAAGGGACGGCTCCTCGTCCCGGCCGAGATGGTCCGCGAGCTGGGCGCCTCCGACCGCAAGGGCTACTACCTGGCGCCCGGCGACCGCTGCGTCCTGCTCTTCACGCGCTCCCACTTCCATCGGATGGCGGAGGGACTCTCTTCTCCCACCCCCTTCGTCCACTTCGACTTCAACCGCGTCTTCTTCGGCCAGGCGGCCTACCGCCCGGCCGACTCCATGGGCCGGATCCTCCTCCCGGAGACTCTCCGCGAGGGGGCCGGGATCGGCGGGGAGGCGGTGCTCATCGGATGCGGCCAGTACGCCGAGATCTGGGGCAAGGAACGGGTGGCGGACGGGGCCATCCCCCGGATGAGCCCGGAGGAGGTCTTCCGGGAGCACCGGGCACGGACGGGCGGTGCGGGCGGGCAGGGGCCGGGGGGACGCGACACGAGCCGGTGATGGTCGGGGAGGTGCTGGACCTCCTCGCCGCGAAGGACGGCGGGCTGCTGCTGGACGGGACGACGGGGCTCGGGGGCCACGCGGCCGCCTGGCTCCGGGCCTCGGAGGGGGGGCGGGTCGTGGGAATCGACCGCGACGGCGAGATGGCCGCGCGCGCCCGGGAGGCGCTCGCGGCCTTCGGGCCGCGTTTCCGCGTCGTGCAGGGGACCTTCCGCGAGGCCCGCCGCATCCTGGCCGAGGCCGGCGAGGGCCCCGCGGACGCGGCGCTGCTCGACCTCGGCGCCAACTCGGCCCAGATCGACGACCCCGCCCGCGGCTTCTCCTTCGCCGGCGGCCCCCTGGACGCCCGCTTCGACCGTTCGTCGGGCGAGCCGCTCCGGGACCTCCTCGCCCGCATCCCGGAGGAGGAGCTCGCGGACGCGATCTTCCACCTCGGGGGGGAGCGCCGGTCGCGGCGCATCGCGCGGGCCATCTGCCGCGCGCGCCGGAAGGCCCCGCTGCGCGACGCCGCCCGCCTCGCGGAGGTCGTCGCGCGGGCCGCCGGGGGGAGGCGGGGCCGAATCCACCCCGCCACCCGCACCTTCCAGGCCCTCCGGATGCTGGTCAACGACGAGGTCGGGGAGCTCCGGGACGGCCTCCCGGAGGTCGTCGGGTGCCTCCGCCCCGGCGGCCGGCTCGCGGTCCTCTCCTTCCACTCCGGGGAGGACGGCGCGGCCAAGCGCTTCTTCCGGGAGGAGGCCCGCGCCGGCCGGCTCCGCCTCGTGACCCGCAAGCCGCTCCGCCCCCTGGCAGGGGAGGTCGCCCGCAACCCGCGCGCGCGGTCCGCGCGCCTCCGGGTCGTCGAGCGGGCCGCGGGAGCCGAAGCGTGAGCGGCCCCCCGGGCCCCGGGCCCGCCTTCCGCGCGGTCCTCCTCGTCCTGGCGCCGGTGGCCGCGGTCACGGTGGGGCTCGCCGTCATCTCCCACCGGCAGTGGCTCGTGGCCGCCGGGTACCGGGTCGCGCGCCTGGAGAAGGAGCGCGACGCGCTCGCCCGCGAGGTCGAGGCACGCCGCGTGCGCACCGCCCGCCTCGCCTCCCCGGTGCGGCTCCTCGGCGCGGCCCGGGAGCGCCGGGTCCCGCTCGACTACCCCCGGGGCTGGAACGTGATCGAGACCCCGGAGCAGGCCGCCCGGTTCCTGGCCCCGGAGCCCCGCCGGGCGAAAGCGGGGAAGTGATGGAGGAACGCGTCGTCGCCCGGTTCCGCGCCAGCCTCGTCTTCGCCTTCCTCCTCGCGATCCTCGGGGCCCTGGGCGCGCGTCTCTGCTGGATCCAGGTCGTCCAGCACGGCGCCTACGGCCGCGCCTCCCGCGTCCAGCGCCTGGAGTGGGCGGCGGACCCGGCCCCCCGCGGCGACATCCTCGACGCGGCGGGGCGCGTGCTGGCCACCTCCCGGCCCTTCCCGAGCGTCGCCGTGGACCCGACCCGCCTCCCCGACCCCGCCGCGGCGGCCGTCGCGCTCGCCGGGGCGCTCGGGGTCGATGCGGAGGCCCTCCGCGCCCGGCTGGGGAAGGCCGCGGCCCAGGGGAAGCGCTTCGCCTGGGTCCGCCGCGGCGTGGAGGACCCGGGCGCCATGGCGCGCCTTGGCGCGCTGGGCCTCCCGGCGGACGCGCTGGAGATCCGCGACGAGATGCGCCGCTGCTACCCGACGGGCGGGGTCGCCGCCCAGGTCCTCGGCTTCGTGGACGTGGACGGCCGCGGGCTCGAGGGGATCGAGAGGGCCAGGGACGCGGTACTCCGCGGGGTCGATGGCCGCCGCGCGGTGCTGGTGGACGCGAAGGGGCGGCCGATCGCCATCCCCGACGTCTCCTCCACCCCCGCGGTCCGGGGCCGGGACGTACGGCTCACGCTGGACGCGGTCGTCCAGGGCTTCGCCGAGGACGAGCTCCGGCGCACCTGCGAGAAGAACCGTCCGAAGGGGGGGGTCTGCCTCGTCCTCGACCCCTCCGACGGGGCGGTCCTGGCGATGGCCTCCTGGCCCACCTTCGACCCCGCCGACCCGGGGGCCGCCCCGCCCGAGGCCCGCCGCGCCCGGGCGATCACCGACTCCTTCGAACCCGGCTCGACGTTCAAGCCGCTCGTCGCCGCCGCCGCGCTCCAGGCGGGGGTGGTCCGGGCGGACGAGCTCATCGACTGCGGCGAGGGGTGGATCCGGGTGGGAAAGCGGGTCGTCCACGAGCACGAGCCCCGGGGGTACGGCCGGATCCGCCTCGCCGAGGTCATCGCCCGCTCGAGCAACTGCGGCATGGCCCGCGTGGGACTGAGGCTCGGGATCGACCGTGCCTTCGCCGCGCTCGGGGAGCTGGGCCTGGGGCGCCCCACGGGGATCGGCCTCCCGGGCGAGGTGGGCGGGATCCTCCGACCCCGCAGCGAGTGGACGGAGACCTACACCCTCGTCTCGGTCTCCTTCGGCCAGGAGGTGGCCGTGACCCCCCTCCAACTCGCGGCGGCCTACGTCCCCGTGGCCGGGGACGGGCGGCGGGTGCCCCCGCGCATCCTGGCCGCCGGGGCCCGGCCCGCCGCCGAGGGTCCGCAGGCGCCGCCGGCCCCGCGGGTCCTCGACGCGGCCGTCGCGGAGGAGATGCGGGGGATGATGGCGAAGGTCGTCACGGAGGGCACGGCGCGGAACCTCCCCCGCACCGGCTACACCCTGGCCGGCAAGACCGGGACCGCGCAGAAGATGAAGGGCGGGGGGGAGATCGCCTACGTCTCCTCCTTCGTGGGCATGGCCCCGGTGGCGCGCCCGCGGCTGCTGTGCCTCGTCCTCCTCGACGAGCCGTCGAAGGAGCGCGGGACCCCCTACGGGTCCTCCGTGGCGGCCCCCTACGCGGCCGAGGTCCTCCGCAAGTCCCTCCGCTACCTCGGGGAGAGGCCCGACGCCGAGGCGGGGGAACGGCCATGAAACCGGGGACGACGAAGTCGTCCGAAGTCTGGGACCTCCGCGCCCTCCTGCGCGAGGCCCTCCCCGGGACGCCGCTGCCGGCGGGCCTCCGCGGCCGGGTCGCATCCCTCGCGACGGACTCCCGCCGCGCGGGGCCCTGGACCCTCTTCCTCGCGATCCCCGGCGAGAGGGCGGACGGGGCGGAGTTCGCAGCCGACGCCGTCCGCCGCGGGGCGACCGCCGTCGTGGCCGCGCGGCCCCTGCGCCTACCGGTGCCCGTCGTGGTCGTCCCCGACGTCCGGGCCGCCGCGGCGGACCTGGCGGCCGTCTTCCACGGGCGACCCGCCGGGGCCCTGCGGGTGGCCGGGATCACGGGGACGAACGGGAAGACCACGACGGCCTTCCTCCTCCAGGCCGCCCTCGAGGGGAGCGGGCGGCCCTGCGGGCTCCTCGGGACCGTGGAGTACCGGGTGGGGGAGCGCCGGCTGCCGGCCGCGAACACCACGCCGGGCCCCGTGGAGCTCCAGGAACTCTTCGCCGGGATGCGCGGGGCGGGGTGCCGGTTCGTCGCCATGGAGGTCTCCTCCCACGCCCTGGTCCAGCAGCGGGTGCGGGGGGTCCCCTTCGCCGTGGCGGTGCTCACGAACCTCACCGGGGACCACCTGGACTACCACGGGACGATGGAGGCCTACCGGGACGCGAAGGGGCTCCTCTTCTCCTCCCTCCCCCCCGACGGCACGGCCTGCGTCAACGCGGCGGACCCGGCGGCGGAGTGGTTCGCGGCCCGCGCGCCGGGCCGCGTCCTCCGCTACGGGATCCTCCCCCGGGTGGACGTGGGGGCCGAGGAGCTCCGTCTCGGGCCCGGCGGCCTGGAGTTCACCCTCCGGACCCCGGACGGGAAGGCCGCGGTGCGCAGTCCCCTCCTCGGCCGCCACAACGCGGAGAACCTCCTGGCCGCCGCGGCGGCGGCCCACGCCCTCGGGCTCTCCCCCGCCGAGATCGCCGCGGGGCTCGCCCTCCTCCGCGGCGTGCCCGGACGGCTCGAGCGCGTGGACGACGGGACCGGAGGGATCGCCGTGGTCGTGGATTACGCGCACACCGACGACGCGGTCCGCCGCGTCCTGGCCAACCTCAGGCCGGTCACGCCCGGGAGGCTCCTCGTCCTCGGCGGCTGCGGCGGGGACCGGGACCGGACCAAGAGGCCCCGGATGGCCCGGGCCATGGCGGAGCTGGCCGACGAGGTCCTGCTCACCTCGGACAACCCTCGCTCGGAGGACCCGCGGGCCATCCTCGAGGAGATGCTCGCCGGGGTGCCCGCGTCCCTCGCGGGCCGGGTCTCCGTGATCCCGGACCGGCGCGCGGCGATCGCCGAGGCGGTCGGCCGGGCGCGGCCCGGCGACACGGTGCTCCTGGCGGGCAAGGGGCACGAGACGGTGCAGGTCCTCCGCGACCGCAGCGTCCCCTTCGACGATCGGGAGGAGGCGCGGCGGGCGCTCGCGGCCCCGGGGACGGGACCGCCCGGCTGACGCCGGGGCCCCCCGGACGGAACTCCGCGCCCCCCGCAAGTTCCGGTCGGACGGGCCCGAACTCAGGTGGGACCGTCCGTCCCACGACGGGGAAGTGAGGCTCGGGGCCGGCGGGGGCGCGCGGCCCCCGCGAACGGAAGGAACTCGAGGCTCGCCATGGACCCCCTGACCCTCGCCCTCGTCTCCCGCGCCCTCGACGCCGACGAGCCGCTCCCCGCGGAGCGTCCCCTCCCGGCGACCGGCGCCTGCATCGACACCCGCGCGCTCAAGCCCGGGGACCTCTTCTTCGCCCTCCCCGGGGAGCACACCGACGGCCACCGCTTCCTCGAGACCGCGCGCCTCGCCGGGGCCGCCGCGGCCGTGGTGCGCCGCGGGTCGCCCATCCCTCCGCTCGGCGGTCCCCTCCCGCTCCTCGTGGTGGAGGACCCGCGCGCGGCCCTGGGGCGCCTGGCCTCCTTCGTCCGCGGCCGGCTCACGGCCACGGTGATCGGGATCACCGGCTCCAACGGGAAGACGACGACCAAGGACCTGGTCGGCGCGGCGGCCGCGACGCTCGGCCCCACGGTCCGCTCCGAGAGGTCCTACAACAACGACCTCGGGGTCCCCCTCACCATCCTCCGCGCCGACGGCGGGACCCGCACCCTCGTCGTCGAGATCGGGACCAGCCGGCCGGGCGAGGTCGCGGCGCTGGCCGCGATCGCCAGGCCCCACGTGGGGATCGTGACGAACGTGGGCGAGGCCCACCTCGGCCACTTCGGGTCGCTCCGGGCCATCGCCGAGGAGAAGGCCGCGCTGCTGGCGGCGCTCCCGGAGGACGGGGCGGCCATCGTGAACGCGGAGGACCCCTTCGCGCCGCTGCTCGCCTCCCGGGCCCGCTGCCGCGTCTGCACCTTCGGCCGCTGGAACCCGGGGGAGGGGGAGTCCCCGGACGTCTGGGCGACCCGCGCCGGGCGCCGCCGGCCCCGGGGGACGACCTTCTGGCTCTACGGGAAGATGCCCTTCGGGCTCGCGCTCGAGGGGCTCCACAACGTCTCCAACGCGCTCGCGGCGCTGGCCGCCGGGATGCTCCTCGGCGGGGACCCGGGAAGGCTGCGCGACGCGCTGCGCGCGGTCCGCAACCCGCGGATGCGCCTCAGCCGCGAGTCCGTGGGCGGGGTCACCCTGATCGACGACTCCTACAACGCCAACCCGGCGAGCGTGGAGGCCGCGCTCGAGGAGCTCTCCGCCACGGTGACCGACGGGCGGCGGGTCTTCGTCTTCGGCGACATGCGCGAGCTGGGGGACGCTGCGGAGCAGCAGCACCGGCGGATCGGCCGGCGCGCGGCCGCCTGCGCCGACTTCGTCTGGGCGGTGGGGGAGCAGGCCCGCCACGCGGTGGCCGCGGCGCTCGACGCGGGACTCCCCAGGGACCGCGTCCTCTGCTCGCCCAGCGTGGAGTTCGCGCTCGAGGGCCCGGCCTTCCTCCCCTCGCCCGGGGACGTGGTCCTCCTCAAGGGCTCCCGCGCGGCGGAACTGGACCGCCTCGCGTCGGCGCTCCGGTCCCGGCTCGCGGCCGGGGAGGCGAAGGCCGGGGGCGAGGGCCGGCGGGAGGCGGTGTGATCCGGCTCCTCCTGGGCCTCGAGGAGTGGGTCCCCGGGTTCGGGGCCTTCCGGACCATCACCTTCCGGGCCCTGTGCGCCGCGGTCACCGCCTTCCTCGTCTGCCTCGTCCTCGGCCCCTCGGTCATCGCCTGGCTCCGCGCGCGCCGGGTGGGGGAGAACATCCGGACCGACTCGGAGCGCCTGAACGGGATCCTCCTCGTCTCCGGGAAGGGGGGGACGCCCACCATGGGCGGGGTCCTCATCCTGGCGGCGGTGGCCACGGCCACGCTGCTCTTCGGCCGCCTGGACAACCTGGCGGTCCTCCTGGCGCTCTGGACCACCCTCGCGCTCGGCGTCCTCGGGGCCGCGGACGACTGGATGAAGCTGACGGTCCCGGACTCCAAGGGGATGGCCGCGCGGACGAAGATCGCCTGCCAGGGGCTCGTCGCGCTCCTCGTGGTGGGCACCCTCTGGCTGCACGCGGACGGGGACGCCCCCGCGGGGGTCGTGGACCTCCCGCTGGCGCGGGCGGCGGCGGTGGACCTCGGCGGCTTCTACCTCGTGGCCGGGATGTTCGTGGTCGTGGGCTCCTCCAACGCCGTCAACCTGACCGACGGGCTGGACGGCCTGGCCGCGGGCTGCTCCGCCATGGCCGCGCTGGCGCTGGCGCCGCTCGCCTACGCCGCCGGGCGCCACGACTGGGCCTCCTTCCTCCACATGTCCTACGTGCCCGGGGCGGGGGAGCTGGCCGTGTTCCTCGCGGCCCTGGGAGGGGCATGCGTCGGCTTCCTCTGGTGGAACTGCCACCCGGCCTCGGTCTTCATGGGGAACACCGGCTCGCTGGCCATCGGCGGCGGGCTCGCCGTGGCGGCGCTGGCCTCCCGGCAGGCCTGGGCGCTGGCGCTGGCGGGCGGGGTGTTCGTGTGGGAGGCCCTCTCGGTCCTCATCCAGGTGGGCTGGTACAAGCGGACCCGCACGCGGGTCTTCCGCTGCGCCCCCTGGCACCACCACCTCCAGTTCGGCGGGTGGAAGGAGACGCAGGTGGTGGCGCGCCTGTGGATCTGCGCGGCCATCCTCGCCGTCGTCACGCTCGCCGTGGCCAAGGCCCGATGAGCGCCCCCCCCGCCCGCGCCGCGGCCGTACCCGCCGCGGCGGAGCCCTGGGGCCGCGCCGCGGTCCTCGCGGCGCTCGCGCTCACCGCGCTCGGCGTCCTGA
>CAZKTF010000142.1:0-1069 GCA_964555565.1 uncultured Planctomycetota bacterium | reverse complement strand
ACTCCTCCTCCTCGGTGGTGGCGGACCTCCGGACCGGGGACGGGACCTACTACCTCAAGCGGCAGCTCGCCTGGGCGCTCCTGGGGCTCCTGGCCATGGTGGTGACCGTGCGGGTCCCCCTCGACGCCTGGAAGCGGCACTCCCGCCCGCTGCTCGTGCTCACGGCGGTCCTCCTCGTGGCGGTGCTCCTGGCCGGGACCCGGATCAAGGGGGCCACCCGGTGGTTCCGGGCGGGGGAGTTCTCCTTCCAGCCCTCGGAGCTGGCCAAGCTCTCCCTCCTGGTCTTCGTCGCCACCTGGCTCTGCGACGCGCGGGAGCGGCTCGGCGACTTCTGCCGCGGGTTCCTGCCCGCGGCCGGGGCCGTGGGCGGGCTCGCGGTCCTGGTCCTCGTGGAGCCGGACTTCGGGACCGCGCTGTTCCTCGCGGCCCTCGGGACGGCGCTCCTCATCGTGGGCGGGATCCGGATGCGCCACCTCCTCCTCGCCTCGATCCCGGCGATCCCGGTGCTGGCCTGCCACGTGGCGTCCCGGCTGGACGAGTTCCGGGACCGCTTCTCGCCGCTCACCGGCTCCGGCCAGGCCCAGTACCAGGTCCACCAGTCCCTCCTGGCGCTGGGGTCCGGCGGGCTCGTCGGGCACGGGCTCGGGGCGGGGACGGCGAAGCTCCTCTTCCTGCCGGAGAGCTCCTCCGACTTCATCCTCCCGGTGATCGGCGAGGAGCTGGGCCTCGCCGGGACGCTCCTCGTCGTTCTCCTCTACGCCCTCTACGTGCGGGCCGGGGCGCGGGTCTGCCTCCGTGCGCTCGAGCGGGGGCACCGCTTCGCCTTCCTCGTCTCCCTCGGGGTGACCCTCTGGGTCGGACTCCAGGCCGCCATCAACGTGGCCGTGGTCACGGCCTGCGTCCCCACGAAGGGGATCGCGCTCCCCTTCGTGAGCCTCGGGGGCTCGGGCCTCCTCGTCCTGTTCGCGGCCACGGGCCTCCTCTACGCGAGCGCGCGCGCCGCGGACGCCGCGCCGCCCCCGTTCCCCGGACCCGCCCCCGCCCCGGCCCCGCCGGGGGCGCAGGCCCT
>CAZKTF010000141.1:0-9466 GCA_964555565.1 uncultured Planctomycetota bacterium | reverse complement strand
GGCCCGGCGCGCCCGCGCCGCCGCGGCGGGGGCGAGCCCGCGGGCCGGCCGGGTCGGCGTGCGGAGGTACTCCCGGCTCCGCGGGGACCACTTCGCCCGGTAGGTGAGGATGCGGGGCACCCCGGCCGGGACCCCCGCGTAGTCCACCTCCCGGAGAGGGAGCATCGTCTCCAGCCCGCGCCCAAGGAGGCCGACCTGGACCTCCCTCCCGGGGACGAACTCCTCCGCGAGGACCGGCGGCCCGTACCGGCGGAGCAGCCGCCCGGCCCGCCGCCGCGCGGCGGCCGGGTCGGAGGTGACCGAGCCCCGGTCGATCCCCTGGCTCGCGTCCGTCGCGGCCGGCTTGAGGATCCAGGGGGCCGGGACACCTCCGAGGTCGAGGTCCCCGGCGCGCCCGGCGACGGCGGCGCGGGGGACGCGCGCCCCGGCGGCGGCGATCACCGCGCGCGCCCGGTCCTTGCGGAGCGCGAGCGAGAGGGCCGAGGGGGGGCTCCCGGTGAAGGGGACCCCGAGGGCCTCGAGGAGGGCGGGGAGCGCGGGCTCGCTCTCGGCCCGCCCGTGGATCCCCTCGAAGAGGTTGAAGACCGCGTCGGGGAGGGGGATCCCGAGGAGGCGCCGCCACGCCCCGCGTTCCGCGCCGAGGCCCGCGACGTGGACCCGGTGCCCGCGCGCCCGCAGCGCCGCGGCCACGGCCCGGGCGGCGTCCTCGACCCCGCGGTCGGACGCGCGGTCCCGGCCGGCGCCGCCGGGGGGGGCGAGGTTGAAGGCGACCGTGACGCGCATCCCTCCGAGGATCCTCTACCGGCGTCCGGGGACGAAGAACGCCCGGCCCGGAGGCCGAGCGGCGGGCAAGGGCAGGGGTACGGGTAGGGGTAGGGAATGCGCGACGGCATCCGCTGCCCTACCCCTACCCCTACCCGCCTCTGCCGTCGGGCAACCCGTATCGACGGGCGGCCGCGTCCACGACGGCGAGGACGAGGTCCCCGTAGGACATCCCCGCGGCGCGGGCCGCGGCGGGGAAGCAGGAGTGGGCCTCGGGCTCGGGGATGATCCCCGGGAGGGGGTTCGCCTCCAGGACCCGCGGGCGGCCCCGGCGGTCGCACCTCCAGTCGATCCGGCACCAGTCCCGGCACCCGAGCGCCCCGAAGGCCCGCCGCGACCCGGCGGCGAGCGCCGCGCGCAGCGGCGCCGGGACCCGCGCCGGGCAGCGGTGGATCTCGAGCGCCCCGTCGGGGGTGTCGTAGACCCACTTGGCCTCGTAGCCGTAGATGCGGGGGACCCCCGGGGGAAGGTTCTCGAGGAGGACCTCGACGACCGGGAGGACCCGGAGGGAGCGCCCGTTCCCCAGCAGCGCCACGGTGAACTCCCGCCCCGGGAGGAACTCCTCGACCAGCGCCGGCTGCCGCTGCTCCCCGTGGACGCGCGCCACCTCGGCCCGCAGCCCCCGCGCGTCGCGGACGAGGCTCGAGGAGCGCACCCCGATCCCGCTCCCCTCGTGGAGGGGCTTCACGACGGCCGGGAACCTCCGCCAGGAAGGCCTCGCGCCGGGGGGGACGACCTCGGAGTCGGGGACCGGGACGCCGCCCTGCCGTAGGACCTGCTTGGCGAGATGCTTGTCGAGGCCGACCCCCAGCGTGACCGGGTCGCTCCCCGTGTAGGGGATCCCGAGCATCTCGAGGACGGCGGGGATGCGTCCCTCGCGGTCGCGGCCCCCGGCCCCCTCGGCCATGTTGAACACGAGGTCGGGACGGAGCGCCCGGAAGGCGTCCATGGCGGCGGCGTCCCCCTCGACGATCCCGACGACCTCGTGGCGGCCGCGGATCGCGGCGGCCACGGCCTCGACCGTGGAGGGGGCGTCCCACTCGGCGTCGAACCCGGGCGCGGCCCCCGGCGGGGCCGGCGCGCCCTTGCGGTTCGCGCAGACCGCGATCCGCAGGGACTAGCCCTCTGCGGCGGAAGCGCCCGAGGAGGCGCGCGCGGCGGGGGGCTGCGCGACCGCGGACCCCGGCGCCTCCTCCGGGGCCATGGGCACCCGCGGCGGCTGGCGGCGGCGGCGTCCCGCCGGCTCGAAGTACTCGTAGACCTTCCCCTCGTAGTTCCTGAGGACGATCTTGCCGTCCTCGCGGGACACGACGTACTCAGGGTTCAACGGGATCTTGCCGCCGCCCCCCGGGCCGTCGAGGACGAACTGCGGGACGGCGAACCCGGTGGTGTGGCCGCGGAGGTGCTCGATGATCTCGACCCCCTTCATCACCTCGGTGCGGAAGTGCGCGGCCCCCGTGACGAGGTCGCACTGGTAGATGTAGTAGGGCCGCACCCGCGCCCGGACGAGCCCCTGCATGAGCTTCTTCATCGTGTCGGGGTTGTCGTTCACCCCCTTGAGGAGGACGGTCTGGGAGCCGAGGGGGATCCCGGCGTCCACGAGGTTCCCGAGGGCCTCCACGACGGAGGGGGTGAGCTCCCGGGGGTGGGTCATGTGGACGTTGATCCAGAGCGGGTGGTACTTCCGGAGCATCGCCGTCAGCTCCGGGGTGATCCGCATGGGCAGCGTGGGGGGCACCTTCGTCCCCATGCGCAGGATCTCGATGCTCTTGATCCGCCGCAGCCGGGAGAGGAGGACCTCCAGGCGCCCCTCGCTGAGGATGAGCGGGTCTCCCCCCGAGATGAGGACGTCGCGGACCTTCGGGTGCTTCTCCAGGTACTCGGCCACCCGCTCCAGCCGCTCGAGGTCGATGATCGGCTCCGGCTGCCCGACCCAGCGCTTCCGGGTGCAGTAGCGGCAGTAGACCGGGCACTGGTTGAGCGGGAGGAACAGGACGCGGTCAGGGTACCGGTGGACCAGGCCGGGGACGACCTCGTCCTCCTCCTCCCCGCAGGGGTCGCGCATGTCCTCGCGGACGAGCGCGAACTCCTTCGCGTGCGGCATGACGGTCCGCCGCAGGGGGTCCGCGGGGTCCTCGGGGTCCATGAGGGACGCGTAGAAGGGCGTGATGCCCATCGCCAGCCTCCCCTCCGAACGCTCGATCCCGATGCGCTCGGCGGGGGAGAGGCGGAAGTGCCTCTCGGCCTGCGGCAGCGTCCGAAGGCGGTTCCGGAGCTGCCAGTGCCAGTCGTTCCACTCGGCCTCGGTGCAGCCGAACATCCGGCAGCCCCTCTCGACCTCTTCTCGATTCGATTCGCGCATGCGGTTGGCGACGAGCCTCCTCGGGGTCCCGGGGCGTTTGCCTCCGCTCCGACCGCCGGTACTTCCTGCGCGCGCGCCGTGCCCTTGGGCGGCGCTCCGCGTGGCGGCGTGGCTTCCATCCTTAGATCGGCCTGATCGCTCTTGCGGTACAGCGGGCGGCTGTTCGCGACGACGGGCGCACGGGCGGGAACGCAGGCACCCGGGCGCAGACCCGCGCGCCGCGGAGCGTCGGCCGACGGCGGAGTGCAACCGGCGGGGGCGCAGCGCGTTCGGCGGCGCCGGCCCCGCCCGCAGGTCTTCCTCCGACTCCCGAGGCGACGCTCCACGACGAGCCGCCGAGAGGATAGCATACTCGACCGACACGGCCGGGCCGCGTGCACCGGGCACGCCGCCGGCCGGCCTCCGGCCTCCGTCGCCCGCGCCCGCGGGAGGGGGATCGAGATGGTGCGCCGCGTCCCGTCCGCCCGCGACGTCCTCGACGTCACCTCCTTCCACGCCGCGCGCGCGCTCCTGGCGGCGACGGCCCTCGGCGTGTTCGAGGCCCTCTCGGGGCGCCGCGCGACCCCGTCGGCCGTGGCGCGCCGCCTCGGCACCGACCCGGAGGCGACGGAGCGCCTCCTGCGCGTCCTGCTCGGGATGCGCCTGCTGGAGCGCGAGGGGCGCAGGCTCCGCCTCGCCCCGGGCGTGCGGGACCTCCTCACGGACGAGGGGGAGCACAGCCTCTCGGCGCTTCTGCGGCACCGGGCGGGGCGGTTCCGGGCCTGGGCCGCGCTGGAGGAGAGCGTCCGGTCGGGGAGGCCGGCGGTCCTCACCGGCGAGTCCTCCGACGACCCGGCGGCCCTGCTGGCCGCTCGGGCGCGCCGCGACTCCGCCCGGCGCTGGGCCCCCGTGCTCTCGAACGCCGTGGACCTGGACGGACGCCGCACCCTCCTCCTCCTCGGCGACGGTCCGGCTGTCTTCGCCTACCACTTCGCGCGGGCGAACCCGAGACTCCAGATCACGGTGATGGACTCCCCGGCCGCCGTGGCCGTGGGGGAGGAGTTCCTCCGCGGGAAGCCGGAGGCGAAGCGGATCCGGCTCGTGTCCGGGAACCTCTTCGAGACCCCCATCCCCTCCGGCCGGTACGAGGCCGCCTTCCTGGCCGACGCCCTCCACGCCCACTCGCTCGAGGTCGGGCGGCGGCTGCTCCGGCGCGTCCGCAAGGCGCTCCGGCCGGGGGCGAGGCTCTTCGTCCGGGACCGCTTCCTCGACGACCGCCGGGTCGCGCCGCTCGAGAACGCCCTCTACGACCTCCAGCTCCTCCTGACCACGGCCGAGGGGCGCTGCCACCCCGCCCGCGAGGCCACGAACGCGGTGCGGGCGGCCGGCTTCCGACGCGTCGCGGTCCGCGACCCGGGCCTCGGGGACGACTCGCGGATCGTCGTGGCGGAGGTCTAGCCCCCCGGGGGCGCGCTCCGGCCCGCCCCCGGGGTACAATTCCCCCGTGCCGACCAACGGGGACCGGCGCCCGGGCGCAGGGGTGCGTCGCGCCTACCTGGCGCTGACCGCGTCCTACTACGTCTCGATGGCGGTCCTGTTCGTGGGCCTCCCGATCCTCGCCGTGGCCGGGATCCGCTCCGCCGAGAACCCCGCCATCGCCTTCTGGGCGTCGGCCATGCTCGTGCTGCTCCTCCTCTCGGCGCGGGCCCGGGCGCGGGGGGACGCGCCGGGGCGCCTGCTCACGCGGGAGGAGGCGCCGCGCCTGTTCGCCCTCGTGGAGTCCGCGCGCACCGCGGCCGGGATCGGTCCCGTGGGCGAGGTCCGGATCGCCGCCATGCCCAACGTCGGCGTCACCCGGGTCTTCCGCGGCGGCATCCTCTACACGAGGCCCGTGAAGGTCCTGGTCCTCGGCCTCCCGGCCTTCCGGTCCCAGACGGTCCCGGAACTGGAGGCGATCCTGGTCCACGAGTTCGGGCACTTCCTCGGGCGGGACGTGGACCGGGGGGAGAGGCTCGAGGTGATCGCGGCCCGGCTCCGCGGGTTCCGCGCGGTGTTCGATCGGATGGGGACGCTGCGCTGGTTCAACCCCGTCTACCTCTGGGTGCGGCTCTACGGGTGGTTCTTCGCCCGGGGGACGGCGCGGCTGCGCCGCTGGCAGGAGACCCGCGCCGACGCGCTGGCGGCGGAGGTCTGCGGGCCCACGGTCTACGCCCGCGCGCTCCTCAAGTCCGCGGCGACGCGCGCCCTGTTCCGCCGCCTGGCCTCCAGGCGCGTGGCCGCCGCCCTCGCCCGGGCCGAGCTCCCGCGGAACCTCTTCCTCGAGTTCCGCGAGGCGGTCCGCGCGCTCCACCCCGACGACCGGCGGCGCACGCTCCGGGAGGTGCGGGAGGCGCCCGAGCCTTCCCTCTCCGCCCACCCGGCCCTGGCGGACCGGCTGGAGAGCCTGGGGCGGCTGTGGGTCCCGCGCCGACGGCGGCCCGAGGAGCGGGCCGCGAACCTCGTCCCCGGCATCGAGGAGATCGAGGTCGAGCTGACCCCGCCGGTGACCCGGCTCCTCGCCGCCGCGCTGGTCGTGCGGGCCCGCCGCCGGGCCGCCGCGCGGGACGAGGCGGAGGCGGCCGCCCCCGTGCCGGAGGAGGCGCCCACCGCTCTGGCTCTGCAGCCGGTGTAGGGGTCTGACCTCAGGCGCCACGGAGTGTCGCCGGGCCCCGAGTGCCCTCGGCGCCTGGGGTCTGACCCCTTGGCTCGACGCCATCCGATTCCTTCTTGGCCCCGAGGGAGGCCGCTACGCTGGCCGGTCTTCACTCCATCCACCAGAGGAGATTCGCCGTGCCGAACGCCACCGAGATCAAGCGCGGGATGATCCTCGTCATCGAGGGGGAGCTCTTCGCGGTCACGGAGGCCCAGCACATCACGCCGGGGAACTGGCGCGGGATGGTGCAGGCCACCATGAAGAACATCAAGACCGGCTCCAAGCTCCAGCGCCGGTTCCGGTCCACGGAGACCGTGGAGACCGCCTTCCTCGACATGAAGACCGTCCAGTACTCCTACAAGGACCCCGCGGGCTACGCCTTCTACGACCCCCAGTCCTACGAGACGATCATCCTCACCGAGGACCAGGTCGGGGACGCCGTCCGGTACCTCCGGGAGAACGACGAGGCGAAGATCACCTTCCACGACGGGCAGCCCATCGGCATCGACCTGCCGTCGTCGGTGGTCCTGACCGTGACGGAGACGGACCCCGGCGTGCGCGGGGACACCGTGTCCAACGTCTTCAAGCCCGCCAAGGTGGAGACGGGGATCGTCGTCAAGGTCCCGCTCTTCATCGAGCAGGGCGAGAAGATCCGCGTCGATACCCGCACCGGCGAGTTCCTCGGCCGCGCCAACTAGGGGTCAGACCCCCGGTGTACTTTCACGCCATGCCGGCCAGTTCCGCACCCGGGAAGCAGGCCCTCCTCTTCGCCGCGGAGAAGGCGAAGCCCCAGGGGTCTGACCTCGGGCGCCGGAAAGGCGCGCAGCACGTCAAGTCCACTCGGCGCCCGGGGTCTGACCCCTCCGACCGGCGCCGGAAAGGCGCGCAGCACCCCGCGTCCACTCGGCGCCCGGGGTCTGACCCCTCTGCCCCTCCCGCCCCGGCCACCGCCGAGGAGATGGCGGGGCGCCAGCGCGAGATCTCCGTCAGCGAGTTCTTCACCAAGAACCGCCACCTCCTCGGCTTCGACAACCCGCGCAAGGCCCTCCTCACCGCCGTCAAGGAGGCCGTGGACAACGCGCTGGACGCCTGCGAGGAGGCCGGGATCCTCCCCGAGGTCCTCGTGGAGATCCGCCGCGTCGAGGGCCACTCCGAGGAGGGGGGGCCGGCGAAGGACGAGGACCTCCCGCTCCTGGAGGGCGCCCCCGCGAGGCCGGCGCCGGCCGGGGAGGAAGGGGAGGTGGGCCCGAAGCGCCGCGGGGCGACGGCCGCGCCCGAGCGGTACGTCGTCGCCGTCGAGGACAACGGGCCCGGCATCGTCCGCGCCCAGGTCGCGAAGATCTTCGGCAAGCTCCTCTACGGATCGAAGTTCCATCGAAGAATCCAGGCTCGCGGGCAGCAAGGCATCGGGATCTCCGCCGCCGGGATGTACGGGCAGCTCACCACGGGGAAGCCGGTACGGATCTGGTCGAAGACCCACGCGAAGAAGCCCGCCCACTACATCGAGATGCACATGGACCTCCGGCGCAACATCCCGGAGGTCGCGCTCGACGAGGAGCGCCCCTGGGACAAGGGCTCGGGGACGCGGGTGGAGATCGAGCTGGAGGCCAGGTACCAGAAGGGGGCGAAGAGCGTAGACGACTACCTCCGGCAGACGGCGCTCGCCAACCCGCACGCGACGATCCGCTACCGGGACCCGGAGGGCGGGGAGACCCTGATCGAGCGCGCGAGCAGGAGCCTCCCGCGGCAGGGGCGCGAGATCCAGCCCCATCCCTACGGCGTGGAGCTGGGGATGCTCATCCAGATGCTGAAGGGGACCCGCGCGCGGCAGCTGAAGCCGTTCCTCTACTCGGAGTTCTCCCGTGTGTCGCCGAGGACCGCCGCGGAGATCTGCCGGATCGCGGGGCTCTCGCCCACGGCCTGGGTCTCCCGCATCGCCCGGGAGGAGGCCGACCGGCTCCACCGGGCGCTGTCCCAGGTGCGGATCCAGAACCCGCCCACGGACTGCGTCGTCCCCATCGGGCAGGACGCCGTCCTGGCGGCGCTGCGGCGCCAGCGCCCCGGGGCCTTCGCCCACGCGGTCACCCGGCCCCCCGCGGTCTACCGCGGGAACCCCTTCGTGGTGGAGGCCGGGGTGGCCTGGGGCGGGGAGGGGATCGCGCAGGAGGACCTCGCCTCGCTGTACCGCTTCGCGAACCGGGTCCCGCTCCTCTACCAGCAGTCCGCCTGCGCCGTCACCAAGGCGGTCCTCTCCTGCCCCTGGCGGAACTACGGCGTGGACCAGGCGCGGGGGGCGCTCCCGGGGGGACCGCTCCTCGTGTTCGTGCACCTGGCCTCGGTCTGGGTCCCCTTCACGAGCGAGTCGAAGGAGGCCATCGCGCACTACCCGGAGATCCTGAAGGAGATCCGGCTCGCGGTGATGGAGTGCGGGCGGGAGCTGGGCCGCCACCTCTCGCGGCAGCGGCGGATGGTGGACGTCCAGAGGAAGAAGGACTACATCGCGGCCTACCTCCCGCACATCGTCATCGCGCTGAAGGAGATCCTCGACCTCGACGAGAAGGCGGAGAAGACCGCGACCCGCAACCTGACCGACATCCTGGAGAAGAGCCGGAGCACGTAGGGGCGGGTGCAGCACGCCCGCCGTTGCCGTTGTAGGGGCGGGGCTTGCCCCGCCCGCCGTGTGTCTGTGAGAAGTCGGGCCGGGGCTCCCCGGGCTTGGCTTGCCGCTGGCAAGCCTCGAAACCCCCGGGGTCCCCCCGCCCGCCGTCATTGCGGCGGGCCCCCCGCCCGCCGTCGCCTCGAAAGGACCGCCCATGGCCGGCGCCAGGCCCCGCCGCAAGCTCGACACCCGCGACAACACCGTGCTCAAGGCGGTGGACCGGGTGGCCCGCGAGGTCCACGGCTCCATCCTCGCGAAGAAGAGGCCCGAGCTGGACTTCCCGATCCGGGCGCTCGCCAACGTGCGCTACGACGAGAAGGTCGGCTACTTCGAGATCGGGCGGCGCAAGGCCGTCCGCACGCTCACGGTCAACACGGCGAAGTCCTTCGCCCAGACGCTCCGGATGATGGCCCTCTCCCGCCAGCACGTCCTCGAGGACGAGGAGGCCACCAAGAGGGAGGCCTACTACATCTCCAAGAACTGGGGCGACGCCCGGTTCGACGAGCAGCAGGAGTCCGACACGGTGATGGACGACATCGAGGCGATGTTCTCCGTGCACGGCGTGAACCGCGAGATGCTCCGCTTCAAGCCGGAGGAGCACGGGGGCTCCGTGGCGGGGGCGCTGACCATCATCGACCGCCGCCGGAACTCGGACGAGGAGGTGCGGATCGACTGCACGCGCTTCGGCTCCGGGGCCTACACGGTGCCCTCCAACGTCGAGCACCTCGGGTTCGAGACGAAGGCGCGGTTCGTGCTGGTCATCGAGACCGGCGGCACCTTCGACCGCCTCAACACGGGAGAGTACTGGCGGAAGACCAACAGCATCCTCGTCGAGATGGGGGGGGTCCCCACGCGGGCCTGCCGGCGCTTCATCCGTCGCCTCACCGACGAGATCAGGATCCCCGTCTACGCCTTCACCGACTGCGACCCCTACGGCTTCGCCAACATCTAC
>CAZKTF010000140.1:7726-9531 GCA_964555565.1 uncultured Planctomycetota bacterium | reverse complement strand
GGCCCCGCCGGGACGCGCCCGAGCCGGAGCACGGCGGCCGCGCCCTCCACGAGGACCGCCGCCTCCGCAACGACCGGCCCCGCCGTCCCTTCCGCCCCCACGGCGGCGCGGAAGCGGGCGACCCCGGGGGGCCCCGCCGGGCGGGCGAAGGAGACGCGGGCCCGGCCCCCCTCGGGGATCCGGAACTCCCGCTCCTCCCGCGCCCCGGCCGCCAGGTCCTCCAGGACCACGCGCCCCTCGCCCCCCGCGCTCCCGGCGATCACCACGGTGATGGGGAGACGGTCCCCGCCGCGCGCCTGCCCCGGGGCTTCCATCGCCGCGACGCGGGGCGGGACCCCCGAGGCGCCGAGGGGGAACGCACGGACCGCAACCCCGCGCCGGCGCGCCTCGGCGAGAGCGGCCGCCGTGTCCCCGCGCGTGGCGCGACCGTCCGTCGCCACGAGGATCTCGCCGCGGGCGCCCTCCGGCACGAGCGCGAGCGCGGCGCGGATCGCCGCGCCGATGTCCGTCTCCCCGGCGTCCACCGGGGGAACGACGTACTTCGTCCCCCTCCAATCCCACGGCGGTTCGACCGCGGCCGGCGACGCCCCGAAGTACAGGAGGGCGATCCGGTCGCGGGACCCCAGGTCCCGTTCCGCCAGGTCGCGGGCCGCCTCCTCGCCCGGGCCGCCCGCCCCGACGCTCCGGGAGCGGTCCACGCAGAGCACGCGCACGAGCGGCGCCCCCGAACGCGCCAGGAAGGCCGCGCCGGCCGCCCCGGCGAGGAGGAGCGCCGCCCCGGCGCGTAGGATCCGGGGGAGCCGTGTCATCCCCGGGGAGGTCCCATGAACCGCGCCGAGCTGGTCGAGGTCGTGGCGAGGCTGCTGGAAGGGTCGAGCGCGCTGGCGGCGGACCGCGCCGTGGCCGCGGTGCTGCGCGCGGTCCAGAGGGGGCTCAAGCGGGACGGGAGCGTCAAGATCCGCGGCTTCGGAACCTTCCTGGTCAAGCGCCGCCGCGCCCGCGCCGGGCGCGACCCGCGGAACCAGTCCCCCGTGCGGATCCCGGCCTCGCGCAGCGTCTCCTTCCGGCCCGCCCCGGAGCTCCGGGCCGTCCTGTAGGCGGTCACGGGGCCGTCCCCTCGATCCAGCCCCCGCCGAGGACCCAGCCCCCCTCGTCGTAGAGGACGGCGGACTGGCCCGGCGCCGCGGCCCGCACCGGCGGGTCGAAGCGCAGGCGGACCCGTCCGCCCCCGAGCCCCTCCGCCGCGCACGGGGCGGCCGGGTGGTTCCGCCGGACCTTCGCGCGACCCCGAAGCGGCGGGTCCCCCGGGAGCGGGGCCCCGGCGCTCACGGGGTTCCACCCGCCCACCAGGACGGTGCGGGCGTCCAGGTCGGCGGGGTCCCCCAGCGTCACCCGCCCCGAGGCCGCGTCGATGGCGGTCACGTAGAGCGGCCTCCCCGCGGCTAAGCCAAGCCCGCGCCGCTGCCCCACCGTGAAGAGCGCCGCCCCCCCGTGGCGCCCCATCTCGTTCCCCTTGCGGTCCACGAAGGTCCCGGGGGCGAGGGACGCCCCGGCCCGCGCGCGGAGGAGGTCCCGCCAGTCCCCCTGGACGAAGCAGAGCTCCTGGCTCTCCGGCTTCTCCGCCGTCGGGAGGCCGAGGTCCCGCGCCACGGCCCGGACCTCCTCCTTGCGCATCTCCCCGAGGGGGAACACGGCGCGCCGGAGCGCCTCCTGGGCGAGCGGGAACAGGACGTAGGACTGGTCCTTGTCCGCGTCCGCCCCGGCCCGGAGCCCCGCCCGGCCCTCCCGCGCCCCCGACCTCGCGT
>CAZKTF010000140.1:6896-7716 GCA_964555565.1 uncultured Planctomycetota bacterium | reverse complement strand
CCGCGGCCCCCGCCCAGGCCAGTGCCCGCCCGAACTTGAGGTCCCGGTTGCACAGCACGCAGGGGTTCGGGGTCCGCCCGCGGAGGTACTCCGCCACGAAGTCCTCCACGAGCCCCTCGAAGCCGTCGGCGAAGTCGGCGGCGTAGAAGGGGACCCCGAGGAGGTCCGCCACCCGCCGGGCGTCCTCCGCGTCCTCGGCGGAGCAGCAGCCGTGGGACCGGCCGCCCCGCTGCGGGGGGGCCGCCTCCCCCCCGGCGGCCCCCCCGGCGCCCCGGAGGAACAGCCCCACCACCTCGTGCCCCTCGCGGCGGAGCAGCGCCGCGGCGACGCTGCTATCGACCCCCCCGCTCATGGCGACCAGGACGCGCATGCCGCTCCTAGAGAAGGGCCTGCCGCGCTCGCCCCCCTGGTCCAGGGGAGCGGCGGGAGCCGGGTAGGGGTACGGGTAGGGGTAGGGGCAGAAGGCACTCCCGCGCACGTACTGTTGCCCATCCCCCTCCCCATACCCTTACCCGCCGTTCCGATCCGTACGACCCGCAGCCGCCCCGCGACCTCCGCCGCTGGATCCCTTGGAGCCCGGCCGGCGGGGCACTAGGATTCGACCTCTTTCCGCGGGCCGCGCCGCAGGAATCGTCGCCCCTGCGGCGCGCCTCCCGCCGCGTTCCCCGGGGAGCCCCCTCCATGGTACCGACGCTGCAGTCCGCGGTCCTCGCCGCGCTGCAGGACCCTCCCGGAGCCGGCGACGCGGTTCCGCCTCCCTCCTCGCTGGAGAATCTCAAGTTCCCCCTGTTCATCGGGGTCATCTTCCTCATCTTCTACT
>CAZKTF010000140.1:0-6886 GCA_964555565.1 uncultured Planctomycetota bacterium | reverse complement strand
GCAGGATGACCATATCGTGAGCGACCGCATCGGATTCCTCCTGCTTCAGGCGGCGCCCGGCGCACCGGCCTCGAGTCCGCTCGGGATGCTCGTGCCCTTCGCTGCGATCTTCCTCATCTTCTACTTCCTCATCCTCCGGCCCCAGTCGAAGCAGGAGAAGGAGCGCCGGCGCATGCTGGGGGCCCTCAAGAAGCACGACCGGGTCGTCACCTCGGGCGGCCTCTACGGGACCGTGGTGGACGTGCGCGAGGGGGAGCTTACCCTCAGGATCTCCGAGAACCCGGACGTCCGCGTGCGGGTCACCCGCGCCGCCGTCGCCGACGTGGTGACCGAACCGGCCGCCCAGGCCGCCGAGGGCGCAGGAAAGAAATAGGACCCGATGCAGACGACGCTCCGCAGCCGCTTCCTGACGATCGCCGCGGTCGTGCTCGCGACGACCGCCGTGCCCTGGTTCGTCTACGGGGTCCAGCACGGGCAGGAGTACGGCGTGAAGTACGGCCTCGACCTCAAGGGGGGGGCCTCGATCACCTTTCGCGTCCCCGCCGGCGAGGGGCAGAAGCAGGCCGAGGTCCTCGAGGAGGCCATCCGGGTCATCCGCTTCCGCCTCGACCGGCTCGGCCTCGGGGAGATCCAGATCACCCCCGGCGAGGGCCAGTTCACGGTGGACCTCCCCGGCCGGGGCAAGGAGGAGATCGACCGCATCAAGGCGCTGATGAAGCAGGTCGGCACCCTCGAGTTCCACATGGTGTCCGACCGGGGCCCCGGCGGGCAGGGGGCGGGGCTGGAGCCCGCGGAGCGCGCGCGGCGGGAGCGGGAGGAGAAGGCGAAGAAGGGGAGCTACGTCCCCACCCCGGGCTACCGCTGGGTCGCCGTCAACCCCGAGGGCGGGACGGAGAAGTTCGGCGTCCCGGACCGCCTCCTCGAGGTGCCGGAGGAGAGGCCGCGGGCCGAGCACGAGGCCGCGGAGAAGGCGCTCGCCGAGGCCGTGGCCGCCGGGAAGCCCGAGCCGGAGCTCGCCGACCTGCGCCGCAGGGTCGAGGAGGCGAAGGAAGCCCGGCGGCGGGCCGAGGACCAGTTCCTCTGGACCGGGAGGGACCTGGCCTCCACATGGGTCGAGCCCGACCCGGAGTCCCCCGGCTACTACGCCGTGCACTTCAAGATCATCCCGGAGCGGGGGACCCCCTACGGGGACTACACCGGGGCGAACGTCCACCGGCACATGGCCATCGTCCTCAACGGGAAGGTGGAGATCGCCCCCGAGCTCCAGTCGAAGCTCCCCGGGAGCGGCCGGATCACCGGCCGCTACACCGAGAAGGGGGCCCAGGGCCTCGTCACCGTCCTCCAGTCGGGCTCCCTGTCCGTCACGCCGGAGGAGGTCTCCTCCTTCGTCGTCGGGCCCGGCCTCGGGGAGGACGCGGTCCGGCGGGGCGGCCTCTCCATCGCGATCGCGACCGCGCTCGTCCTCCTCTTCATGGCCATCTACTACAGGGGAGCGGGCTGGGTCGCGAACTTCGCCGTCGTCCTGAACCTGGTCATGACGCTCGGCGTCCTGCTGTTCCTCGACGCCACCCTCTCGCTCCCGGGCATCGCGGGCCTCATCCTCACGCTCGCCATGGCCGTGGACGCCAACATCCTCGTGAACGAGCGGATCCGCGAGGAGAAGGCGGCCGGGAAGGGGCTCCTCCAGGCGATCTCCGCCGGCTACGACCGGGCCTTCGTCACGATCGTGGACAGCAACCTGACCACGATCATCACCGGGGCCATCCTGTACTGGGTGGGGACCGGGCCCATCAAGGGCTTCGCCCTCACGCTCATCCTGGGCCTCGTCATCTCGATGTTCACGGCCCTCTACGTGACGCGGACCCTGTTCCTCTGGGGCCTGGAGAAGGGGATCCTGACCGAGTTCCGGATGATGCCGGCCTTCGCCTCGAAGTTCCCCTTCATGGCGAGCCGGGCCCGGATGATCACCGTCTCGCTGGTCCTCATCGTCCTCGGGACCGCGGCCTTCGCCATCCGCCCCGAGCACGACAAGTACGACCTCGAGTTCACGGGTGGGCAGCGCGTGATCCTCTCCTTCACGGCTCCCCTCACCATCAACGACGTGAAGGACCGGATCGGGGCCGCGAAGCTCGGCGAGGTGCAGGTCCGGACCATCAAGGCCCGCGGGTCGAGCTCGGAGGACATCAGCCTCTCCAGCGCCAGCGACCGCTTCGAGGTGACCGCCCAGCTCTCGGGGGAGAACGCCCGGGAGGCGGAGAAGAGCGGCCGGGAGTTCACCGGCAAGGTCGAGGCCCTCTTCGCGAAGGACCTCGTCCCGCACCCGATCTCGGAACTGAAGATCGAGGGGGCCGAGGGGCAGCCGGACCGCCCCTTCGCCGCGGTCCTGAACTTCGCGGGCGAGGGCGTGGACCCGGAGGCCGTGCGCGCGAAGCTCTCGGCGGCGCGGATCGTGACGAAGCCCGAGGGGCTGAAGGTCGAGAAGGGCCCCGCGGCCGGCCCCGGGATCTCCTCGCTGAAGGTCACCGGGACCACCAGCGCGGCCGGCGACCTCACCTTCCGCGAGGAGGTGATGCGCGCCCTCAAGGCCCCCCTCGACGTCCGGGCCGCGACCGGCCTCCCCCAGGACGAGCAGGCGCTGGATCGCATCCGGCGGGCCGCCGCGGCCCTGGAGCCCTCGGAGCCCATCCCGCAGAGCGACTTCATCGGCCCGGGCGTGGCCGTCCAGCTCCGCGAGCAGGCGATGCTCGCGGTCCTCCTCTCGATCCTCGCGCAGATCGCCTACCTGCGCTTCCGGTTCCGGGACTTCACCTACGGGTTCGCGGCCGCCGTCGCCCTCATGCACGACGTGCTCATCACGCTCGGCGCCGTGGCGGTCTGCGACGCCCTCGGCCTGGCCCACGTCAAGATCAACCTCCCGGTCATCGCGGCCTTCCTCACCCTGATCGGGTACTCGATGAACGACACCATCGTGGTCTTCGACCGGATCCGCGAGAACCTGGGACGGTCGGAGCACCCCTCCTCTTCCCTGATCGACTCCTCCATCAACCAGACCCTGGCCCGGTCGATCCGCACCTCGCTGACGGTGTTCCTGGCCGCCCTCACGCTCTTCCTCGTGAACTACGGGGCCACCTCGTCCCTGGAGGGCTTCGCCTTCGTGATGGTCGTGGGCGTGGTCACCGGGACCTACTCCTCGGTCTTCATCGCCTCCCCCCTCCTCCTGTTCCTCCCGGTCTACGTCGCGCGGCTGGCCGGGCTGGGGAAGGCCCCCGTCTACGCGCTCGTGGCGTGCCTCGCCGCGGGCCTCGCGGTCGCCTTCGCCGCGGAGGGGACCGTGGCGCTGGTCGGGGCGTTCCTGGCCTGCATCCTCCCCGCCCACTTCCTCTGGCACCTCCTCCGCTGGCTGCCCGAGAAGGACCCGGACGGCCTCGTCCGGAAGCTCGACGCAGCCTCCCCGCGCCGCGGCGGGGCCGCCCTGGCCGGGGCGTAGTCCCCCAGACCGGCCGAAGGGACGCCGCCCGCCGGCCGATGTAGAGGCATGTCCCGTTCGCTGTGGTTCGCTCCCCGCCCCGGGTCTCCCCGTGGGTAGCGGCCTCCGCTACGGCCTCCTGGCCGCCCTGACGCTCGTCCTGGCGTCCGCCCTCGTCTGGGACCGCCTCCACCCCCCCGCCGGGAACCGGCTCGAGCCCCGCGAGCCGCCTCGGCCCGCGGACACCCTCCTCCTCATCGTGGGCCACGACCCGCCCCCGGTGCGACCCCGCCTGCCGGGACCCGCCGGGTCCCCCGCGGCCGACGGCGGGACCGCCGCCTCCCCGGCGGAGGCACTTGCGCCGGCCGAGGATCTCGGGACCTGGACCGTCCAGCGGGGGGACACGCTCGGGGCCATCGCTCTCCAGGCCCTCGGGACCTCGCGGCGCGCCGGCGAGATCGCCCGCCTGAACGGCATGGCGCTCGACTCCGTGCTCCGCGAGGGAGCGGTCCTCCGCCTCCCCGCCGCGGTCCCGGGAGGGGACCCCAGGGACTTGTCGGGCTGCCGGCGGCAGCCCGACCCTGGGGGCGAGCCGCCGGCCGCGGGGGCGAAGGGCGGGGAGGTCGCGGCCACCCCGGCCGACCCCGCTCCGAAGCCCGCCGAGCGCCGCTGCCACACGGTCGCCCGGGGGGAGACCCTCTCCGCGATCGCCCGCCGCTACTACGGGAAGCCCGACTTCCGCCGCCTCCTCGACGCGAACGGGATGTCCGAGGACGACGTCCTCCGCCCCGGGCAGGAGATCGTCGTCCCCTAGAGATTCGCGTGGGGGCTCCCTCAAGGCCCCGCCCGCGCCGTCCGAAGAAGGATCCCCGCCGGGAGAGGCCTCCGACCCGAGACGGCCGCCCGGCCGCGCGGAGGTCCGGTGAAGGAGTACCTCGTCCGGCTGAACTTCCTCGGCGGCGCGGTCCTCGCCGCCGCCGTCGCCGCCACGAGCCTCGTCACGAGCGTGGCGGTGGCCTCGCGCGCCTACGAGGGGAGGTCCCGCGAGGCCTCCCGGGTTGCCCGGCAGATCTCGGTGAAGGGCTACGCGCGCACCCGGGTCCGGTCCGATCGGGCGGTCTGGCGGGTCCTCGTGCGCGGGGAGGCCCGCGAACTGCGCGAGGCCTTCGAGGTCCTGGAGCGGGGCACCGCCCGCGTCCGGGAGTTCCTGGCCGCCCGGGGATTCCCGTCCGGGGAGCTCGAGGTCTCCGCCATCGAGACCACGGCCCATTTCGCCCGCGACGCCCGCGGGGAGGCGACCCGCGAGGTCGTCTCCCACTCCCTGGAGAGGGCCTTCACCGTGACGACGGGGGACCTGGACCGGGTCGCCGCGGCGGCGGGGGAGGTGACGGGGCTCCTCCGGGAGGGGATCGAGGTGGTCTCCTCGGGCCCGGAGTACACCTACACCCGGATCGCCGACCTCAAGGTCCGCGTGCTCGGGGAGGCGACCCGGGACGCCCGCGAGCGGGCCGACGAGATCGCCTCGCGATCCGGGTGCCGGGTGAGCGACGTCCGCTGGGCCCAGATGGGCGTGCTCCAGATCACGCGTCCCGACTCGACCGAGGTCTCCTCCTCCGGGCAGTACGACACCTCCACGGTCGCCAAGGACGTCTCGGTCACGGTCTCGGCGGCCTTCGGCCTCGCGGAGGAGTAGCCGGGGCAGGAAGCCTACCGGCGCGGCCGCCGGGCCGCGTCCTCGTGGCCCACGAGGGTGACGAGGCCGTCCGCACCGGAGGCCTGGAGCCGCGCCCGGTCCTTCGCCCCGAGCCTCACCCGCAGCCGCACCACCGCGCCGGCGTACTCCCGCTCCACCACGGTGCCCCGGGAGGCGATCCAGGCCAGCGTGCGCCCGTCCCCGGCGTGCACGGCGACCTCGACCTCCTCGTGCCCAGCCTCCGCGGCCCTCAGGACCGCCTGAACGAGGTCCCCGAGCCCCTCCCTGGTCCGGGCGGAGGCGACGACCGCGTCCCGCGAGCCCCGCCGGAGGATCTCCAGCCGGATCCGGTCGTCCACCCGGTCCGCCTTGTTCAGGACCAGGACCTGCGGGATCCCGGCGGCCCCGATCTCCGCGAGGACCCCCTCCACGACGCCCCGCTGCGCCTCCCCGTCCGGGTGGGAGGCGTCCACCACGTGCAGGAGGAGGTCGGCCTCGAGGGTCTCGGCGAGGGTTGCCCGGAAGGAGGCCACCAGGTGGTGCGGCAGGTCGCGGATGAACCCGACCGTGTCGGAGAGGAACACCCGCTTGTTCCCCGGGAGGATCCAGGCCCGGGTCTGCGTGTCCAGCGTGGCGAAGAGGCGGTCCTCGACGAAGGCCTCGCTCCCCGTGAGCGTGCGGAGCAGGGACGACTTCCCCGCGTTGGTGTAGCCCACGAGCGAGACGCGGAAGAACCCCTCCCGCCCCCTCGCGCGGGTCCGGCGCTGGCGCTCCAGGACGCCGAGCTCCTCCCGGAGGTCCTGGATCCGGCGCCGCACGATCCGGCGGTCCACCTCGAGCTGCTTCTCCCCGGGCCCGCGGGTCCCGATGCCGCCCAGCGCCCCGCCGGCCCCGCCCTCCATGCGCTCCAGGTGGGTCCACATGCGCTTCAGGCGCGGCCGGAGGTACTCGTACTGCGCCAGCTCCACCTGGACCATGGCCTCGCGCGTCCGCGCCCGCAGCGCGAAGATGTCGAGGATGAGCTCGCTCCGGTCCACGACGCGCCTGCCGGCCAGGCGCTCCAGGTTGCGCTGCTGGGCGGGGCTCAGGTCGTTGTCGAACAGGACCGCGCCGGCCCCCAGCGCGCGGGCCCTGTCGGCCACCTCCGCGGCCTTCCCGCTCCCCACGTAGGTGGCGGGGGAGATCCGCGGGACCCGCTGGACCACCTCGTCCACGACTTCGGCCCCCGCCGTCTCCGCCAGGCGGCGGAGCTCCGTCAGGGGCGGTTCCACCGGACGGGGCTCCCCGGAGCGGAGCGCCCCGACCAGCACCACGCGCTCCCGGACGACCCCCGGGGCGACCCCGCGGTGCTCCCTCACGCGGCGGGTCCTCCCGGGGCCGGGACGAGCCGCGGCTCCTCACCCCGGCGGAGGTCCAGGTGCCCGTGCCAGCGGGCGTCGTCCCGGGCCGGGAAGTCGCTCCTCAGGTGGGTCCCGCGGCTCTCCTCCCGGGCGAGCGCGGCCCCCACGAGGAGGCCCGAGAGGAGGAGCATGTTCTGGAGCTCCCACCCCGCCGGCCCCGGGAACTCGCGATCGAGGACGTAGCGCGACCACCCCTCGATGGCCCAGGCGGCGTCGGCCAGCCCCGGTCCCGCGCGCTCCGGTCCCGCCGCGCGGCCCATGAGGCTGCGGAGCGCGGCCCGGACGTCCTCGAGGTCGATCCCCTCGGCCCGCGGGACCGGGGCCCCG
>CAZKTF010000139.1:0-9534 GCA_964555565.1 uncultured Planctomycetota bacterium | reverse complement strand
GCCCACCTCGGGCTCGACGCCCCGGCCGCCGCCGTCGGCGACGCGGCGCGCCGCGTCCGCCCGCGCGCGCCGCGCGACGCGGGCCAGTGGGCGGAGGAGGTCGCCGCAGCGCGCTCCCCCCTCGCCGCCTCCCTGGGCTACCGGTAGCCCCCGTGCGCGTCTCCTTCCGCTACCACGCGGTCGGGTTCCTCCAGGACTTCTCCCTCTTCACGGCCTGGACGGTGATCCCGCTCTGGGCGGAGTTCGACCTCCACTCCTCCGCGCTGGCGCTCGGGGCGCTGCCGATCTTCGGGGGCGTGACCTACGTCGCGACGTCCTACTACGCCGGCCGGCTCTCGGACCGGTTCTCGAGGACGCGGCTCGCACGGATCGGGCTGGCTCTCTTCGCGCTGTTCTGCCTCGCCGCGTGGCGGGCGTCGTCGCTCGCGTGGGTGTACCTCTGCGCGCCGCTGAGCGGCGTCGCCAACGGCCTCATCTGGCCCGGGCTCCAGGCGAAGATGGGCGACGAGTCCGGGTCCGACAACCTCGAGCGCAACGTCGGGGCGTTCTCCGTGGCCTGGTGCCTGGGGAAGGCGGCGGGCTTCTTCGTGGCCGCGCTGGCCAAGGAGCACCTCGGGATGGACGCCCTCCCGCTGTGCGGCCTCCTCTCGCTCCTCGCGATCCCGCTCGTCCCCGCCCGGCACGTGGCCCACCGGGAGGGGCGCGCGCCGCTGGTGGCCGGCGACGGCCCTCCCCCGGAGGTGCGCCGCGCGTACCTCCGCGCCGCCTGGGTCGCCAACTTCGCCTCCTACGGCTTCGGGGCGGTCTTCACGATCCTCTACCCGAAGGTGGTGCGCACGGGTGGCGGGAGCGAGGGCGCGGTGAGCCTCGTGCTCGGGACGCTGTACCTCTCCCAGACCGCCTTCTTCTGGCTCTTCGGCCGCTACGCGGGGTGGCGCTACCGCAAGGGCGCCTTCCTCGGGTGGCAGGCCGCGGGGGCGGCGGCCCTCCTCGCGATCGGGCTCGGCGCCCCGGTCGCGGCGGCCGTCCCCCTCGCGGTTCTAGGCGGCGCGGGGCTCGGGCTCTCCTACCTCGGGAGCATCTACTACTCCGTCCACTCCGACGAGGACCGCGGCGCGCGGGCGGGGCTCCACGAGGTGTTCACCGGGGCCTCGAACTTCGTGGTCCCCCTCGGCGGCGGGGCGTTCCAGGAGGCCCTGGGCGCGGCGGGTCTCGCCTGGAACGGCGCCGCCTTCGCCTTCGGGGGCGCCGTCGTGGCCGCGGCGCTCGTCGCGCAGGCGGCTCTCGTCCGCCGCGCGGGGCGCGCTCCGCCCTATAACGGCGGGCGGGGTAAACCCCGCCCCTACTAGCGCAGCTCGTCGAGGATCGCCTTCAGGGCCTCGGGCGGCGGGCGGAGGCGGGACTCGGGGAGCGAGGCGAGGGGCTCGTCCACGAGGCGGAGCTGGTCGTCGAAGGGCGGGACGGTCTTCCCGACGTGGAAGAGCCCCGTGAGGAACTCCCCCTTCTCCCGGGACCGGCGGAGGAGCTTGAGGGCCTGGTCCGGGTCCGCGACGTCCAGGTCCGGCCCGACGGTCCTGAGCACGATCCGGCTCCCGTCGGGGAGTTCCACGATCCGGGACTGCCCCGCGGGGACCTCGACCTCCTTCGTCTCCCAGAAGGGCACGAAGCCCAGCTCCTGGAGCGGCATCTCGTGGGCGCGTCCCCAGTCGTAGGACTTGGTCGAGCCCGGGTGGTTGTTGAAGGTCACGCAGGGGGAGACCACGTCCACGATCGCGGTGCCGCGGTAGGCGATCCCCGCCTTGAGGACCTGCTCGAGCTGCTTCTTGTCGGCGGCGAAGGAGCGCGCGACGAAGCCGCACCCCAGCTCGATGGCGAGCGAGCAGCAGTCCACGGGCTCCATGTCGTTCACGGCCCCGCCCTTGGACTTGCTCCCCCGGTCGGCGGTGGCCGAGAACTGCCCCTTGGTGAGGCCGTAGACCCCGTTGTTCTCGATGATGTAGAGGATGGGGATGTTGCGCCGGAGCATGTGGACGAACTGCCCCATCCCGATGGAGGCGGTGTCCCCGTCGCCGGAGACGCCCACCGGCAGGAGGTTCCGGTTGGCGAGCAGCGCGCCCGTGGCCACCGACGGCATGCGCCCGTGGACCGCGTTGAACCCCCAGGAGGAGGAGAGGAAGTAGGCGGTGGTCTTGGAGGAGCAGCCGATGCCGCTCATCTTGGCCACCCGGTGCGGCTCCACCCCCATCTCCCAGAGGACGCGCACGATGCTGCTCGTGATGGCGTCGTGGCCGCAGCCGTTGCAGAGCGTGGATTCGAGCCCCTTGTAGACCTCCATCGGGAGCCCGAGGCGGTTCTTCGGCTTCTCCGGGGCGGGGGCGGGCGTGGCCGCGGGGCCGGGTCCGGCCGGGGTCGCGGGCTGGCTCATGGCTTCCTCGCGGCGGCGGCGGCCGCACCGTCGTCCTCCATGTGGCGGACGGTCTCGTTCACGGTCCGGGCGTCGAGAGGCTGCCCGTCGTAGTGCAGCACCGAGCGCAGCCGGGGCGCCAGGTCGGGGTACTCGATCCTGAGGAGCGAACTCAGCTGCGCGTCGCGGTTCTGCTCCACGACGTAGACCCGGTCGTGGGAGGCGAGGAACGCGCGCACGGTCTCGTGGAAGGGGAAGGCGAGGACGCGGCAGTAGTCGGTCTCGAACCCCTTCTCGGCGCGCAGCTGGTCGCGGGCCTCCTGCACGGCCCAGTGGCTGGAGCCGAAGGCGAGGATCCCCACGGGCCCGCGGGGGCCCTCGACCACGGCGGGGGGGAGTTCGCGCCGCGCCGTCTCGAGCTTCCGCGCCAGGCGGTCCATGTTGCGGACGTAGGTCTCGCCGCTCTCCGTGTAGCCCGCGTTCTCGTTGTGCCCGCTGCCGCGGGTGAAGTAGGCCCCGAGGCCCCCGGGCGTGCCCGGGAGTGTCCGGTAGGGGATCCCGTCCCCGTCCACGTCGCGGTAGCGTCCGAACTTCCCCGCGCCCAGCGCGCGGAGGTCCGCCTCGCCGAGGACCTTCCCGCGCTGCAGCGGCTTCGTCGGGTAGGGGAACGGGTCCGCCATCCAGATGTTCATGCCGAGGTCCAGGTCGCTCATCACGAAGACCGGGGTCTGGAACCGCTCGGCCAGGTCGAAGGCGTCCTGGGACATCTGGTACAGCTCCTCCACCGAGCAGGGGAAGAGGAGGACGTGGCGGGTGTCGCCGTGGGAGAGCGTGGCCGCCTTGAGGACGTCCGCCTGCATGGTGCGCGTCGGGAGCCCCGTCGAGGGGCCCGTGCGCTGCACGTCGAAGATCACGCAGGGGACCTCGGCGTAGTAGGCCAGGCCCACGAACTCGGACATCAGCGAGATCCCCGGGCCCGATGTGGTGGTCATCGCCCGCGCCCCGGCCCAGCCGGCCCCCACCACCATGCCGATGGCGGCGATCTCGTCCTCGGCCTGCACGACGGCGAAGGTGGCCTTCCCGGTGGCCGCGTCGGTCCGGTGCTCCTTCAGGTAGTCGATGAGCGCCTCGGCGAGCGAGGAGGACGGGGTGATCGGGTACCAGGCGACGAAGCTCACGCCGGCGAACATGCAGCCGGCAGCCGCGGCGGTGTTCCCGTCCACGAGGACCTTCCCCGCGTTCCGGTCCATGGGGCGGAGTCGGTAGGGATCGCCCTTGGGGAAGTTCTCGCGGGCGTAGCGGAGCCCCGTCTCGACGGCCCCGAGGTTCAGCTCGAGCGCCCTCGGCTTCTTCCCGAAGGCCCTCTGGAGGGCGCGGCGGACCTGCTCGACGTCCATCTCGAGGAGCTGGGCCACGACGCCCACGTAGATCATGTTCGTGACGAGCCGGCGCAGCTTCGGCTCGGGGCAGCACTGGAGGATGAGCTTCCCGAAGGGCACCGGGTAGAGCGCCACGTCCGTCCGGAGCGACTTGAGGTTCATGGGCTCGTCGTAGACCACGGCCCCGCCCGCGTGGACCTTCGCCAGGTCCTCCTTGCAGGTGTCGTAGTTCATGGCCACGAGGAAATCGACCTCGCGGCGGCGGGCCAGGTACCCGTCCTTGCTCGCCCGGATGCCGAACCAGGTCGGCAGGCCCGCGATGTTGGAGGGGAAGACGTTCTTCCCGCTCACGGGCACGCCCATCTGGAAGATGGCCCGGAGGAGCGTGTTGTTGGCGGTCTGGCTGCCGGACCCGTTGACGGTGGCGACGAGGATGGAGAAGTCGTTCACGACCTCGGCCGTCCGCTCCGCAGGAGCGGAGGGTGCGGGACTGGCCTTCGAGGGGGTCATCGAGGGGCTCGCTCCTGGGGCGGTGCGCCGGCCGCCGGGTGGATCCATCGGACCCGCGATTATAGGGACGCGGACGGGACCGGCCACTTATCCACCACCTCCCGCGGAAGCCGTGTCGCTGGAACGAGTTGCGAAATGCGCGAGGGGTCTGACCCCGTGCTGCTCCTCGCTACTCAACTCGCTTGGGGGCGTGGCCGCACTTGACGTGCCAGAGCCCAGCGGAGAGCGCCCCAAAAGACTCCATCTTCCCGTCTTTCCCGGGCCAGCGGACCTCCACCTTCTCGGCGGCGGCCGCGGTTCCGAGGCCGAACAGCAGCGTCGGCTCCGAGGACGAGAGGTAGGAGCCGCCCCCCGCGCGCTCCCGCGTGAGGGTCCGCCCGCCCGCGACCACGGTCACCTTCGCGCCGAAGGCGTCGCGGTTCTTCCCCGGGCCCTCGAGCCGCAACCGCAGCGAGCGGCGTCCCGCGGGCGCCGCGTTGCGGAGGATGCGGGCGGCCCCCCCGTTCACGGTGAGGATCGCGTCGGGGTCTCCGTCCCGGTCGAGGTCCGCCCAGGCGAGCCCCCGCCCGACGCAGGGGAGGCCGAAGGCGGGGCCCGCCCGCGCCCCGACCTCCTCGAACCTCCCGTTCCCCAGGTTCCGGAGGAGCTGCGGGAGCTGGGCGTAGGGGATGTCCCGCTGGACCGCCTGGATCGTGGGCTCGATGTGCCCGTTGGCGAGGAGGAGGTCGAGCGCCCCGTCCAGGTCGAAGTCCTGGTAGAGGAGGCCGAAGGTGAGCGACGAGAAGGTCGGCCCGGCGATGCCCGCGAGGCCCCCGTCGTCCGTGAAGGCGAGCCCGCGGGCGCCCTTCACGCGGCGGTAGAGGGAGACCGGCTCGCGGCTGAAGTTCCCGATGGAGATGCAGGGCGCGCCTCCGTCGTCCACGCAGGCCGCGTCCACGCCCATTCCCGCCATGGCCTTGCCCTGGGCGTTGTAGCCGATGCCGGCGAGGAGGCCGACCTCGCGGAAGGTCCCGTCGCCGAGGTTCTCCCAGAGGTGGTTCGGCTGCGTGTCGTTGGCCACCACCAGGTCGGTGTCCCCGTCCCCGTCGAGGTCGCAGGCCGCCACCCCGAGCGCCTTGGCATCGTCGTTGCGCACGCGCGCGCGGTCGGTCGCGTCCTCGAAGGTCCCGTCCCCCCGCCCGCGGTAGAGGCGCCCCGAGTCCCCGGGGTAGGCCTCGGGCACGGTGTAGGCCTTGTTCGTCCCGTCGAGGGTCGTGAAGACGTCGGTCTCGCGCGACCAGCGGCAGTAGCGGCAGACGAAGAGGTCGAGGACGCAGTCGCCGTCGTAGTCGAGGAACGCGGCGGAAGTGCAGACCGGGTCGTGGGGCTTCCCGGCCGCGTCCTTCCAGGGGTCCCCCGCCACGCCCGCCGCCTCCGCCACCTCGGTGAAGCGGCCCCCGTCGTTGCGCCAGAGCGCGCACTTCCCCACCGCGGTCACGAAGAGGTCGGTGTCCCCGTCCCCGTCGTAGTCCGCCGCGGCCGCCCCGAGGGCGAACCGGTCGTCGGCGAGGCCCGCGCGCTCCGTCGCGTCCTCGAAGGTCCCGTCGCCGCGATCGCGGAAGAGCCTCCCGCCCGCGGAGGCCCCGGGGGGAGGAGCCCCCCCCTCGCCCGGCCAGCCCGTGGCGTTGGTGAAGTAGAGGTCCATCCGGCCGTCCCCGTCGAAGTCGAGGACCGCGACCCCCGGGCCCAGGGTCTCCGGGAGGTACTTCCTCCCCGCGGCGCCGTTGCGGTGGACGAAGCGCACCCCCAGGGCCTCCGCCGCGTCCTCCAGGCGCGGGAGCGGGGCCGCGGAGCCCGTCGCGGAGGGCCCCGACCTCGGGAGCGCGTAGGTGGAGGGGGGCGCGGGCGGCGGCGGCGGGTCGGAGCAGCCCCCGAGCGCGGCCGCCGCGAGGAGGCCGGCGCGGCCGAGGGCGGAGCGGCGCGGACTACCGCGAGGGCGGGAGGAGTTCGTGGACATGGATCCTCTGCGCCTCCCGGTTCACCTCCGGGTGGGCGCGGCGGTACTCGTTGGTCCGCATCGGCGCGTCCTCGTCGATCTTGTAGCGCTCGTAGGCCTTCGTGGCGTCCTCGAGCGCGCCGGCCCTCCCCAGCTCGCGGTAGAGGAGCACGCGGTAGTAGTGCGCGTCGGCGTCCTCCGGGTCGATCCGGAGGACCTCGATCCACTCGCGGAGCGAGTCCTCCGGCCGGTGGAGCCGGAACAGGGCCTGGGCCTTCTCCCGGCGCGCGTTGCGGTCTCCGGGGAAGTCGCGCAGGACGCGGTCGAAGGCCTCGATCGCGAGGTCGTAGTTCCCCAGGCGCGCGTGCGCGATGCCGAACCAGTAGGCCACGCGCGGGTCGCCGGGGGCGCGGGCCTCGGCCTCCCGCAGGTACTCCAGGGCCCCCGGGTTCGGACCCTCCCCGCGCTTCTCGAAGGCCCCCTCCCCGACCGCCACCCGGGCCATGTTGCGGGGGCCGTCGGGGGACTTCGGCTCGATCGCGCCCACGGCCTCGAAGGCCTCCATCGCCGCGACGGAGTCCTGCTGGCGCAGGAGCGCGATCCCGTGGTCGTTCCAGCGGACCCAGCCCCCGGGGGGGACCGCCGCCGGGAGCGCGGGCGGCGCCACGCCGGTCCCCCCGGGGACCACCGGCAGCGCCACGGAGTCCGCGGCGATCTCCGTCACCGGGAGGTCCGGGACCTCGTGGCCGGCGAAGGCGAACTCGGTGTAGTCGCGGTGGAACTTGCGCCACATCAGGCGGGCCCGGACGGTGACGGGCTTCCCGGCGAGCCCGCGCGGGACCGTCATCCGGTAGCGGGCGACGTCGGCGGCGCCGGGGGGGATCGCGTTCCCCTGGACGACCGTGAAGATGTCCTTCGCGTTGCGGCGGTCGATCCGCTTCCCCTCCCGGTCCACGATCACCGCGCCGTAGGTGTGGGCCTCGGGGTCCAGGTGGCGGTCGGGGCGGAGCGAACCGCTCCGGAGGAGGACCGCCCCGGCGGGGTCGAGGACTTCCACCTCCAGCCACCCCTCGTTGCTGTCGTTCGTCCCCGCCGGGAAGATGTGCCCGACGCCGAGGTTCCGGACGACGACCTGGAGCTCCACCTCCTCCCCCTCCCGCAGCGGCGTGGGCGCGAGGTCCAGCGCCCGCCAGGTGCGCGCCGGCCCCCCGTCGGGCCCGCGGGGGACGCGCCGGAGCGCGAAGACGTCCACGCGGAGCTTGCCGTCCCGGAGGAACTCCTCGGTGCGGCGGACCATGTCCTCGTCGCCGCGGACGTGCGGGAGGGCCGTGTTCACCCCGTAGAACCGGTGGGAGCGGACCATCCCTCCCTTGGCCGCCAGGTCCCCGAGCGGGGCCGGCTCCCGGGGCATGTGGCAGTCCTGGCACTCGCGGCGGTTCGGCGGGAGGTAGAAGGTCTCCGGGTTGTTCCGGGCGACCCCCGAGTTGTGCCAGGAGTCGTAGTCGTTCTGCCCCCGGAGCCAGCGGTAGTCGTTCACGGGCTCCTGGAGCGAGACCTTGTGGCACGCGGCGCAGAACTCCGAGGTCCGCATCCACGGCTTGAGCATCTCGCGCTTGTGGACGTCCGGCTTGGCCCTCACGAGCAGGTCGTGGAGGAGCATCCCGGGCCCGGACTTGACGCCGGAGAACAGGTACGCGGTGCGGGTCTTGTCCGCGATGGTGTAGGTCCCGTTCCCGGCCACGCCGTGGAGGCGGTCGATCGCGTGGCAGGCGAGGCAGGTGAGGCCCGCCTGGGCGTCCGGGAGGTCCGCGTCGAACTCCTTCGCCATCTTCCCGGGGAGGAGGACCGCCGGGTCGTGGCAGGCGGCGCACCACTTCGACTTGAGGAACCCCCGCTCCGCCTTCCTCATGTCGAGGACCGAGGCCCGGTAGAAGGGGTTGTTGAAGGACGCGAAGCGGTGGGCCGAGGACTCCCACTGCAGGACGACGTCCGGGTGGCAGCGCGCGCAGGTGGCGGAGCCGATGGACCGGCTCGAGAGGAACCCCTGGCGGCGGACCTCGGCCTGGAGGATCTCGTCGGGGGGGACGTCCCCGTTCGTGATGGCGGCGTAGTGCAGGAAGCTCCCGGTCTCCGTCAGGACCGGGCTCGGGAAGAAGACGCTCCGGGGGTCCGCGTCCGCCACGACCTCCCGGAAGGGGAGGAAGGGGTCCGCCCCCGCCTTCCCCCCGAGACGATCGAAGGGCGGCGCGGCGGGCGCGGCCTCCCCCGCCGAGGCGTGGTGGACGGCCATCATCCCCCCGGCGGCAGCCAGCAGCGTCCCCGCGCCGACGGCGAGACGGGCGAGGGCGGGGCGCTGCTCGGCGGAGACCCGGTGCAGGACGTAGGCGGCCGGGATGGCGAGGCCGAGGACCACGTGCACGGCGTAGACCCAGGCGTGGGCGTCGCTGTTGGCCTTCGTGCGGATGAGGAGGCCCGTGGCCGCGAGCGCCAGCGCCGAGGCCGCGATCCCGACGCCGGTCCAGACCGCGAAGGGGTGGCGCTTGCGCAGGACCACGGTGAAGTGCCAGAGGATGAACCCGACCATGGGGAGGAGGAGGAGGAGCCCCGCGTAGATGTGGCCGAGGAGCATCCACTGGTAGAAGGCGGGGAGGGACTCGGCCCGCGGCTGGGAGAGCCAGAGGTAGATGGAGTTCGCCGCGATGAAGCCGCCCAGGGCGAGCAGGACTCGGAGCAGCCCCCGCTGTCCCCGGCTCAGCACGCTGGGAGTCCCTATCACGATGCCCCGTGGCCGCGTTGCCGCCCCGGCGGGCCAGATGCCAGGCGGGCGGCCGAAGGCGACCTGCGGAGCCGGTCGCCGAGGCCGAGCGGGGGAGCCGCAGGCGACCCCCCGCGTCCCAACACCCCAGATGGCCCGCCCGGGCGGCAACCCTTCGGGCCGGGCGCGATGAGCGGCGCCTGGCGGCCGATCGCCTCCTCGGAGACTCGTTCCATGGAGTCACCGTCGTCGGCGATCGGCCGCCATGCTTGCTCCTCGTCCCGGCGCGGCTCACGCGGCATCGTGATAGGGGCTCCAGGGCTCTCGATGGGAGGCCTCCCCGGGCCGGACTCCCTCCGACCCGCTCCCACTCTAGACGCGCCCGCGCGGGGGCGCGCAACAAGGCGACGGAGGCGGCCGGCGGCTACCGGCTCGCGGCCCGGGCGGCCACCGCCACGAGGACGCGGGCGGCCCCGGCGCGGCGGAGCACGCGGGCCGCCTCGGAGGCGGT
>CAZKTF010000138.1:0-9579 GCA_964555565.1 uncultured Planctomycetota bacterium | reverse complement strand
GCCCGCGGCGCTCCGGGAGGGCGGGCTGCTGCGCGAGGGGCACGACGCGGGACTCGACGAGGCCCGCGCGGCGGCCCGGGACGGGCGGCGCTGGCTCGCCGAACTGCAGGCGCGGGAGGCCGAGGCCGCGGGGCTCCCGGGCCTGCGCGTGGGCTACAACCAGGTCTTCGGCTACTACCTGGAGCTGCCCCGCGGGCAGGCGGCGAAGGCCCCGCCCCACTGGGAGCGGCGCCAGTCGCTCAAGGGGGCGGAGCGGTTCGTCACCCCGGAACTGAAGGAGCTGGAGGGGAAGGTCCTCGGGGCCGACGAGCGGGCCCGGACCCTGGAGTACGACCTCTTCGTGCGCCTGAGGGACCGCGTCGCGGAGGCGGTCCCGCGGGTGCAGGCCGCCGCCCGCGCCGTGGCCGAGGCGGACGCGCTGGCCTCCCTCGCCGAGGTCGCCGCCGCCGGGCGCTGGTGCCGGCCCGAGGTGGACCGCACGACCGCGCTCGAGGCGGTGGACGCCCGGCACCCGGTGGTGGAGGCCATGCTCCGCGGGGAGCGCTTCGTCCCCAACGACCTCCGGCTCGGCGGGGACGCCCCGCCGCTCGCCCTCATCACCGGCCCCAACATGAGCGGCAAGAGCGTCTACCTGCGGCAGGCGGCGATGCTCGTGGTCCTCGCGCAGGCGGGGTCCTTCGTGCCCGCCGCCTCGGCGCGGGTGGGCGTCGTGGACCGGGTCTTCACCCGGGTCGGGGCCTCGGACGACCTCGCGCGCGGGCGCTCGACCTTCATGGTCGAGATGAGCGAGACCGCCAACATCCTCCACAACGCCACGGAACGGAGCCTCGTGCTCCTCGACGAGGTCGGGCGCGGGACCTCCACCTTCGACGGGGTCTCCCTCGCCTGGGCCGTCACCGAGCACCTCGCGACGCGGGTGCGGGCGCGCACGCTCTTCGCCACCCACTACCACGAGCTGACGGACATCGCGGCGCTGGTCCCCGGCGTGCGCAACCTCCACTGCGCCGTGCGGGAGTGGGGGGACGAGGTCGTGTTCCTGCGCCGGATCGAGGAGGGCGGGACCGACCGCTCCTACGGGATCCACGTCGCGAAGATCGCCGGCGTCCCGCGGGAGGTCGTCGCGCGCGCGGCCGAGGTCCTGGCGCGGCTCGAGCAGTCCACCGAGGCCATGGAGCGGGGCCTCGCACCGCCCGCCGGGGCGCCCCCGGCCCACCAGCTCCCGCTGTTCGCCGCGGCCCCCGAGCACCCCCTCCTGGGCGAGATCCGCGGGACCGACCCGGACCGGCTCGCCCCGGTGGACGCCCTCCTGCTTCTGCGCCGCTGGGTGGAGTCGCTCCGGGAGCGGCCGCGGTAGCGCCGGACGCGGCAACGGCGGGCGGCCCAAGGGCCGCCCCTACAACGGCGGTGGAAACGGGGCCGTTGTAGGGGCGGGGCTTGCCCCGCCCGCCGTTCAAACCGTGCGGACCGCGGCAACGGCGGGGGGGCTGAAGCCTCCCCGGGCTCGGGACGGTGCGCGGGGACTCCCTCGGGTTCGCCTAGGGCCTCACCTCGAAGATCAGGTTGAAGGGGGTCTCCGCGGCGCGGCGGAAGCTCCGGAAGCCCGCCTCCTTCGCGATGCCCCTCATGCGAGCCTCGCCCGCCTGGGCGCCCAGCGCGGGACCGCCGCGGGCCCGCGAGACCGGGACGCAGATGAGGGCCGAGGCCCCGTAGAACACGCGCCCCACGGGGTTGTGGTTCTTCTCCGCGAGGTCGTGGGCGAAGGGCTCGACGAGGAGCCATGTCCCGTCGGGCGCCAGCGCCCGCTTCACGCGGCGGGCCGCGCCGACGGGGTCCGCCATGTCGTGCAGGCAGTCGAAGAAGCACACCATGTCGTACCCCTGCCCCGGGAAGTCCGTGGAGGGGGCCACCTCGAAGGTCGCGCGCGAGGCGACTCCCGCCTCCGCGGCCCGCCGCCGCGCGGTCTCCACGGACGCCGGGTGGTAGTCGAAGCCGATGAAGGTCGATCGCGGGAAGGCCTTCGCCATGACGACCGTGGAGGCGCCGTGGCCGCAGCCCACGTCCGCCACCTTCGCGCCGCGGCGGAGCTTCTCCTCGACGCCCTCGAGGGCCGGGATCCAGGACCCGGGGAGCTGCGCCGCGTAGCCCGCGCGGAAGAACCGCTCGGTGCCCTCGAACAGGTCCGGGTGGTGCTCTCCCCACTCCATGCCGGCGCCCGTGCGGAAGGACTCCCGGGCGCGCTCCAGCGAGCGGAACGCGGCGTGGAGGACCTGGAAGGCGCCGGCGAGGAACAGGGGGCTCCCCTCGTTGGCGAGGACCTCCTTCTGCTCCGGCGTCATGGAGTAGCGGCCCGAGGCGGCGTCGTAGGCGACGTACCCTCCGGCCGCCTGGTTGTCGAGCCACTCGCGGATGTACCGCTCGTGGGTCTTCGTGCGCAGGGCCAGCTCCGCGGGCGTGAGCGGCCCCGCCTCCGCCAGCGCGCGGTACAGACCGAGCCGATCCCCGATGTAGGCCAGCGCCGCGCCCAGGGTCGCGCCCAGGTCCCCGACGACCCTGCCCGCGAACTCCTCGAGCCTCGTCGGGTCCACCTGCCCGGCCGCGCCCTTCGCCGCGGCTGCGCCCTTCTTCGCGGCGGCGCCCTTCCCAGGGCCCGCACCCTCGTTCCTGCCGACGCTCTTCTTCATGGCTTCGCCCTCCATTCCGCGGGGAGACCGGGGCCTCCGCGGACCCGACGGCGCCCGGGAGCCGTGTCCGCGGGATGCTACCACCGCGGGGGGGAAACCGAAGTCCGGCGCGTCGCCTCCGGGGGTTCCCCGCTTCCATGAGAAGGCCGGACCCGCGCGGGACGGCGCAGCCGCGGTCGGTGACCCCCTCTCCCCGCCCGCGGGCAGGCTCTCAGGAGGCCGGGTTCCCGTCCCGGTCGAAGGCGTAGGACTTGTGCGCGCCCGTCTTGGCGCGGACGACGCCGCCGGAGACGGTCACCGAGAGGATCTCCCCCTCGAGCGGCCTCTCGTGGATCCGCCCGGCGAGGGCGTCCACGACGTAGAGGTGGTCCCGGGACGGCAGTCCGGCGAGGTCGGGACCGCGGGCCAGGAGGGAGTGCTGGATCTCCCCCTGGGCCTGCTGTTCGGCCACCGCGGAGGGGTTCGCCGCGTCCGCCAGCACGATCCGATCGCGCCCCGCCGCCAGCACCCGCCCGGCGAGGGCCTTCAACAGCGGGAAGTCCGCCTGGACGAGGTGGACCGCGCTCCCGCCGCCCGCCGCCAGCAGCGCGAAGGAGTCGTGGAACGGGACCGCCAGGGCAACGTCCGGGACGACGGCGATAAGCGCCGGCCGGGAGGCCCCGCCCGGGTTCTCCGAGGCGAGCACCGCCCCGCTCGCGAAGGCCCGGAGCTCGACCCGCTCCCTCCCGACGAGGCCGGCCGCGCCGCCCACGACCCGCGCGGCGAGGATCTCCTGCACGAAGACCGCCTCCACGAGCGAGGGCACCTCCCCGTCGGCCAGGAGGGCCGCCTCCCGGCTCGCGAGGACCCCCCTGGCGCCCCGCACGTCGAGCGGCCGGTCCGCGAGCCGGCCGCGGGACACGGAGGCGGTGACCTTCGTCCCCTGCCGCTCCAGCGTGGCGCGCTTCGCGTCCCAGGTGAGCACCGCGTCCCCGAGCGTCGCCGTCCCCATGCCCGCGCCTCCCCACCCGCGACCCGGGGGAACGATACCCGGCGCGGGGGGGCCCGCGCGCGGGTCGTCATCCCATCGGGAACCACGCGGAGATGAGGCCGAGGAGGCGGAGGAGCCGGGGGGAGGGGAGGACGCGGGCCGCCGCGGCGCGGGCGGAGGGCGCCGACGGCGCGGGCTCCTGGCCCCCGCCGCCCTCGCGCTTTCCGAAGACCCGGGCGTACCGGTAGTAGACCTCCAGGGAGAGGAGCCGGAGGGCGGTCGTCACGAGCCGCCCCTCCCCCGCGCACGGGCCCGGGGGCGGGTCCCAGGAGCCGCAGGCGCAGGAGTCCCGGTCGAGGACCTGCGTGTCCACGACGGCTTTCTTCATCGCGTCGTTCCACCGCTTCCAGTGCTCTCCGCCGGCGTGGAAGCTCGCCCAGGTCCCGAACTGCTCGTACACGGGGTCGAAGCCCCCTTCGGCGCCGCTCGAGCCGGGCAACGCCTCCTCGAGGAGCGCCCGCCCGCGGAGGAACGTGGCCCGCGACCACGGGTCCCCCTCCGCCTCCTCCCCGCAGAGGCGCCGCGCGAAAAGCGCCATCGCCGTGGTCCGCTCGAAGCCGGGCTCCCCCGCCGCGGGGTCCCGGTCTCCCGCGCGCTGGAACCCGGTCCGCCCCGTCAGCGGGTCGGTGAGGTCCTCGATCTTCAGGAGGGCGGCGACGAAGGCCCGGGGCGGGACCTCGATCCCGGCGCCCGCCGCGGAGCGAAGCGCCATCACCGCCCAGGTCGTGGCCTCGGTGTCGGAGGGGCCGCTCCGCTCGTCCGAGGCCCAGCCGCGGTCGGGGCGCTGGAGGGAGAGGAGGAACTCCACGCCCCGGCCGGCGGCCGGAGAGAAGCGGTTCGATCCCGTCATCCCCGTCAACTCGGCCAGCGCGCAGGTCGCCTGCGCCTGCCGGATCGCGAACCCCTCCGGGCCGCGGGGCCCGAAGGCCCCGTCCGCGTCCTGGCCCCCGATGAGCCAGTCGGCCGCGGCCCGCAGGAGCCGACCGTACCGGGGCGTGCGGTGGGTCTCCCCGAACCCGAGGTAGCAGAGGAGCACGAGGCCCGTCCCTCCCGCGCGGTCGTCCGCGCGCCCCTCCCCGCCGCAGCGCATCCGGCCCCGGCACCCGGCCCCGAAGCCCTGCGGGTCGAAGGACCCGTCCGGGGACTGGTGGCGGGTGAACCACTCCTCCGGGAGGTCCGCGGGGGCCTGGTCCGGCGCGGGGGCCGAGTCGCCCGCGGGCTCCTCGGTCGCGACGGGTTCCTCGACCCCCGTCGCGACCGCCGCCGCGACCGCGAAGACGCCCGCCGCCAGGCCTGCGGAGAAGGAGACGCGCACGGGTCCTCCCCGGGGCCCGGGACGCCGGCCCCGTCCCTCCCCAACGGTCGGGGTCCCCCCCGGTTCGCGGGGGCGGACCCGCTACTTCTTCTTCGCGGGCGCGGTCGGCGGGACGTACTCCTTCCACTCCACGGGGAGGTCGCGGCGCGGGAGGACCACGAGGTGCCAGGGGGAGGTGACGACCTGGGTCACGATCTCCTCCTTTCCGGGGGACCGCTCGGCGACCCACACGACCATCTTCCCGCCCTCCTCGTTCACGGACACGACCTCGATCGAGTAGCCGGAGGTGGGACGGGTGCCCATGGCCGCGAGGATCGCCATCTCCTTCGTGAAGTCGAGCGGGGGGGCCTTCGGGACCGGCGCCATGGCGGACTGGGCCTTCTTCCAGACCTCCTCGAGCATGGCCGCGTCCCGCACGACGGTCCTGAGCGGCCTGTCGAAGCCGCCGCTCGTCCCGGCGGGGTAGGAGCGGATGAACTTCACCGCCTCGCCGCCCAGTTCCGAGGCCGGGGCGGAGGGCCCCTCCTCCGACTTCCGGCAGCCTCCGGCCGCGAGCGCCAGCGCCGCCGCCGCCGCGAGCGCCGCCGTCCGCCCCGCCCGACCGCGCCGTCCCCTCACCACGATCGGACCCCCTTCTTCAGGCGGGCGTAGGTCCCCTCGAGCATCTCGATGAGGGTCTTCGTCCCGCCGACCACGGGCATGAAGTTCGTGTCGCCGATCCAGCGCGGGACCAGGTGCACGTGGAGGTGGTCCACGCTCCCGCCCGAGGCCCGCCCCAGGTTGATGCCCACGTTCACGCCCTCGGCCTTCATGGTCGCCCGGAGGAGGTCGCAGCAGCGGGCCACGAGCCCCATCGTCTCCAGGGACTCCTCCCGGTCCAGCTCGGAGGGCTCCACCAGGTGGCGGTTGGGGCAGATCATCAGGTGCCCCGTGTTGTAGGGGTAGCGGTTGAGGAGGACGAAGGCGCGCGGCCCCCGGTGGAGGACGAGGGCCTTCGCGTCGTCGCCCGTCCCGAGGGCCTCGCAGAACACGCACCCCCCGGGCCGGCCGGCGAGGACGTACCCCATCCGCCAGGGACTCCAGAGGATCGGGACCCCCGAGGGGTGCGGCCGCGTCCCTCCCGCGCCGCGGCTACGCGCGCCGGCGCCAGGCGAGCCGCGCGATCGCGCGCCCCTCGGCGAGGCCCCTCTTCTCGAAGAGCGTCGGGCCATCCTCCCCCGTCCTTTCCGTGCCTTCCGGCTCCTCCTCGAGACCCTCCGCGGCCCCGAGGACCTCCCGCATCCAGGAGGCGTACCCGGCGTCGTCGGTGGCCAGCAGCAGCCGCCCGCCCGGCGCGAGCAGCCGCCGCGCCTCCCGCGCGAACCACGGCTGCACGAGCCGGTTCCCCGCGTGGCGCTTCTTGGGCCACGGGTCGGGGAAGAGGACGCGCAGCACCGAGACGCGGCCCGCGGGGAGGAGCACGCCCACCGCGACCTCGGCCCGACCCGGGAGGACGCGGAGGTTGCGGACCCCGAGCCGCTCCGCCCGCCGCAGGCAGAGGTCCACGCGGTCGCGCTTCAGCTCCACGCCGACGAAGTCGTGCCCGGGCCGCGCGACGGCGCGCCGGAGGATCCCCTCGTCGCGGCCGAAGCCGATCTCGACCTCCAGGGGGGCGCGCCGGCCGAACACCCGGTCCCAGTCCCCGGGGCCGAGGAGCTCGCGACCGGGGCGGACGAGCAGGGTCTCCCGCGCGGCGGACTGCATGGGAGGGGAGTATAGAGCGGAACGGCGGCGGTTGGCCCTCTCAGCACCAGGGGTCTGACCTCAGGCGCGTAGACACCGGGGGTCAGACCTCGGGCGCCGCCGAGCTGTTCAGCACGCCGAGTGCGCTCGGCGCCTGGGGTCTGACCCCTCGGCTCGCCCATGCCCTCGGCGCCTGGGGTCTGACCCCTCTGCCAACGAAGCGGGCGGGACCTTTCGGCCCCGCCCGCGTTCTGACCGGTCGGATGGCGCGTCTACGCCGCTACTTCGCCGCGGCGGCCTGCTCTTCCTCGACCTTCTTCGCCCTCTCGAGGCGGAGCCTGGTGATGCGGGCGACTTCGGCCTTGACGAGCACCGCGTTCTTGTCCGTGCGCGCCTTCACGAACTGCATGAAGGGGTTGAGGCTCAGGAGGTTCTGCGACTCCTGCGTGATGGACCCAATCTTCTTGTCCGTCGCGGACCAGACCTCGAGCCGCGACTGGTTCTTCGGGTCCTTCATGTCCGCCTCGGCGGAGAGGGGCTGCTTCTTGGCGCGGTAGTTCTTGTTGATGTAATCGACGCTCTTGTCGAGGAGCACCCCCATCTCGAACTTCCGGCAGAACTTGTAGTTCTCGTCCATGGGGTCGGAGACCGGATCGACGTAGAAGTAGACGAGGAGGGGCTTCGTCTTCTGGAGCTCCTCCAGGTTGACTCCCAGGTCGTCCGCGGCAGCGGGGGCGTCCGGCTTCGCCGTCTCACCGGTCGCGACCGCGCGGGTCGCGTCGGTCGGCGTCTCGATCCCGGAGTCCCAGACGATCTTGTTCGTGTTGGTGCCTGCACCGCAGGCGAAGGGAGCGCCTCAGCCGGCCTTCGCATCGATGGCGTACCCCGCCACCGCGGCCGCCGCCACAAGGGCGGTCAGTCCCGCAACCTTCATCGCGCGCATTCAGGTCCTCCGGTCAGAGGGGCAGTGCCCCGGCCCTGCGGGATCCCCGCGGACCCCGCCACACCTTGCATTCCACCCTAGCAGGCCGATCCCCCGTGTCAACAGTCGTGAATCTCATGGATTAGATGCATCAATGGCTGCCATCTATTGTCTTGATGCCCCACCGGGCGTGCTCCTCCACGAGCGGGTCCCCGCAGGCGGCCAGCGCCCGGAGGGCCGGGAGCGCGGCGGGGTCCCGGGTGTTCCCGAGCGCCACGGCCACGTTCCGACGGAAGCCCCGGTAGCCGGCGCGGCGCACGGCCGAGCCCCGGAACTCCTCCTCCCACGCGGTCTCGGAGAGGGCCGCGAGCCGACCCAGGTCCGGGTCCACGGCCAGGCCCCTCGGGCGGAGGTCGGCGACCGAGGCCGGACGCGCGAACCGGTTCCAGGGGCAGACCTCCTGGCAGACGTCGCACCCGAAGACCATCGTGCCGATGGCCGGCCGGAGCTCCTCCGGGATGGGTCCCCGGAGCTCGATGGTGAGGTAGGAGATGCAGCGGCGGGCGTCCACCCGGAAGGGCCCGGTGATGGCCCCCGTGGGGCAGGCCTCGATGCACGCCGTGCAGCCCCCGCAGGAGCCGGCCCGCGGGCGGTCCGCGGGGAGGTCGAGGCTCGTCACCACGAGACCCAGGACGAAGTAGGACCCCAGGCCCGGCCGGATGAGGCTCGTGGACTTGCCGAAGAAGCCGAGCCCGGCCGAGCGCGCGAGCGCGCGGTCGAGGAAGGGGCCGTGGTCCACGGTCCAGCGGGCGAGCGTCCCGGGGCCCCCCGCGCGGCGGATCGCGTCGGCCAGGACCCGGAGGCGGCCCTCCAGGACCCTGTGGTAGTCGCGGCCCCGCGCGTAGCGGGCGATGAAGCCGCGGGGCGGCCCGGCGGCGGCGGGCTCCCGGCCCGGGGTGCGCCCCGGGTCGTGGGAGAGCGCCACGGCCACCACGCTCCGAACCCCCGGGACGACGGCGGCGGGGTCGGCGCGGCGCCCGACGCTGCGCACGAGGTACCCCATCTCCCCGGCGCAGCCTTCCGCGACCCAGCGCCTGAGGCGCTCCCCGTCGGCCTCCACGTCGATGGGGCCCATCCCCACGGCGTCGAAGCCGAGGGCCAGGGCCTCGGCGCGGATCCGCTCGGCGATCTCCGGTGTGGTCACTCGGGGTCAGACCCCTAGTTCTCCTCGCAAGCGTTTGCAACTACAAACGCTGGGTGCTGAGGAGCAAGGGGTCAGACCCCAGTCGCCGAGGGCGGGTGCTGAGGAGCGGAGGGGTCAGACCCCAGTCGTTTGCAAACGCTGGGGAGCGACACGAGGGGGGTGAAGCCACTGTTTGCAAACGCCCGAGGTCTGACCCCCGACCCCGCGTTTCTTGGCGGCCCCCGCGGCGGCCGATAGGATGCCCGGTCTGCTGCACCCGACGCGGGGTGGAGAAGTGGTATCTCGTCAGGCTCATAACCTGGAGATCGCCGGTTCGAATCCGGCCCCCGCTACCAGACCTTGAACGGCCCCGACCGGGCACCCCGGCCGGGGCCGGTTGATTCCGGGACGACGGCGCCGTCCGCGAACACCGGGCACCGCGGTCAGGGCGGGCGGCGTTTTCTCGTGCGCGCCCAAGCGGCGGTTGCCGAAGATGCGCGACCACGGGCCGGCGACCCGCCCGTCGTGTCGCGACGCGCCAAGCCTCGCCCCGGGGCGAGGAGAGAGATCCCCGATGGCGGCCTCGTTCGCCGGCTCCTCGTCCGGCGCGGAGGACAAGCCGTGAGGTTGCCCCGCTCCCTCGCGGGCCCCGCGGCGGGCCTCGCCGCCGCCGCGCTCCTGGCGCTCGACCTGCGCGCCCCGGGCGCCGCCCCCGCCGAGGCCGCC
>CAZKTF010000137.1:0-9633 GCA_964555565.1 uncultured Planctomycetota bacterium | reverse complement strand
CGCGCGCGGGAGGGGGGGGGCCATCCGCGCGGTCGCCGCCGCGGGCCTGGCGCTCGGGGCCCTCTACCTGGTGGGGCTCAGGTACGGGCCCTGGTTCGCGCCGGAGAACCTGGCCGCCGTGCGCAACGGCGTGGACCCGCGCCACCTGGACGAGGCCTCCCTCCTCGGGGCGGACTTCCTCCCGGGGCTCGCCTGGACGGGCCACCTGCAGGTCCTGGCCTACTTCCCCATGGGCGCGGCCTTCGTCCTGCTGGCGCCCTGGCCCTGGGCGGCGGTGCACCTCCACCGCGCGGTCTACGGGCTCCTCGCCCTCGGCGGGCTGGCGATCGCGGTCCTCGGCGCGGTGGGCCTCGCGGCCGCGCTCCGCCGCCGGCCCGGCGCGGCGGCCCCCGTCGTCCTGTTCGCGGTCGTCCTCCTGGTGCTGCTCGGGGTCCTCGAGGGGAGCAGCGGGATCGTCGTCCGCCACCGGCTCCCGCTCACGGCGATCCTCGCCGCGGGGGCGGGGGCCCTCCTCGCCGGGGCGGAGGCGGGGCGCGGGGAGCCCGCGTGAAGCAAAGGCTGCTCCGGGGCACGGCGCTCGCGACGGGAGGGGCGGTCGCGGGGGCGGCCGTCTCCTTCGCCCGGAACCTCCTCATCGCGAAGACGATGGGGCCTGCGGCCTTCGGGCTCTGGAACGTCTGCCTGCTCCTCAGGGGCCTCGCGCTCGAGAGCCACCTCGGCGCGCTCTCGGCGCTCGGGCTCGACGCGCCCATCCACCGCGGGGCCGGGCGCGCGGAGGAGGCGCGGCGCGTGGAGCGGACGGCCCTGGCGGGCGCGCTCGTCCTGGGCGTCGCCGCGGCCACGGTCGCCGGGGTCCTCTTCCGCGGGATCGGCGGCCCGCCGGTGGCCGCGGCGGCGGTCCTCCTCGGGGCGACGATCGTCCTGCAGCAGGTCCTGGCCTCGGACATCGTCCTGCTCAGGGCGCGGAGGGAGTTCCTCCGCGTGGCGCTGGTGCAGGGGGCCTTCGCGCTGGCGCACCTGGGCGGCCTCGTCCTGTTCCTCCCGGGCCGCTACATCACGGGGGCGCTGCTGGCCTGGGTCACCGGGCTCGCCGTGGCGGTCCTGGCCGCGCGGCCGCGCCTCGCCGAGCCGATCCCGCTGCCGGGGCCCCGGGACCTCAGGGGCCTCGGAGCGCTGCTGCGGCGCGGGCTCCCGGCCTACCTCGTCGGCCTCGCGATGACCGTGTACTTCCAGTCGGACCGCTGGGTCGTGGCGGGACTGCTCGGCGACGCGGACCTCGGCTACTACTCGATCCTCGTCTGGGGGGGGACCGCGCTCGTCCTCGTGCCCGACACCTTCTCGGCCGTGCTCTGGCCCTTCGCCGGGGAGCGCTTCGGGCGGAGCGGGGAGCGGCCGGAGGCGCTGGCCTCCTACGCCGGCGCGGTGCTCGGGCCGCTCGCGCTCTTCCTCGGCGCCCTCCTCCTCGGCGCGCTCGCCTTCATGGACGCGCTCGTGGCCTGGAAGATCCCCTTCTACGCCCCGGCGCTCCCGTCGCTGCGGCTCTACCTCGCCGGCATGTTCCTCCTCTCGCTGGCCCTCCCGCTCCGCTACCTGCTCGTCACCGCGGGGTTCGAGGGACGCGTGCTCGGGGCCCAGGTCGCCGCGCTCGTCGTCGCCGTCGGGCTCGAGGTCGCGGCGGTGCTGGCCGGCTACGGGCTCCCGGGCGTGGCGCTGGGCAGCGCGGTGGGCTCGGCGGTCCTCCTGGGGATGCTCCTCTATGAGAGCGCCCGGAGGCTCGGGCTCGGGGGCCACGCGGTGCGCCTCGGGCTCGAGGCGGTGGGCCTGCTGGCGCTCGCGCTCGTCGTGGACGGGGTGACCGACCGCCTCGCGGCGCCGCCCGCCACCGCCGCCGGCGCGGCGGTCCGCCTCGGGGTCCCGACGCTGCTCTGCGCCGCGGCGGGCGTGTTCCTCCTCCGCCGCCGGGGCGCGGTCGCGCCCGGGCCCGCGGAGGGCTGGGCGGGGGCGGCCTCCCCGGGGGAGAGTTCCTAGCCATGTGCGGCTTCGTGGGCTGGTACGCGACGGCGCAGGCCGAGGGGCCCGCGCCCGACCGGGAGCGGCTCGCGCGCGCCACGGCGCTCCTCGCCCACCGCGGGCCCGACGGCGAGGGGACCTGGATCGCCGAGGACGGCTCCTGCGGGCTCGGCCACCGCCGGCTCGCGGTGCTCGACCTCGCCGGCGGGGCGCAGCCCATGGCCACTCCCGACGCGCGCTGGCACATCGCCTTCAACGGGGAGGTCTTCAACTACCGGGAACTGCGCGCCGACCTCGAGCGCGAGGGCGAGTCCTTCGCCACCGCCTCGGACACGGAGGTCCTCCTCAGGCTGCTCGCGCGCCGCGGGACCCGCGCGGTCCCGGCGCTGCGGGGGCAGTTCGCCTTCGCGGCCTACGACGCGAAGGAGCGGGTCCTGCTGCTCGCCCGCGACCGGCTCGGCGAGAAGCCGCTCTTCACGGCCATGCGCGGGGGCAGGCTCTACTTCGCGAGCACGCTCGACGCGCTGCGGGCGATCGGCGACCTCCCGCGCGAGCCGGACCCCGAGGCGCTGTCGCTCTACCTCTCCTTCTCCTACGTCCCGGCCCCCTGGACCGCCTGGCGCGCCGCGCGGGCGCTGCCGGCGGGGCACCTCCTCCTCGGGACCGCGCGCGGGACCTGGGCCCCCGAGATGTGGTGGTTCCCCCCGGCGCCGGGGACCTTCCGCGGGTCCTTCGAGGACGCGGCCGAGGCGCTCCGGACGGCGCTGCGGGAGGCCACGCGGCGCCGGCTCCTGGCCGACGTGCCCGTGGGGGCCTTCCTCTCGGGGGGACTCGACTCGACCGCGGTCGTGGCCGCGGCGGTGGCGGTGGCGGGTCGCGTGCGGACCTTCACGGTCCGCCACCCCGACCCGCGCTACGACGAGTCGGGGGAGGCGGCCGCGCTGGCCCGCCACCTCGGGACGGACCACGAAACCCTCGACGCCGTCCTCCCGGGACCCGAGGACCTCCGGCGCCTCCTCCTCGGGTTCGGGCAGCCCTTCGGGGACTCCTCCGTCCCCGTGACCGCGGGCATCGCGGCCGCCGCGCGGCGGCGGGTGACGGTCGCCCTCACGGGCGACGGCGGGGACGAGGTCCTCGGCGGCTACCACCGCCACGCCTACCTGGGGATGCTCGACCGCGTGCCCTCCGGCACCGCGGCGCTGCTCCGGCGCGTGGCGCCGGGGCGCCTCCGGCGCGCGCTCGACCTCGCGGCCATGCCGGAGGCGCGGCGCTACTACGAGTTCTACGAGTGCTTCAACGGGGGCGCGCGCGAGGCCCTCCTCCTCCCGGGCTTCGCGGCCCGCCACGGGGACCTCCCCGCGCAGTGGCTCGCTGGGATCTACGACGGCTCGGGGGGCATGGACCCCGTGGACCGGATGCTCCGCACCGACCTGCGCACCCACCTCCCCGACTTCATGAACGTGAAGGTGGACGTCTCCACCATGGCCCACGGTCTCGAGGCCCGCTCGCCCTTCCAGGAGCCGGAGGTCGTCGATCTCGGGCTCTCGCTGCCGTCGTCGTACAAGGTCGCGGGGTTCCGCGGCAAGCGGGTCCTGCGCGCCGCGGTGGAGCGGGACGTCCCGGCGGGGCTCCTTCCGAGGCGAAAGCGAGGGTTCGCGTCCCCGGTCGAGGAGGCGCTGCGTGGACCCCTCCTTGAGGAGGCGCGACGGCTGCTCGCGCCCCGGGGGCCGCTCGCCGCGCTGGAGGTCGTGCGCCCCGAGGTCCCCCCTCGGCTCCTCGAGGAGCACCTCGCGGGCCGCGCCCACCACCGCATCCGCGTCTGGGTCCTCCTCGCGCTCGCCGCCTGGGCCGAGGGGAGGGCGTGACCACGATGGCCATGCGAGGGCACGGCGGGCGGGGCAAGCCCCGGCGATACCCACCGAAGACACACGGCGGGCGGGGCAAGCCCCGCCCCTACAACGGCCCCGTTTCCACCGTCGTTGTAGGGGCGACCCTTGGGTCGCCCGCCGTTGGCCTGTCCCAAGGCGTGTCCCTCCTGGTGTCCCGGGTCCCCTGGGGCTGTTCAGTCCCCCTGAAACACGCTCCCGGCCGAACGGTCCTTGTTTTAGTGTCCCCCCGGTGGTCTATAATAAGACCGTCGCCCGGGGACCCTTGTTTCAGGGTCTGGAAACAGCGAGGACGCCCATGCGCGCCGGTCGCTCCGTGAAGCAGCTCGACGGGTACAGGGCCTTCATCCCGGCCCCGCTCCCGCCCGACCCGCCCCTGCGGTTCGACGCCGAGTTGGACGCCCTCCGCTCCGACGCGGACCGGGACCTCGGGCGGCTGGACGGCATCGCGACCGTCCTGCCCAACCCCGACCTCTTCGTCGCCATGTATGTCCGGCACGAGGCCGTCCTCTCGTCCCAGATCGAGGGAACGCAGAGCACCCTCGAGGACGTCCTCGAGCACGAGGTGGGCGAGGAGGGGGAGGACCAGCCGAAGGACGTCACGGAGGTGGTCAACTACATCGCGGCCATGCACCACGGGCTCGCCCGGCTGGCGACCCTGCCGATGTCCCTCCGCCTCATCCGCGAAATCCACGAGCGCCTCATGAAGGGCGCCCGCGGCGGACACAAGGCTCCGGGCGAGTTCCGCAAGAGCCAGAACTGGGTCGGTCCGAAGGACTGCACCCTGAAGGATGCGGAGTACGTCCCCCCTCCGCCGCACGAGATGAACCAGGCGCTCGGGGACTTCGAGAAGTTCCTCCATGCCCGGGACATCCCCGTCCTCGTGCAGTGCGGGCTGGCCCACGCCCAGTTCGAGACGATCCACCCGTTCCTGGACGGCAACGGGCGCATCGGGCGCCTCCTCATCACGTTCCTGCTCTGCGAGAGGAAGGCGCTCCGCCTCCCGCTCCTCTACCTCAGCCACTACCTCAAGGCCCACCGAGCCCAGTACTACGACCGCCTGATGGCCGTCAGGAACGAGGGGGACTGGGAGGGGTGGCTCCGCTTCTTCCTCCGGGGCGTCTCCGAGGTGAGCCGGGCGGCGACCGATACCGCTCGCGCGATCACGGAGCTTCGCGAGCAGCACCGCGTGAAGCTCGCCAGCAACGCGAACGCCCTTCGCTTCCTCGACCTCCTCTTCCAGTTCCCTCTCGTTTCCATCCGCATGGTCGAGAAGAAGCTGAGGGTGGCTTTCGTGACGGCGGGAAACCTCGTCGAACGCCTGCAGGGGGAGGGGATGCTCCGGGAGGTCACGGGACGGAAGCGCAACCGCCTGTTCCGGTACGAGCCCTACGTCCTCCTCTTCGAGAAGCAGGTTCCGCCTGCGGACCAGGGAGATGACGCGCCCGGCAAGGTGTAGGCAGACGGAGGGAGACGGTCTCCCGCCTGTCCGCCTCGCGCTCGCCGCCTGGGCCGAGGGGAGGGCGTGACCACGATGGCCAGGCGAGGGCACGGCGCGCGGGGCAAGCCCCGGCGATGCCCACCGAAGACACACGGCGGGCGGGGCAAGCCCCGCCCCTACAACGGCCGCGTTTCCACCGCCGTTGTAGGGGCGACCCTTGGGTCGCCCGCCGTTCCGCCATGCCCACCGCAGGCAGACGGCGGGCGGGCCCACACCGGGCCTTCCAGGGACGCGTGAACGCTCCCGGCGTCCTGTTCGTCGCCTACGACGGGGTCCTCGGGGGGCCGGGGCGGTCGCAGGTGCTCCCGTACCTGCGCGGGTACGCCGCTGCCGGGTGGCGCGTCCGGCTCGTCTCCTACGAGAAGCCGGAGCTCCTCGCCGACCCCGCGCGCCGCCGCGAGGTCGAAGCGGAACTCGCCGCCGCGCGCGTGGCCTGGACCCCGCTCCGCTACACGCGCTCGATGCTCCGCGACCTCCTCGCGGGCCTCTGGACCGTGGGCGCGGCCACGCTCCGGGATCGGCCCCGCGTCCTCCACGCCCGCTCCTACGTCCCGGCCCTCCTCGGGCTGCTGGCGGCGAAGCCGCTGGGCGCGCGCCTGCTCTTCGACATGCGGGGCCTCTGGCCCGATGAGCGCGTGGACGGGGGCCTCTGGACGCGCGGCCATCCGCTGTTCCACCTCTGGAAGGGGATCGAGCGCGTGCTCCTCCGGGCCTCCGACGGAGTGGTCACGCTGTCGCAGGCCGGGATGGACCTCCTCCTCGAGGAGGGGCTCCTCCCGCCGGGCACGCCGCGCGCCGTCATCCCCAGCGGCGCGGACCTCGCGCGCTTCCGCCCTCTCCCCGACGCGGAGGCGCCGGAGCCGCTCCGCCCCTTCCTCGGGAAGCGCATCTACACGTTCCTCGGGGCCACGGGGACCTGGTACCTGCTGCGCGAGATGCTCGACTTCGCCGCCGAGGCGGTCCGGGCGGACTCCGAGGCCCGCGTCCTCTTCCTCACGGAGGACGCCGAGGGGGCCGTCCGCGAGGGGCTCGCCGCCCGGGGAGTACCCGTGGACCGCTTCCTCGTCGCGCGCGCCCCGCACCCCGAGGTGCCCCGCTGGATCGGGCCTTCCCGGGCCGGGGTCTTCTTCATACGATCCTGCCGCAGCAAGCGGGCCTCCTGCCCCACGAAGCTGGGCGAGTTCCTCGCCTGCGGCGTCCCCGTGGTCATCAACGACGGCGTCGGGGACACCGGGGAGGTCGTGCGGCGGGCCCGCGCGGGGGTGGTGGTGGACGGGTTCGGGCCGGAGCCCTTCGCCCGGGCGCGCGCGGCGCTGGCCGCGCTCCTCGCCGACTCCGGGCTCCCCGCGCGCTGCCGCGCCGAGGCGGAGCGCACCTTCGACGCCGCGGCGGGCGCCCGGGGGTTCGTCGCGCTGGCGGCGCGGGCGGGGCGGCGGTGAAGGCCCTCCTCCTCGGTGGAATCGTGGTCGTCCTCGCGGTGACCGCCGTCGGCATGGCGCTGGGCGGCGTCGGCGGCGCGGCCATGGCGCTCCTCGGCGGCGGGCTCGCGCTGGGGTTCATCGGGTCCAACTTCACCCGCGAGGCCGGCGGCGCGGCGTCGGCGGAGCGGGTCGAGCGGGAGCGGGCCTTCCTCCTCCGGCTCGTCCTCGCCGGGTTCGCCATCCGCCTGCTCCTCTCCATCGCGCTCCACATGTCGGGCTGGTGGGAGCAGGTCGGCGCGGACGAGGAGACCTTCCACAACAACGGGCATGCCTTCGCCCAGTGGGTATCGGGCGACAGCCCCTACATGCTCAGCGGCCGGTACATGAAGAGCAGCGAGAAGGGATACTTCTTCGTCGTCGGCTCCCTCTACTACGCGTTCGGGGTCTCGAAGGTGCTGCCGCTCCTCCTCAACTGCGTCCTCGGGGCCTGCCTCGTCTACCCGGTCCACGCGCTCGCGGGCCGCTTCGCCGGCAGGGACGCGGCCCGGCGCGCGGCGGCCCTCGTCGCCTTCTTCCCCTCCCTCAACCTCTGGTCCGCGCTCCTCGTCCGGGACGTGCTGGTCCTCTTCCTCCTGGCGACGGCGCTCCTCGCCGCCGACCGCCTCCGGCGCACCTTCGGGGTCCGCAACCTCATCGCCCTGGCCGTGTCCCTGGCCCTCCTGTCGATGCTCCGGACCTACCTGTTCCTCCTCGTGACGGCGTCCATCGGCGTGGCCCTCCTCCTCGGGAGGCGCTCCGTGGTGCAGTCGCTCGTCATCGGCGGGGCGGTCGTCGCGGGGCTCGTCCTCACCGTCCGCTACACCGGCCTGGGACAGTCCGAACTGGAGCGTGCGAACCTCGCGCATTTCTCCCAACTGCGGAAGTACAACGCCTACGGCATGTACGGCGAGGAGGCGATGGGCACCCTCGGGTCCGACACGGACATCTCCACGCCCACGGCCGCGCTCACCTACCTCCCCGTGGGGATGATCCACTGGTTCTTCGCCCCGCTGCTCTGGAAGGTCGGGAGCGCGCGGCAGGCCATGGCCATCCCGGACCAGGTCCTCTGGTACGCGCTCATCCCCGCGATCGTCGTCGGGATGGCCTGGCTGCTGCGTCACCGGTTCCGTGCGGTCTTGCCCCTGTTCCTCACCGTCTGCGGCATCTCCATCCTTTACTCGCTCGTCGAGGGGAACATGGGCATCATCTTCCGCCACCGGGCGCAGATCATCGTCCCCCTCTGCGCCGTGGCGGGGGTGGCGCACGCGCTCAGGGCGCGCGCCGCGCGGAAGGAGGCCCGGCGGAGTGCAGGCGCTGTTCCTCTCGACGCTCCCGCGGGAGGCGCCCTCCGTCCGGCCCCGGGTCTATAGTTATCTCCCGGCGCTCGCGGCGGCGGGCATCGAGGCCCGCGTCTCCCCCTTCCTGGGCCCGGCGGCCTTTCGCCGCTTCTACCGGACGGGGCTCGAAGGGTTCCTCTGGAAGGCCGGAGGCGCGCTGGCCGGCTACACCCGGCGCGCCGGGCTCTTCCTCCGGCGCCCGCGGGCCGACGTCGTCGTCGTCCACCGGGAGGCGGTCCCCCGCGGGAACCGCCCCGTCCTCCGCCGCCTCCGCCGTCTCGGCATCCCCCTCGTCTACGACTTCGATGACGCGATCTGGCTCGCCCCGAGGGAGTTCGTCGAGGTGGGGGAGGACAGCCGCTCCGCCATGAACCCGGGGAAGGACCCGGGCGAGGTGGACGCCCTCATCGCCGGGGCCGACCTCGTGCTGGCCGGCAACGAGAGCCTCGCCGCCCACGCGCGCGAGGCCGGGGCGCGCCGCGTCGTCGTCCTCCCGACGCCCGTGGACACGGGCGAGTTCCGCCCGCGGGCCGCCACGCCCCCGCGGGACCTCCCGCTCCTCGGCTGGATCGGGAGCCCGACCGCCACCTACTGCATCCGGGACGTCGCCCCCGCGCTCACCCGCGTCGCGCGCGAGGTCCCCTTCCGTCTCCTCGTGGTCGGGGCCTCGGGGCCCGTCGAGGTCCCGGGCGTCGAGGTCCTCCGCCGCGACTGGGCGCTCAAGCGCGAAGTCGAGGACTACGCCTCCCTCGACGTCGGCCTCTATCCCCTCCCCGACAACCCCTGGACCCGCGGGAAGTGCGCCTACAAGGCGATCCTCTACGGGGCCTGCGGCGTCCCCTGCGTCGCCTCGCCGGTGGGGATGAACGCCGACGTCGTCCGCGACGGCGAGACGGGCTTCCTCGCCACGACGGAGGACGAGTGGACCGACCGCCTGCTCCGACTCCTCCGCGACGCCGTGCTCCGGCGCCGCCTCGGCGCCGCCGCCCGCGCCCACGTCGAGGAGCGCTACAGCCTCCGCGTCCTCGCCCCCCGCATGATCGCCGCCCTCCGCTCCGTCGCAGGGGGTGCCAGATGATCTCCGCTGTAGGGGCGACCCTTGGGTCGCCCGCCGTTCCCCCCTGCCGCTGGGCGTGTTCGACCCTTGGGTCGCCCGCCGTTCCCCCGTCCGATGGGCGGCGTTCGGCCCTTGGGTCGCCCGCCTCCCCGCCGCCCCGCGGTGTCGGTTCGGCCCTTGGGCCGCCGGCCTTTCCGTCCGGGAAAGGCAACGGCGGGCGGGGCAAGCCCCGCCCCTACAACGGCCCCGTTTCCACCGCCGTTGTAGGGGCGACCCTTGGGTCGCCCGCCGTTCCCCCGTCCCGCGGCGTCGGTTCGGCCCTTGGGTCGCCGGCCTTTCCGTCCGGGAAAGGCAACGGCGGGCGGGGCAAGCCCCGCCCCTA
>CAZKTF010000136.1:0-9658 GCA_964555565.1 uncultured Planctomycetota bacterium | reverse complement strand
TCGGCCGTGTCGCCGGCGGCCTCGCTACGCTCCCGACGGCCTTGCTACAGTCCCGACATCGTGCCCGAATTCCACGGGGGCCCCTCCCCCGGGCTGCCCGGGATGGGCGCGGGGGATTCCTGCTATACTCCCCGCAGGCGGGACCGAAAGGAGCCGCCGGCACGATGCTCAGCGATCAGGCCCGGCTCCACCTCGAGAAGCTGCTCGATCTCGGGGACCGCCTCAACCGGCTCCAGCGGGCCATCGACGACGAGATGGCAGGCCGGCGCCCCGAGGGGACGGTGCGCGAGCGGATCCGCCGGACCCTGGAGCGTTCCGTCGAGGAGGGGCTCCTCGACCCGCCGCTCCCGGGCTTCCTCGGCCGGCTCGAGCGGCGGCGCCGCTTCTCCCGCGAGGAGGTCCTCGTCCTCCTGCTCCTCCTCTCCCGCCGCGTCCAGTGGGGCGACGAGGGGCTCAGCGGCCGCGAGATCCTGGAGGTCGTCTTCGACTCGTCCTGGGGGATCCTCGACGGGGCCGAGGTGCTCGAGGAGGACGCCCCGCTCCGCGCGAGCGGCGCCGTCGGCACCTACGAGGGGAACGAGGCCGCGGACCTCCTCGACCAGTGGTTCGCCATCTCCGAGCGCGTCTTCCGCGCCGTACGCCGGGAGCTGCGCCGGGGCGCGGGGCGGAAGGCCCGGCGCGAGCCGGTGCGGCCCTACAGGGACGCCCGGGAGCACCTCCTCGAGGTCGGCCGGCTCACCGCGCTGTACCAGCGCCGGGCGCAGCGCCTCTTCGGGCCGCCCCCCGAGGGGGAGGACCCCCGCCACCCGGCCGAGAGCGCGGAGCGGGCCGTGGACCGATGCCGGGAGGCCGAGACGCGGATCCGCCGCCGCCTCCAGGCCACCGAGAGCAGCGCCGGGTTCCCGATCGTGCGCCTCGCCCGCGAGCACCACCTCCTCCCGGAGGAGACGGCGGCCATCGCGCTCCTCCTGTTCCAGGAGGTCTACACCGGGTCCTCCGTCATGCCCGTCGTGGAGGTCGTGAAGGCCCTCTCGACGAGCGAGGACGAGCTCCTCGTGCGCCGCGCGATCTTCCGCCGCGAGGGGGCGCTCGCCCGCGTCGGGCTCGTGGCCGTCGAGGAGGAGCCGCTCGAGAGGGAGTTCTCCGCCGAGGCCTACCTCCCGGGCTGGGTCGTGGACGAGCTGCTCGGGGCGGGGAGCCAGGGCGGCGGGATCACCCCGGAGGTCCGCAAGGACTTCGCCTCCTACCTCGCGCGCCTGCAGGACAGCGGGCAGTTCTTCCGCGACCTGGGGGAGCCCGAGGGGGACCGCAAGGCGCAGCCCCCCGCGGCACCGCCGGGCAAGCGCGGCCAGGGACGCGGGCGCGGGCGCGGGCAGCGCGGCGGGCCGAAGAGCTAGCCCTCGAAGAACTCCGCGTGGAGCGCCTTCACGGCGGCCTCCACGTCGCGCTCCCCGACGAGGACCGAGAGGTTCACGTTCGTGGAGCCGAAGGAGACCATCCGGGGCCGGATCCCGGCGTCGCGCAGCGTCCCGAAGGCGCGGGCGAGGACGTCCGGCGCGCCCCGGATGCCCTCGCCCACAAGCGCCACGAGCACCTGCTTCTCCTCGACCTGGACGTCGGCGATCTCGCGCAGCTCCTCGACCGCGGGGCCGAGGTCCTTCCGCGAGTCCGCGGTGAAGGAGACCGTGACCTCCGACGTCGCCACCATGTCGATGACCACCTCGTGGCGCCCGAAGACCTCGAACAGGCGCGCCATGAACCCGGGCTGCAGGAGCATGCGCGTCGAGGTCACGGTGACGAGCGAGAGGTGGCCGCGGTGGGCGATCGACTTCACCGCCTCCCGCGAGGGGGGCGCGGCCTGGAGGATCACGGTGCCCGGGAGTTCGGGGCGCAGCGTGTTGAGGACCCGGATCGGGATCCCCGCCCTGACCGCCGGGATCATGGTCGAGGGGTGCACGACCCGGGCCCCGTAGTAGGCCAGCTCGCTCGCCTCGGTGAAGGACATCTCGGCGATGGAGCGGGCCCGCGGGCACATCTTCGGGTCCGCGGTCATGACGCCGTCCACGTCGGTCCAGACCTGGATCTCCTCGGCCCCGACGGCGCGGCCCACGATGGAGGCGGAGTAGTCGGAGCCGCCGCGCCCGAGGGTCGTGATGTTCCCCCGGCGGTCCTTGGCGACGAACCCGGTCACCACGGGGATCCCCTCCACCTCGCGGAGGCGGCGCCCGAGGTCGGGGTAGCAGGACTCGAGCGGGTTGGCCGCGCCGAAGCGCGAGTCGGTGAGGAGCCCCAGGTCGTAGGCGTTGCACGCGGTCGCGGCGAGCCCGTCCTTGCGGAAGGCCTCGGCCACGGTGCGGGCCGAGCACCGCTCGCCGAAGGACATGATGCAGTCGAGGGAACGCGGGGTGAGCTCGCCCACGAGGGTGATCCCCTTCAGGAGCGAGCGCAGGTCCTCGATCTCGTCCCGGATCAGATCCCGCGGGATCCCGAGGGCGTCCAGGATCCCGAAGTGGCGGTCGCGGAACTCGGCGACGCCCACGGCCCCCTTGAGGGCCCGCTGCGCGAGGTCCACGAGGAGGTTCGTGACGCCGGCGTGGGCGGATACGACCACGACGGGCCGGCGGGCCTCGCACTCGCGGACCAGCCGGAGGACGGCGCGGATCCTCTCCGCGTCGCCGATGCTTGTCCCGCCGAACTTCATCACGATCACGGCCGCTCACCTCCCCCGCCGGGTCGATCCGCGGGAGCCTACCCGAACCGCCGCTCCCGGGCGGCACGGAACCGGGCGCGAACCGTTCCCCCCCGCGGCTAGACTGAGGGGTCCGACGGCTCCGAGGAGGATCGCCATGGCCGAACCCACCCGCGAGCAGCTCATCCACGACTGGAACGCCGGGGGGGACCGTCCGCGCCCGTCCCACCGCGCCACCTTCGACGACGAGACCCTCCGCGACGGGCTCCAGTCCCCCTCCACCACGAGCCCGCCCATCGGGCAGAAGATCGAGATCCTCCACGAGATCGCCGCCCTGGGGATCGACGCGGTGAACCTGGGCCTGCCGGGTGCGGGGCCGCACGCCGTGAAGGACGTGACCGCGCTGGCGAGGGAGATCACCTCGGGGCGCGTGAAGATCGACCCCAACTGCGCCGCGCGCACGCTCGAGGCGGACATCAAGCCCGTGGCCGACATCCGCGACGCCACGGGGCTCGACATCGAGTGCGCCATCTTCCTCGGCTGCTCGCCCATCCGGCAGCTCGTCGAGGAGTGGGACGTGAAGAAGCTCCTCGACCTGTCGATCCGGGCCTGCGACTACGCCGTGAAGCGCGGGCTCCGGGTGATGTTCGTCACCGAGGACACGACGCGGACGCCGCCCGCCATCGTGAAGCAGATCTACTCCGCGGCCATCGACCACGGGGCGCAGCGCATCGTGGTCTGCGACACGGTGGGGCACTCGGACCCGCGGGGGGCCTGGAACCTCGTCTCCTTCGTCAAGCGGGAGGTGATCGGGAAGCACCCCGTGAAGCTCGACTGGCACGGCCACCGCGACCGGGGGCTGGACGTCTGGAACGCCATCTCCGCCTACGAGGCGGGGGCGGACCGGATCCACGGCGCGGCCATCGGGATCGGCGAGCGGGCCGGGAACGCCCCGATGGAGCTCCTCCTCGTGAACATGAAGCTCCTGGGGTACGTCCGCAACGATCTCCGCACGCTCCCGCGCTACTGCCGGAAGGTCTCCGAGTACGTGAAGGTCCCCGTCCCCTCGAACTACCCCGTGGTGGGGAAGGACGCCTTCGAGACCGCCACGGGCGTCCACGCCGCGGCCGTGGCCAAGGCGCTCAAGCGCGGGGACCCCTGGCTCGCCAACCGCGTCTACTCCGGCGTCCCGGCGGACGAGTTCGGCCTGGAGCAGGTCATCACGATGGGGCCCATGAGCGGGAAGTCGAACGTCGTCTCCTGGCTCGAGAAGCGGGGGCTCCCCGCGGACGACGCCACGGTGGACCGCATGTTCGCCGCCGCCAAGGCGAGCGACCACGTCCTCAGCGAGGCGGAAGCGTTGGCAACCTACAAGAAGTAGCCAAGAGCACTAGGGGTCAGACCTCGGGCGTTTGCAGGTGGGAGGGCCTCCTCTTGGCGTCGCCTTGGAGCTGCAAACGACCGGGGTCTGACCTCAACTGCACGCCGTCACCCAGCTGCAAACGCCCGGGGTCTGACCTCGATTGCCTGCGCGCGCGCGCGGCCGGCGGCGCCCGGCCCCGGGGGGGCGGAGCGTGACGCGGCACGCGGTCCTCCTCTCCCTCCTGGCGGTCCTCGCCGGGCTCCTCTTCCTCGAGCCCGCGGGCTCCTGGCTCATCGACCCCGACGAGTCGCGGTACGCGGAGATCGGGAGGGAGATGCTCGCCGGCGGGGACTACGTGACCCCCTGCTTCAACGGGGCCCACTACTTCGAGAAGCCCCCGCTCCTCTACTGGGGCGAGGCCGCCTCGTTCGCGGTCCTCGGCCAGAGCGAGTTCGCCGCCCGCCTCCCCGTGCGCCTCGCCACGCTGGCGACCGCCGCCATGCTCCTCCTCGCCCTCGGGCGCCGCGAGGGGCCCTGGGCGGCCCTCTTCTTCCTCTCCGCCCCCCTCGCCTTCGCGCTCGGCCGCACCAACCTGACCGACGGCCTGGTGTCCGCCTGCCTGGCCGGCTCGTTCCTCTCCCTGCGCGGGTTCCTCCTGGCCCGGGAGGGAGGGAGGCGCGGCCGCGCGTGGCTCGTGGCGCTGGGGGCGGCGACCGGCCTGGCGGTGCTCGCGAAGGGGCTCATCGGGGTGGCCCTGCCCGGCCTCGTCCTCCTCGCGTGGGCCGCGATCTCGGGGCGCTGGAGGAGGGTCGTGGAGGCGATCGTCTCGCCGGCCCCCCTGGTCTTCGCGTGCGTGGCGCTCCCGTGGTTCGTCCTCGTCGAGTGCGCGAACCCCGGGTTCCTGGACTTCTTCGTGGTGCGGGAGCACTTCGAGCGGTTCGCGACCGGGGAGGCGCTGCGCCCGGGGCCGTTCTGGTACTTCCTCCCGGTCTTCGCCGGTGGGTTCCTCCCCTGGGCCCTCCTCCTCCCGGGGGCCTTCCACGGCCGGGGCCTCGAGCGCTGGCGGCGGCTCCGGGAGTCCCCGGATGATCTCCTCCTCGCGCTGTGGGTCGCCGTCCCGCTCGTCTTCTTCTCGATCTCGCGGTCGAAGCTGGCCCCGTACATCCTCCCGGTCTTCCCCGGTGCCGCCGTCCTGGCGGCCCGTTCGCTCCTGCGGCGGCCCGGGGCCCCGCGGACCTGGCCCCTCGCGGCGGCGGCGGCCTGGACGCTCCTGGCGATCACGGGGGTCGCGGCGGGACGGGCGAGCGGGGTCTTCGACGAGTTCGGGGCGCTCGGCCCGGCGGCCGTCGCGATCGCCGTCGTCCTCGCCGCCGGCTGGACGGCGGGTGGGCTCCGGCGGGACCCGGAGCGGAGCGCCCTGGTCCTCGCGGGCGGAAACGCGGGCCTCCTCCTCGTCGGCGTCCTCGCCTTCCCCATGTTCGCGGCGCTGCGCTCCACGCACGACCTGGCCGCGGTCGCGGCCGGGGAGCGGGACTCCACCGTCGTCGCGTACGGGTACTTCTCCGGCACGCTGCCCTGGGTCCTGCGGCGCCCCGTGGCGCTCGTGGGGGAGCGGGGGGAGCTGGCCTCGGACGGGATCCGTCCCCCGGAGGTGTTCTGGAGCCCCGCGGAGTTCTGGAGGCGTTGGAACTCCGCGGAACGCCTCGTCGTCCTCACCGACCGGAGGCACCGCGAGCGGTTCACGCGGCAGGACGGGGCTCGCCCCCTGGTCCTCGGGGAGGCGGGGGAGTACGTGCTGATGGCCAACCGGGAGGGCGCGGGCCGGTAGCCCGGCGGCGCCGCACTTACGGCATCTACTTGTTTGCGGCCGTAGGCGCCGTCTCCGGATGCGCGGCCTTCCAGAGGCGGCTGCGGATGCAGTTGGGGCACTTGTGGAAGTTCTCGCACTGCCTCTTCTCGCAGATGTCGGTGCTGATGAGGTGCGAGATGAGGGCCGGCTCCTCGGTCGGCCGGGTCGGGCAGAGGATGTAGTATTCGTCCATGGATCCCGGAGATTCTATCCGCCGGGTCCCCCGGCCATCAACCGGCTTCCGCGGCGCGGAGCGCCGCCAGGGACTCCCGGACCGCGTCGGGCCCGCGATGGGAATCGCGCGAGAGTTCGACCCCGACCAGGCCGCCGTAACCTATTTCCAGCAGGGCTCTTAGGAGCGAGGGCAGGTCCAGGTCCCCGCGCCCGAAGGGGAGGTGCTCGTGGACCCCGCGGCGCATGTCCTCGACCTGGACGTTTACGAGCTCCCGGGCGTGGGCACGGACCGCGGCGGCGGGGTCCCCGGCGGGCTCCAGGAGGACGTGCCCCGCGTCCAGGGTGAGGCCGAGGGCCGCGTGCGGGAGCCGTCGGCGCAGTTCCCCCCAGCCGGCCAGGTCCCCGACGAACATCCCGGGCTCGGGCTCGAACCCGACCTTCAACTCGAGGCGGGCCGCGGCGTCGAGCACCACCGTCAGCCCCCCGACCAGCCGGTCCCAGCACTCCGACGCGTCGGTCCCCGGGTCCGCCGCCCCGGACCAGGTGGAGACGACGGGGGCCCCTAGGTCCGAGGCCACGGCCAGGGACCTCTCCAGGAACTCCCGCCGCCGCTCCGCGCCCTCGCGGGAAAGGAGGGTCGGCCGGTGCTTCCGCAGCGGGTCGAGGACGAATCGCGCCCCGGTCTCCACGACGCACGCGAGCCCGAGGCGCGCGAGCCGCCGCCGCACGCGGCGCACCGCCGAGGGGGTCGCCCGGAAGGGGTCCAGGTGCTGGACGTCCAGCGTGAGCGCCACCCCGTCGTAGCCCTCCGCCGCGAGGAGGTCGAGCGCGTCGTCGAGGCGGTGGTGGGCGAGGCCGTTCGTGTTGTAGGCGTAGCGCAGGCGGGCGGTCACGGCCGCGCGGCCGGGCGCGGCGCCGGGCCGACGAGGGTGTCCCCGGCGACGGGAAGCGCCCGGAGCGCGTGGGGGACGAACAGCAGCCGGCGCGCCCCGCACGCCGCGGCCGCCGCGAGGGCCTCCTCCACCGTGCGGGCGGGCTCGATGCCGAGGGCACGCAGGTCCGCGTCCGGGATCGAGGACCCCACGACCACGATCCGCCGCGACGCGAGGACCTTCGCGACCACGTAGGCCCGCTGCTCCCCCGGGCGGAAGACCCGCTCCCGGTCCGCCAGCACCGCCGCCGCGCCGCGCCGCAGCGCCGCCGCGAACTGGATCTCCCCGGCCCCGCGGCCCACCCCCTCGCCGCAGGGGGCCGGGATGACGATCGTGCCCCCCTCGCGGACCGCCTCGTAGGGGCCGAGGACGAGGTTCGTCGCGGCGCGCGAGGCCTGGTAGAGGTTCGCGTCCTTGGGCGCCCCCACGCCGGCCACGGCGACGTCCGCCGCGCAGGACACGGGCGTGGCGTAGGCCTGCTCCGCCGCGGGGACGAGCCTCCGGAAGACCGCCTCCGGCTCCCCGGCCGCCGCCGCGATCACGCCCCCGCCGAGACCCGGGACGAGGTTCAGCGTGAAGCGGAGGCCAGCGCGCCGACCCGTCTCGGCCACCGCCTCCCGGAAGGGGTTCCCCTCCACCACCCCCAGCCGGCACCGGGGATGGTCGAGGAACCGCGGGGAGTGGGTCCACCCCACGGTCTCCTCGCCGGCGCAGCCGATCCCCACGGTCTTCCACCCGCCGGAGTAGCCGGCGTAGGCGTGGGGCTCCAGGCACCCGATCGCCGTGACGAGGCCCGCCGCGGCCACCCGCTCGTTCACCCGCATCGGGGTCCCGTGGGGCCCCGTGCCGAGGTCGCGCATCGGGCCGCGCGCGTCGTGCTCGAGGACGCGCACCCCCCGGTCGAGGGCGGGCCCGAGGAGGGCGCGGCGCTCGGCGTCCGCGAGGCCGCGGTGGAGCCCGAGGGCCACGACCACGGTCACCCGGTCCGGCCCGAGGCCCCCGGCCGCGAAGGCGTCGAGGAACGCCGGGAGGATCTCCGCCGTGGGCACCGGGCGGGTGGCGTCGGGGACCACGATGACGGCGTCGCGCGCGCCGCGGGCGAGCTCGGCCAGGGGAGGGGAGCCGGCCGGGGAGGCGAGGGCGGCGCGGGCCGCCTCGCCGGCCGGGACCTCCGGGGCCCGCGGCTCGGCGACGACCTCGACCTCGAGCCCCGCGGGGACCTCGAAGGTCAGCGTCCCCGCCCCGAAGGGCACCTCGTAGCGGGTCCCCCGCGCCGGGGCGCTCACCGGGCGTGGACCTTCCCGACCTCGGCGATCTCCTTGGCCCAGCCCCCCATCTCCCGCAAGCGGTCGGAGAGGAAGGCCTCCTGGCGCTTCATGGGGAAGCGTGCCTCGTCCTCCATGACCTCGTTCACGGTCCGGAGCGCGGCCATGTAGCGCTGCTTCGATTCCACGTACTTGTCGTTGGCGCCGGACTCGTCCTCCCCCCGCTTGAGCTCGTTGCCCTCCCGGATGAACTTCCGCATCGCCTCGATCTCCTTCGAGGCCTCGGCGAAGACGCGGTCCACCTCCGCGCGCTCCGTCGGGGTGAGGGGCTTCGGGGGCTCCTCGCGCGGCGGGCCCGCGTCCCCGGGGGCCAGCGCCGGCGCGGGGCCGAGCGCGGGCGGCTTCTTCGGGGGGGGCGCGTCCTTCTTCGTGAGGACGAGGACGAGCACGACGGCGAGGACCAGGACCCCCCCGCCCATGGCGAGCACCATCGGGTTCGGGCCGCCCCGGGCACGCGCGTCGCCGCCGCGCCGCCCGCGGCTCCCGGCGGGCTCCTCGTCCTCCTCCTCCTCGCGTCGGCGTCTGCGGTGCCGTGCCATGGGGGCTCCGGGAACGGGACTGCGGGATGATACCGGACCCGCGGCGCCGCCCTCACCCCTCCCGCACCATCACCGCCCCGTACCCGCCATCGCGCCGGCCGGCCTCGGGGAGGAGGGTCTCCTCGGAGGCGAGCCGCACCCCGGGGCTCCCGCGGAGCGCGCGCCGGACCGTCTCCGGCCCCTCCTCGGGCTCGAGCGAGCAGACGCTGTGGACGGCCGTCCCCCCCGGGCCGAGCCGCTCGAGGGCCGCCTCGAGCATCCGGCGTCCCGTCGCGGCGAGGACCGCGATGTCCCCCTTCCGCAGCCGCCACCGCGCCTCCACCCGGCGCGCGAGCACGCCGGTGTTGGAGCACGGGGCGTCCACGAGGACGCGGTGGAAGGGCCCCGCGGGGAGGGCCCCCGGGGCGAGGGCGTCCGCCTCCCGCGGCTCCACCCGCCCCTCGAGCCCCGTGCGCCGGAGCGTCTCGCGGAGGAGGGCGAGGCGGGACCCGTCCCGGTCCACCGCGACCACGCGGCCGGAGGATCCCACCATCGCGGCGAGGACCGCGGTCTTCCCCCCGCGCCCGGCCCCGACCTCGAGGACCCGGTCCCCGGGCCGCGGGGCGAGGAGCGCCGTCGCGCGGCCCGCCGCAGGGTCCTGCACGACGAAGAGCCCCTCGCCGTAGCCGGGGAGGGACTCCACGGCGCCCGCCCCGCGCACGAGGAACCCCGGCGCCTCCCCCGGGGACCCCTCCTCCGCCGCGACGCCCGCCGCCGCGAGCGCCGCCCTGAGCGCCGCCTCGCGCCC
>CAZKTF010000135.1:0-9686 GCA_964555565.1 uncultured Planctomycetota bacterium | reverse complement strand
GACCCGGCGGAGGTCGCCGGGGCCATCCGCCGGATCGCCGCCGACGCGGATCTCAGGGCCGCGCTCGCCGAGCGCGGCCGGGCACGGGCCGCGACGCTCACCTTCGAGGCCTCGGCGGCGGCGCTCCTCGCCGCCCTCGGCCTGGCCGTCCCCGCCTGGTGAGTCGCGCCGTGGCTACTTCGCGGGCGCGGCGGGCGGGGCGTCGGGGTCGCCGCCGGGGGCCATGAGCTTCGCGATCCCGTAGGCGATGCCAGCGAGAAGCGCCAGTCCGAGGACCGCCACCAGGAGCTTCCCGAGGCCGCCCCTCTGGGAGACGTCCTCCTGGAGGGGGTTCCGCGAGTCCTCCAGGCGCCCGTACTGGAGGATCCGCTCCCGCACGACGACCCCGCTCCCGTCGCCTCGGCCGCGCGGGGCGCCCGCGGCCTTCGCCGAGGCGGCCTCCCGCTCGCGCGCGATCTGCTCGCGCATCCCCTGCGCGCGGGAGGCGCCGCGGGAGGCGAGGGCGGCGGACTCGGGGGCCTCGAACCGGATCTCGGTCGTCCCGATGAGGATCACGTCGCCGTCCGCGAGGCGCCGACGGGTGATCTTCTCTCCGTTGACCTTCGTCCCGTTGCGGCTGTTGAGGTCCACGACGTAGGGCTCCCCGTCCTGGAGGAACACCTTCGCGTGCTCGCGGGAGGCGTTGATGTCGTCTACGAGGACCTGGACCCCCTTCTGCCTCCCGAGGACGAGGGGCTCCCCGACGACGTGGGCCTCCCCCGCGCGGGGTCCGTTGCCGAGGACGATGCGGGCCATGGCTCGCAGGGCATCGTACCCCCGCCGGCATCCGCCGGCACGGAGTGTGGCTTGCGGGACAACCGGAGAGGCTGACAGGGAGGCGCACGAGGGCCGCGTCGCCTGCGAAAGGGCGCACGCGGAACTGGCGAGCATCCTCCTCCCCTTCGAGGACTTCCGCATGGCATCGGCCTCGGTCCGCGAGAGCAGGGCCGCCGATCCGGGACGAAGTCCGGGGGCGCCCTGGCGCCCCCCCCGGGGGCGACCCGGGAGAGAGGGACCTCTGGAGGGCCCTCGGCGGAATCGTGGCGCGCGAGATGGCAAGAAGCGGGCCGGCGCGGCTCTAAGGGGAGGAATGGAGCCCGCGAAACCCGGACTGGAAGACGGAGAGGCGGCCATGGGGTACCTCGTCTCGAATGCCGGTCCCCAGCCGGGGCCCTGCGTCTTCGGCTGTCGGCCCCGCGTTCGCCCTGCTGTGGGTGGCGGGGTACAGGGGGGGGCGCCGGCCAGCCCCCAAGATCATTGGAGAAATGGGGGTTCCCCTCCACCGCAGGAGCGCAGGGGATGGCTGCCATTGGTGACTGGGAAGATCTCGGAGGTGCACACATGAGGTACCCGCGCGTACTGTTCGCCGCGTTGTTCGCGCTGGTGGGCCTGGCCATCGTGCCGAGGACGGCCATGGCCGCCACGGTCCCCGAGATCCAGGGGACCCTGGAGGTGGATGTCCCCGGGGGCGGGGGGCGGATGCTCCTCGTCTTTGGAAAGCACCTGAACAGGGTCACCGCCTTCGAACTGGACGGGGATGACGGGACCCCCATCGCCCCGCTGACCATCGTGTTCAAGATGAAGACCGTTGTGGGCCTCGTCCTGCCGGCCACCCTGGTATCCCCGACCTACAGGCTTCCCGGGGGCTTCTTCCTCAAGTTCACCACCAGGACGGCCACGAACTCGGTGCGGATCCGGCTTGCGGGGGGGCGTGCGGAAGACGGCGGCGTGGGGTCCGCCGCGCTGGAGGCCGCCCTCCGCGCCGACCTGGATGACGCGGTCACGGTGGGGAGCGAGACCCTCACCGATCTCCATGACTCGAGCCTCCTGGTGGGGCCCCTCCCCACGAGCGTCTTCTCCGCCTACGACGACCTCGTGGCGGAGTCGAGGGTGGGCACAGGCGCGGACCAGGTCGCCGCCGGCAACCACGACCACGACGCTCGGTACCCCCTCCGCACTGACCTGAACACTGTGGGGACCATCAACAACGGCGGCAACCCGGTGGACTGGACCCGCCTGAACGGCGTGCCCGCGGGCTTCGCCGACGGCACGGACGCCGACACGACCTATACGAACGGGACGGGCCTGGGCCTCACGGGGACCACCTTCTCCGTCCTCTTCGCCGGGTCCGGCGGGGCGCTCACGGTGGCCAGCTCCGACCACGACCACGACGCCCGGTACCCCCTCCGCACCGACCTGAACACGGTGGGGACCATCAACAACGCCGGGAACCCCTTGCAGTGGAGCCGGCTCATGGGAGTTCCCGCGGACTTCGCCGACGGGGTGGACGGCACCGGCAGCTTCGACTACACTGCGGGCAACGGCCTCACACTGACGGTGGGCATGTTCTCGGTCAGCTTCGCCGGCACCGGCACGGCGACGACCGCCGCACGGAGCGACCACACCCACTCGAACTACCTCAACACCGCCGGGGGCACCCTCTCGGGGACCCTGACGATCAGTTCCTCGTCCCAGGCCATCATCGCCACCTCCGGGACCTCGTCCGGCACGGCGGGAGGGATCGACTGCACCACCAGCGGCGGCATCGGCGTGGCGGGCCACGGGAACATCGGCGTCCTCGGCGACCTGGACTCCGACGGGTCCTTCGGAGTCGAGGGCAGGTGCGCATTCAGCGGCCAGGTGGGCGTGTACGCCTACGCCAGCGGCTCCAACGGGATCGCCCTGAAAGCCAACAGCACCGGCGACAACGGGATGGCCCTGTATGCCAGCAAGTCGGGCAACGGCGACGCCCTCGTTGTGAGCAAATCGACCTATAACACGGCCGGCTACTACAAGTGCTACTATGACTACTACGGCTACTACACGTGCTACTACGTGAACGGTCAATTCGTCGGCCAAGGCAACCTCGCCGTCTTCAGCAACGGGTCCAACCAGGCTCGCATCGACATCAACGGGACCGGCTTCTTCAACGGCGGCGTCTACGGCTCCGGGGCAGACTTCGCCGAGAGCGTGAAGGTGGACCGGCCCTCCTCCGCGTTCGAACCGGGGGACGTGGTGGTCATCGACCCCAAGTCCCCACGCCAGTTCGCCCTCTCCACGGAGGCCGAATCGGCGCTCGTCGCCGGGGTGATCTCCACCCGACCGGCGGTGGTCGGCACGACCCACGAGGTCGCCGGGGAAGAGACGGCGTGGAAGTCCGGGGAGGTGATGCTCGGGAGCGCCGGAATCGTGCCGACCAAGATCTGCGACGAGGGTGGCCCCATCCGCATCGGGGACCTGCTGGTGACCTCCTCCGTCCCGGGGCACGCGAAGAAGGCGCCCCCGAACCCGGCCGTGGGGACGGTGATCGGCAAGGCCCTCGGCGCCCTCGGCAGCGGGAGGGGCAAGATCGAGGTCCTCCTGATGGCCCGGTAGGGCCCGCAGGAGCGCACAGGATGCCAGCCATCGGCAGTTGGAGGAGTACCGGAGGTGCACACATGAGGTACCCGCGCGTGCTGCTCGCCGCGTTGTTCGCGTTGGTCGGCCTGGCCATCGGGCCGAGGACGGCCATGGCCGCCTCGGTCCCCGAGATCCAGGGGACCCAGGAGGTGGATGTCCCCGGGGGCGGGGGGCGGATGCTCCTCGTCTTCGGAAAGCACCTGAACAGGGTCACCGCCTTCGAACTGGACCGGGATGACGGGACCCCCATCGCCCCGCTGACCGTCGTCTTCAAGGGGAACACCCTGGTGGGCCTCGCCCTCCCGCCCAACCTGGTATTCCCGGCCTTCACGCTGCCCGGGAACTACTCCCTCAAGTTCACCACCCGCGCGGCCACGGACGAGGTGCAGGTATTGCTGACGGGGGGGCGTGCGGAAGACGGCGGCGTAGGGTCCGCCGCGCTGGAGACCGCCCTCCGCGCCGACCTGGACGACTCGGTCACGGTGGGGGGGGAAACCGTTTCCCGGCTCCATGACGCATCCCTCCTGACGGGGACCCTCGCCACCAGCCAGTTCTCCGCCTACGACGACCTCGTGTCGGACTTCATCAAGGTGGGCCCCGGCGCGGGCCAGGTCGCGGCGGGCAACCACGACCACGACGCCCGGTACCCCCTCCGCACGGACCTGAACGCGGTGGGGACCGTCAACAACGCCGGGAACCCCGTCCAGTGGAGCCAGCTCAAGGGCGTGCCCGCGGGATTCGCCGACGGCGCGGACGCCGACACGACCTATACGAGCGGGCCGGGCCTGGGCCTCGCGGGGACCACCTTCTTCGTCCTCTTCGCCGGGACCGGCTCGTCCTTCACGACGGTGGCCAGATCCGACCACAACCACGACGCCCGGTACCCCCTCCGCACGGACCTGAACACGGTGGGGAACATCAACAACGTCGGGAACCCCGTCCAGTGGAGCCAGCTCAGGGGAGTTCCCGCGGGCCTCGCCGACGGGGTGGACGACAACGGCAGCACCTTCTACACTGCGGGCACCGGCCTCACCCGGACGGCGGACGAGTTCTCGGTCAACTTCGCCGGCCCCGGCTCGGCGACGACCGCCGCACGGAGCGACCACACCCACTCGAACTACCTCAACACCGCCGGGGGCACCCTCTCGGGGACCCTGACGATCAGTTCCTCGTCCCAGGCCATCATCGCCACCTCCGGGACCTCGTCCGGCACGGCGGGAGGGATCGACTGCACCACCAGCGGCGGCATCGGCGTGGCGGGCCACGGGAACATCGGCGTCCTCGGCGACCTGGACTCCGACGGGTCCTTCGGAGTCGAGGGCAGGTGCGCATTCAGCGGCCAGGTGGGCGTGTACGCCTACGCCAGCGGCTCCAACGGGATCGCCCTGAAAGCCAACAGCAACACCGGCACCAACTACGGGACCGCCGTGGTTGTCACCAAGTCGGGGAACGGCGACGCCCTCGTCGTGAACACGTCGAGCAGCAACGGCAACCTCGCCGTCTTCAGGACCAATGGGAGCACCATGGCTCGCATCGACAACGCCGGGACCGGCCGCTTCAACGGCGGCGTCTACACCTCCGGGGCCGACTTCGCCGAGAGCGTGAAGGTGGACCAGCCCGTCGGGGAGTTCGAACCCGGGGACGTGATGATCATCGACACGAAGGCCGCGCGCCGGTTCGCCCTCTCCAGGGAGGCGAACTCCGCCCTCGTCGCGGGCGTGGTCTCGACGAGGCCCGCGGTGGTGGGGACGACCCACGACGTCGCCAGGGGGCGCAGCGCCCGGATGCTCGCCGAGGAGGTGAAGCTCGGGATCGTGGGGATCTGCCCGACCAAGGTCTGCGACGAGGGGGGCGAGATCCGGATCGGAGACCTCCTGGTCACCTCCTCGGTCCCCGGTCACGCGATGAGGGCCGCGCCGAACCCCGCCGTGGGGACGGTCATCGGCAAGGCCCTGGACGCCCTGAAGCAGGGGACCGGGAAGATCGAGGTACTGCTGGTGGCCCGGTAGGGCCCGCACCGCGGAATCCGACGGCCCCCGTTCCTTCGGGACGGGGGCCGTCCGCGGGCTGTCCCGGCGGGGCCAGGGAGGCCGCCCCGCCCCGGGATCCGCCGATCACGGCGGCCCTGGCGAAGCATCCCGGCCTCGCGCGGAACCGTGTCTTGATCCTCGGGCTCGACGGCTGCGACCCCCGCCTCGAGCCCGAGGACACCCGCGAGGCGCTCCGCTTCGAGGCCGAGGTCGTGCGCGGGCGCGCACCTCCGGTAGTCCGAGCGCGGCCCCCCCTTGTGACCGCAACCCCCGCCCGGTAGTCTTGCCCCCCGTCGTTCGCCGATGACGCGTGGACGGGAGAAGGTGATGGACCAGGGTGGGGAGGCGCACGAGGGCCGCGTCGCCTACGAGAGGGCGCACGCGGAACTGGCGAGCATTCCCCTTCCCTTCGAGGACTTCCGCAGGGCATGGGCCTCGGTCCGCGAGAGCGGGGCCGCCGATCCGGGACGTTCCACGGACGTCTATCTCGCCCTGGCCTGCGCCGCCGGGTCCGACGAGGCATGGGTACGGCTCCGGGACTCATGGTTCCCCCGGGTGAGGGGGTTCCTGTTCCGGCGCGGCGCCGGGGACCGGGAGGTGGAGGACCTCCTCAACGACCTCCCGGGGTACCTCTGCGACATTCCCGGGGACGGCCCCGGGCGGGCCCGGATCGCGTCCTACCGCGGAGAGAGCTCCCTCCTCACGTGGCTCGTCGTGGTCTCCGTGCGCCTCCTCGAGCGCCGCCGCCGGGACGCCGGGAATACGCCCGGGCTCCCGGACTCGGAGGGCATGCCGCCGGAAGGGGGAGCGGGTCCCCTCGAACGGGTCGTCGGGCGCGAACGGGCCCGGAGATTCGAGACGGTGCTCCACCAGGCCTGGGGGACCCTCACGGCGAAGGAGTGCCTGGCGGTCCTGTTCCGCTACCGGGACGGGCTCCCGCAGAAGGAGATCGCGCGCCTGCTCTCCGTGGGGGAGCCCCGCGTGAGCAGGCTGCTCGAGGCCGGTGTTTCGAGGCTCCGGGACGAAGTCCGGGGGCGCCTTCGCGAAACCCCCCCTGGCGACGACACGGGAGAGAAGGACCTCTGGAAGGCCCTCGGCGAAGTCGTGGCGCGCGAGATGGCAAGAAGCGGGCCCAAGCGGCTCTAAGGGGAGGAATGGAGCCCGAGAAACCCGGACCGGAAGACGGAGAGGCGGCCATGGGATACCTCGTCTCGAATGCCGGTCCCCGGCCGGGAAGCGGGGTGGACTGCCCCGAGGAGAACTCCCTGGCCCGCTTCGCCGAGAGCGATACCCCCCCCGAAGCCCGGGAGGGGATCGAAGGCCACCTGGCCGGGTGCGAGGACTGCCGCGCGGTCGTGGCGGTCCTCGCCCTGGATCCGGGGGAGAAGGGGGCCTCGAGGGGAGACGCTCCCGCGACGGTGGTGTCCGGCGCCGACCGGATCCCCGGGCCCCCCCCGGCGGAACCCGCGTATCCCCGGACCTTCGGCCCCTACTCCATCGTCCGCCTCCTCGGGTCCGGCGGGATGGGGGTCGTCTACGAGGCCCGGCACTCCCAGAGGCAGCGGCCCGAGGCCCTGAAGGTCCTCAAGGGCGGGCTCGGCTCCGTCCCCGAGATGGCCGAGCGCTTCCAGCGCGAGGTCCGGGCCATGGCGGGCGTCTCCCACGACCACGTGGTCCCACTGTTCGACTCGGGGTGCGTGGGGGAGGACCTCTACTACACGATGCCGCTGCTCCCGGGCGCCGCCCTGGCCGAGGTGATCCGGGAGATCAAGGGGACGGGGGAGCGGGTCCCCGGGCCGAGAGCGATGGAGATCCTGGATCGGGCCCGGGTCCCGGCCGCGCCGGGGTCCTACCCGACGCCCGAGGCGGCCTATGTCCAGCGGGTGGCGGCGGCCCTCGTCGGGGTGGCGGACGCGCTGGCCACCCTCCACGAGCGCGGGATCCTCCACCGGGACCTCAAGCCGGGAAACCTCATGGTGGACGGGCAGGGCCGGGTGGTGGTCACCGATTTCGGCCTCGTGCGCTGGAACGACCAGCGGATCACCCGGACCGGGCAGAATCTCGGGACCCCCGCCTACATGAGCCCCGAGCAGGTGATCTCGGACGGCCACGAGCCGGACGGACGGATGGACATCTACGCCCTCGGCGCGACCCTCCACGAGCTGCTCACTCTCCGGCTTCCCCACGAGGGGGACACGGGGCTCGAGACGATCCGGCGGAAGCTGGCTGCGCGCGCCGCCCCGGTCCGGTCCCTGAACCCCGCGGTCCCCCGGGACCTCGAGACCCTCGTCGGTCGCTGCCTCGAGCGGCGCCGCGAGGACCGCTACGCCTCGGCGTCCGCCCTCCGGGACGACCTCGCGCGATTCTCCCGCGGCGAGGCCGTCCGTGCGCGTCCCGTCTCCCCCCTGGCCCGGGCGCGGAACTACGTCCTCCTTCACCGCGTGCCGATGGCGGCCGCAGCGGCGGTCCTCGCGCTCTCCTTCGGCTGGTGGTGGACGCGCCCGGCCCTCCTCACCGTGTCGACGATCCCTCCCGCCCGGCTGCTCGTGGACGGGCAGGAGATCGGCACGACCCCGGTGGCGGCGTGGAGGCTCGCACCGGGGGACCACGAGATCCGCATCGAACACCCGAAGTTCGCGCCCTTCGTCCGGCGGATCTCCGCGGAGCGGGGCTCGACCTACGAGATGGAGCGGGGGCTCCAGGCCCTCGACCCGGCGGACCCGGAGACGCTGCGTATCGTGGCGGCGGCGGCGGGCCTCCAGGTGACGGGGGTGGAGGTGGCCGCGCGGCGGGGAGCGGAAGCGGCTCCCTTCACGGTCCTCTTCCCCCGGGGCGCCGTCCGGGAGGCGCCGCGGGAGGCGCGCCTCTGGGCGGACGAGGTGGCGGAGGGGTACCGCGCGGTGCTCGAGCGCGTCGAACGGGGGACCGCCTCGGCGATCGCCGAGATCCCCGTCCCGCCGTCCATCCGGAAGCGGGTCCTCGCCATCCCCGAGGCGGCCCGCGCCCGGATGCAGGGGGGCGGGACCTACAGGATCCGGCTCGTCGCCTCCGACGGGAGAGAGTCCTCCATGGCGGAGTTCCGCCTCCTCGACCCGGCGACGCGGGGCGCGCTCGACGCGGCCCTTGAGAGGCTGGGGAAGAGATTCGAGGAAGGGGATCCCGTGGCCGAGTTCCTCCGGATCGAGACCCTGCTCGGGTACTCCGCCTTCGAGGAGGCCTACGAGCGGACGGTCACGCTGGGGGAGAAGCTCGGTCCGCGGAAGGAGGTCGCCCGAACCGCGCTGGCCATCCTCGACCGGGCGGGTCTCCGGGAGCGGGGCTGGTGGACGGACTGGTCCGGCCTATACTTGGCCGAGGGGAAGTAGGTGCGCGGCCCGCCGCGGAGAATGGGAGGGAGGGCGGCATGAGGGTCTCGGCTCCGGCGTGGGTGGTCGCCTTCGCTCTCCTCGCGTTCCCCGCCTTCGGCCAGGAGAGGCCCCCGGCCCCGCTGCCGCCGAAGCCGATGACCGAGGACGAGGCGGTCGCCGCGGTCCTCGATGCGTGGAAGGCGAAGGACGAGCCGCGGCTCAAGGACCTTGCCGCAAAGGACGACCCCGACCCCTGGATCGTGGCGGACGACCTCTGCGCCCAGGGTGGGCACGACGCGGCGGCGGCCTTCGCGAAGGCGGCGCCGAGGCCTGATGTCGAAAAGCTGTTGGAGTACGTGGGTGCGCAGCGCGGCAAGCCCTACGACGTCGCGGCGCGCAAGGCGCTCGATGCCGCGAACGCGGCGTTGCAGGCGGGAAAGTGGGCCGAGGCCCTGGCGGCGATCGACGCGGCGAAGCACGCGGGAACCGACGTCGTCGCCATCCGTCTCGGCCTCGCCCGAGGACTCGCTCTCCGCGGGCTGAACCGCCTCGAGGAGAGCGCGACCGCCTGCGGCGAGGCCGCGAAGTGGGCGGAGGCTCCGGGCTGGCTCAAGCGGGCGGCGAGGTGTTTCAACGAGCAGGGAATGTCCGCGTATTCGCGGGGCGATTCCCGGACGGCTCTCGAGGTCTGGTCCCACCAGCTCGACGTCGAAGGTCGCCGCGGGGACCGCGCGGGGGTAGCTGCCTCCCTCGTGAACATCGGGCTCATCTACGCCTCCCTCGGGGACTACCCGAAGGCGCTCTCCCACTCCGAACGAGGGCTAGTGCCACACGCGGAAAGTTCCGGTACAGGTCTTCAGCGACCGGGACG
>CAZKTF010000134.1:0-9719 GCA_964555565.1 uncultured Planctomycetota bacterium | reverse complement strand
CTACCGGAAGCCAGGGCAGGATAGGCCTGCTCCCGACGGCCTTGCTACAGTGTCGGTTAATTGCTTACTTGCGGACGTCCCCTCTCGCCCGGTGCGCTTCGTAGCCCCGGACCGCGTAGTAGATCGCGCGGTCGAAGAACCTGACCACGAGCAGCTCCAAGTCGAGCTTCTGGTGGAGTTCCAGGAGCGTGTCGCCGGGCTCCTCCTCGATGAACTCCCAGAGGTTGCGGCGGGTGAGCAGGAGCGCCGCGACGACCTCGGAGAGCGGGATCCCCTCCCTGCAACGGCCCGCGCCGAGGCGCAGGTACTCCTCCTCGACGGCCCCCTCCGCGGTCTCCCCGAGCCACTGGCCGAGGTGGGCGTAGACGCGCTCGACGCGGATGCGCATCTCCTGGTCGTCGAGGCGACGGTAGGCGCTGGTCCTCGGGTCGGACCGCAGCCGCTTCACGAGCCGTTCCGTCAGGTCGTGCGAGTGCTTCTCGATGACGCCGACCAGCCGCTGGACCATCACGGGCGCCTCCTTCCCCGCCGACTCCTCGGGGCAGGCCCCCGGATCCTATCCCCCCGCGAGGGCCCGGGGGAAGTCCGAGGTGTTCCGCCCTTCCCCCCGCCCCCCCGGAAGTCGTAGAATCCCGCCGTGGCGCGGCTCGAAGGCAAGGCCTGCCTGGTGACCGGAGGGGGGACCGGGATCGGGCGGGCCACGGCGCTCCGGTTCGCCCGCGAGGGGGCGAGCGTCGCGGTCTGCGGCCGGCGCCCCGGGCCGCTCGCCGACACGGTCGGGGCCGTCCGGGACCTGGGCGGCGTGGCCGTGGCCTGCCACGCCGACGTCTCCGTGGAGTCCGGGGCCCGCGGGGCCGTGGACTTCGCCCTGGAGGCCTTCGGCCGCCTCGACGTCCTCGTCAACAACGCCGGTGCCATCCGGCGCGACCTCCCCGCCGACCGCACGCCCGTGGAGGAGTGGGACCGGCTCATCGCCACGAACCTCCGGTCGGTGTTCCTCGTCTCCAAGGTCGCCATCCCCCGCATGATCGAGAGCGGCGGCGGCGCCATCGTGAACGTCTCCTCGATCCTGGGGCTCCTCAGCGGCCCCGGGTTCGCGGCCTACGCGGCGGCCAAGGCCGGCATCCTCGGGCTCACCCGCTCCATGGCCTTCGACTACGGGCGCCACGGGCTCCGGGTGAACGCCGTCTGCCCCGGGCTCGTCCACACCCCCATGGCCGAGGCCGAGCGGCCGGACTTCGTGGAGCGCGTCCCGGAGTACGCCGCGGAGCACCCCCTCGGCCGGATCGGCCGCCCCGAGGACATCGCCGCGGCGATCCTCTTCCTCGCCTCCGAGGACGCGGCCTGGATCACCGGGGCCCACCTCGTCGTGGACGGCGGGTACACGCTGGAGTAGGCGCCCTAGTCCCCCCCCGGCTCCAGCGGGCGGAAGTTCAGGTCCCGGAGGCCGACGAGGACGGCGTCCCCGGAGGCGTCCACGCGGAGCTCTCCGTAGACGGCGCGACCGTAGAGTGCCGCCTTCCCCTCCTGGAAGAAGAAGGCGTCCGGGCCGATGCGGACCCGGCCTCGCCGGAGGTGGAACCGGAGCAGGTGCTCGCCCGGCCGCAGCGCGGCGCCCGGGTCGTCGAAGTGGACGAAGCGCGCGACCCCGTTCCCGTCGAGCGCCACGACGAGCCGGCCGTCGCGGAGGTGCAGGGGCGGACTGCCGGCCTCCCGGGCGACGGCGTAGTCGAGCGCCATGTAGTCCCCCTGGATCAGCGAGCGCGGGTCCACCGGGGCCAACCGGAGCAGGACCGGGGTCCCGGCCGCGATCACCCGCTCCTTGCGGAGCGCCATCGCGAGGGGGACGCCCAGCGCGAGCGCGAGCCCTCCCATCACGACCGCCCTCGGGACGTTCATGGCGCGCCTCCCGGGTTCGTCGAGGGTTCCCCGCCCCGGACCAGGAGGACCCACGCGGCCAGCAGCACGGCGCCGCTCCCGAGGAGCGAGATCGACTTGTCGAAGAGCGATGCCTCCATCCAGTAGTAGAACGCGGAGCCGAACACGAAGAGGAAGAGGACTCCCGCCCCGAGGAGCGGGCGGCTCCCCGCCCGGAGGGCGAGCGCGAGGAGGCCCGCCCCCGCGACGACGCCGGGCGCCCGGAGCGTCAGGAGGGCTACGGCCGCGGTCCCCCCGAGGGCCCCGATCCCGGCCCGGGAGAGCGGGGTCACGCCGATCTCCCGGAGGACGCGCAGGACGAGGGCGAGGAGGGCGATCGCGAGGCCCCCCGTCGTGACGGCCCCCGGCCGGAACCACCAGGGCGCCCGGTGGTCGAAGGCGACGTCCGGGAAGGAGGCGAGGAGCGATGTGCAGAGCGCCCCGACGAGGCCGTACCGGCACGCCTCCAGGATCCCCTCCCGCCGTCCACCCCCCAGGCCCGGCCGCGCGAGCCACGCGAGGCCCGTCGCCACCCCCAGGGCCACCACGGCGCCCTCCCCGAGCCGGGGGACCTCCAGGCTCCCGGCCAGGACCACCGCGGCCAGCGACGCGGCGGCCACGGAGATCGCCCGGTGGTAGGCGTCCGGGAAGAGGAGGAGGAGAGCCCCCTCGAGGAGGATGGTCCCCCCGGAGGTCAGGCCGGCGCTCCCCGACCAGTCGGCGAGGCGCACGATCACAAGCACCTCGCCGGTGAGGGCCGCGGACAGAGCCGCCTGCTCCGCGAACACCCCGGGGACCGCCCGCCTGAGGATCGTCGCGGCGACGCAGGCCGCGAGGCCGACGGGAATCCAGAGCTCTTTCTCGAGCCCCCCGCCACAGGCGAGGGAACCGTAGAAGAAGAGCGTCGCGAGCCAGGCCGCGGCACCGGAGAAGGCCCGGACGTAGGGGGAGACGGCGTCCGTCCGGACCGGGGGCCGGGCCGCGCCCCAGTGCGCCGCCGCGCCGTGGGGCACCAGCCCCTCGGCGACGAGCCGCTCCGCGACGGCGCGCAGGGCGGGGGGCCCCATCACTCCGCCTCCGCGATGCCGGCCTGCGCCCGCATCGCCGCGTGCGTGCGCCGGAGCCACCAGGCGAGCGCGGCCCCCTGGGCCACGACCAGGAGGCCGAGGACCAGGAGCCCGCCCACCTCCCCCATCCGCCACTCCTCGAACAGGACCCGGCCCGCGAGGCAGGTGAGGACCACGACGACGGCCGCCGCCCCGGCGGCGAGGAGGGCGATGTCGGGCCGCTGGCGGCGGTGGATCCGCGTCATCGCTCCCAGGGTGGCGGCCAGCAGCACCGCCGCGAGGGGCCCCGGAAGCCCCGATCCCCCGGGGTCGAGCACGAGCGCCACCGTCGCCGCGCCGAGGGGCGCCAGCGTCGCGCTCCCGAGGATCCGGGGGGCGGTGCGCCCCGCCATCCAGGGGACGCGGCCGGCGCCGAGGGCCTCCCACGCCGCCCAGCCGCAGCCGTCGATCCCGGCGAGGACGAGCGCGACCCAGGCGAACTCCTCGGCGGTGTCGATGACGACGACCTGCCCCGCGTACAGGATGACGGCCGTGTCCAGGAGGGCCGCGAGGAAGAGCCACAGCGGGGGGAACCGGGCGACGAGGACCCAGGGGACGATGAGCGCCGCCCAGGCGAGGAAGAGACCGTAGGGGTCGGCCCCCGTCTGGTAGGTCTGCCCGTAGACCGCGAGCACCGCCCCCACCAGCGCCGCCGCCGCGGTCAACGCGATCCTCCCCGCGAGACGCTCGATCCCGAGGCGCACCGCCGCGCCGCCCGCAAGCGCCACGGCCACGGAGGGGACCGCCAGCTTCTCCAGCCTGCCGAGCTCCTCCCAGTTCCAGGCCAGGAGGAAGAAGACGCCGGCAACGACGAGGCCGGCGCCCAGGGCGAGGAGGAGCAGGGAGAGGGAGCGGCGCCACGCCGCGGCGTCCGGCGGCGCAGCCGCGATCGCGAGCGCCCGTTCGAGGGCCCCGGGCGGGATCGCCCCGGCGGCGGCGAGCGCCCGCAGACGCTCCGGCGTCGCCGGGAGGTCCAGCGGTTCCCCGTCCACGGCACCGAACCTAGCACCCGCCCGGACGGGAGGGCGAGCGAGTTCCCCCGTCGCGCCGGAGCCGCGGGGGGGCTCAGCCGCCGGAGGGATACCCCCACCCCGCCTGCGCCGCGGCGATCCGCGGGAGGATGCGCTCCACCGCGGGGCCGTTGCGCGCGCGCCACTTGTCGGGCGCGGGGGGAGTCACCGCGTTGATGACGCGGAGCCGGTCCCCCTCCGGCAGGAGGGCCTCCTCGAAGGGGAGCCCGAGGAACCGGAGCACCCCCGCGAGGACCTCCCGGGGCCTGGCGACGAGGTCCTCGTAGGACGTCTCGTGGACCCGCCCCGCGGCGCCGAGCCCGGGGACCGCGGCCTGGAGCGCCTCGGCGGAGGCGGCCCACTGCTCCGCGCAGACCTCCTCGAGCGGGCGCTCCACGAGCCGCCGCCAGCCCGGCGGGAGCGTGAAGCACCAGGCCCGGCCAGCGTAGCCCGCGATGCTGAGGGGCACCGGCGTCTCGTAGGTCCGGTAGGTCCCGGCGGCCCGCCATCCGTCCATGAGCGAGGAGACCGTGGCCCGCCCGTCCCGGCGCAGGACGACGAACCGCGCGTCGGGGAACAGGGCCCCGAGGAAGGGGACGCGGAGGCAGTTCTTCGGGGTCTTCTCGAGGAGGCGCACCGGGGGCCGCCCCACGGCGCGGCGCAGCGCCTGCCATGCCCGGTGGATCGCCGCGCGGTGCTCGCGGCGGCGGAGCGCGTCGCGGCGGTCGGGGCCCTCGGGGGCCGGGGGGGCGGAGCGCCAGAAGGTCCCGGGCAGCGCCCTCCGCTCGAACCCGCCCCGCAGCCGCTCCGCCGTGGCGGGGTCCAGGTCCCCCGCCCCGAGCGCGTTCGACTCCCAGCCCCTCAGGCGCGGGTGGAAGGGCCCCTCCAGGACCGCGTGGCTCTCCCTCCCGATGGACCAGAGCCCCGCGTGGCGCGCCAGGGTCTCGAACAGCAGCGTGGTCCCCGAGCGCGGAGGCCCGAGGAGGACGACGGGGTCCCGGATCACTTCGCCTCGCCCTTCGGCTTCGCCTCCAGGAGCCGGCGGAGGCGCTCCAGCGCCGCCCGCGCCTTCTCCCCGGTCCGCAGGTTCCCGAACTCCTTGAGGAAGTTCTCGAGGTCGTCCACGGCGCCCTGCAGGGCCCGCCTCCCGCCCCCCTTCGCCGCCTGGAGGACGTCGCGGAGCCGCCGTCCCGCCCGGATCTCGATGGCCCCCCGCGGGTCGGCCTCGTAGCCCTCGCGGGCCGCGCGCGCCCGCTCGGCCCACGCGCTCCCCTTGAACCCCTTCTCGATCCCCTCGAGGATCTCGACGGCCTCGAGCGTGTCCCGCTCCTTCGCCAGGCCCGCGGCGATCCCCATCCGCGTCTCGGCGAAGAACTTCACGGCGTCCTCGACGAGGTCCGCGTCCTTCTCCTCGGGGCTCCCCGCCGCGGCCTTCGCGCGGGCCTCGCGCGCGAGCCGGTCCGCCTCGCCGTACCTCCTCGCCGCGAAGGCCTCGGCCGCGGGCCGGAGCGCGCGGGCCACCTCGGCCGGGCGCCACAGCCGCGCCCTCTCGAGGAAGGTGGCCAGCGTCCGGTCGTCGAACCCGGCCGGGCTCCCCTCCCACACCACCGTCCCGTCGGGGGCCGCGAGCAGGTACCGGGGGAGCGGGGGGAGCCCGGCGGCCTCGTAGGTCTTCCCCCCGTCGTCCACGCCGAGGGGCCAGGTGACCTTGAAGCGCCCGGCGAAGGCCTTCGCGTCGGCCTCGCCGGCGTTGACGGCCACGGAGAACAGGACGAGCCCCCGTTCCGCCGCCCCGCGCGCGATCTCGGCGGTCCGCGAGACGAGCCCCTGGGAGACGAGGTCCCCGGGGTCGAGGACCTCCATCAGGGCCAGGCGCCCCTTGAGGTCCCTCCACGAGGGGGGCGGCGTCCCCGTGACCCACTTCGACACCGAGACCGGCGGCGCGGGCCGGTCGAGGAGGGAGCCCGCGGGGGCGTCGGCCGCGGCCGCGGGGAGGGCGGCGAGCAGGAGGGCCGGCAGGAGGGGGGACCGCACGGTCCCCCGATCCTACGCCGCGCGGGGTCCGACCCGGCGGGCCGCCGGGGGCGGCCCCTACTTCTTTTCGACTTCGGGGAGATCCCCGGCGGCCTTGAAGCGCTGCTCGACCCCGTCCGCGAGGAGCTTCACGACCCGGTCCTCGGGGAGCGCCACCGTGAGCCCCCGCAGGGTCTCGCGCGCGGCCGGGTCGCCCGTGAAGTACTGCTGCCAGGCGAGCAGGAACCGCGCGTCGCTCCCCTCGGGCGAGGCCTCGGCCCGCGCGCGGAGGTCGCGCATCACCCGGTCGAACTCCGCCGGGTCGCGGTACACCCCGGAGACGTCGGCGGGCTCGCCGAGGATCATGGCGTCCGTGAGGAGCCCCTTGCGGATCACCTTCGCCGCGTAGGCGTCCTCCCCCATGGCGAGGAGCGCCTGCCCGAAGGCGAACAGCGGCGCCGCCTGGCCCGGCGCGGAGAGGGCCGCGAGCCGGAACTTCACGGCCGCGTCGTAGTAGCCGCCCTTGCGGAACGCCTCGCTCGCCTCGCGGAGGTACTTCTCCGTCGCGGGGGAGCCGGCGGCCGGGACGGGCTCGAGGACCTTCTTCTCGACGGCCGTCGCGGCGCCGCCGGCCTCGTCCTCCTCGGCGAACTTCTCCACCTCGACCACGCGCGTCTCGTACGCGGTGACCGGGACCTCGCGGACGTAGACCGAGCGCGTCACGTAGACGGGCGTGGTGTCGCAGTAGAACCCGAAGGGCACGTAGGCGAAGGCGATCGGGGCGGGGTAGAAGAACGCGTAGTCGTAGCCGCTCCTCCAGTGGTGGAAGGGGCTGTAGTAGCAGGACCCCGCGAAGAACCCGGTCGAGAAGACGAAGGACACGCTCCAGCCGTGGTGGTCGTACCAGTCGTGGTAACGATAGCGGCTGTCGCGGTACCCGTCCCGGAGGCCCGCCCGGTAGCCGTCGCGGTAGGGATACCCCGTCCCGGCGCTCGCGGTCCGGAACCCGGACTTGCCCCCGTCGGCGCGGAGCGCGCCGGAGTTGACGAGGCCGGCGCCGCCCCTGCCGGAGGGCGAGGGCCCGACGAACCCGTCGGTGCGGGAGGGCGCGCCCGGGACCAGGGAGTCCCTGGCGCCCCTCGGGTCGCCTGTCGGGCCGCCCGTCCGCGTGCCGCGGAAGCCGCGGGCGGAAGCGTCGCTCGAGGGGAGCCCTGCGCGTCCCCGGCCGTCTGTGCGGAGGACGCGCCCGGGGGACTCGCCGGAACGGAGGTCGGGCCCTGCCGAGGGGAAGTTGCGCGTGGAAACGACGCGGCCGGGCTGTTCCCGGGAAACGACGCGCCCGGGCTGTCCCCCGCGGGGGACGCCCCCCTGTCCCCGGAAGAGGTCACCCCGGGAGACGGAGGGCCCCCGGGGGGCAGACGGCACGGAGCGGCCGGCCCGGGGCGCCGAGGGGGCGCGCCCGGAGAGGCCCGAGGGCCTGAAGGACGGCCCCCCGCCCGAGCGGGGGAGCGAGACCCTGCCGCCCCCGCCGCCTCCCCGCACGGGGCCCCCGCCTCCGCGGCCCCTGTCGAGGAAGCCGCCCGGGTCGGCGGAGGCCTCCCCGGGGAGGAGGAAGGCGACGGCAGCGAGCGCTGCGACGGGCACCAGGAGCCTCATGGCACACCTCCGGGGGACTGCCCCCGCACGATCCTAAGCAAGGGGGGTGCCAACGGCCAACCGCGTTGACGCGCGGCGGGCGGCGGCACCGCCCTTTCATTCTCGCCTCGCCCCTCCTCCGCCGGGAGGATCCGCACCATGCGCCCCGCCCTCGCGCTCCTCCTCCCCGCCGCGCTCCTCCTCGCCTCCTGCGGGGGTTCGCCCCCCGGTACGCCCGGCCCGCCCCCGCCCCCGACCAGCATCCTGATGGCCACCACGACGAGCACGCGGGACTCGGGCCTGCTCGACTTCCTCCTCCCCCTCGCGAAGAAGGACACCGGGGTGGAGGTCAAGGTCATCGCCGTGGGGACCGGCCAGGCGCTCCGGATCGGCGAACGGGGGGACGCCGACATCCTCCTCGTCCACGACCCCGAGGGGGAGGAGGAGCTGGTCCTGGCCGGGAACGGCGTGGAGCGGCGGACCTTCATGTTCAACGACTTCCTGATCGCGGGGCCGGAGGCGGACCCGGCGGGCATCCGCGGCCTCAGGGACCCCTGCGAGGCGCTGCGGCGGATCTCCGCGGCGAAGGCCCCCTGGCTCTCCCGCGGGGACGACTCCGGCACGCACCGCAAGGAGCGGCGGCTACTCGAGGAGGCGGGCGTCCGGGCGACTCCCCCGTGGTACCGCGAGACCGGCCAGGGGATGGGCGCGACGCTGACCATGGCCGACGAGCTCACGGCCTACACGCTCACCGACCGGGCCACGCTCGCGGCCCACCGGGCCGCCGCGCGGCTGGCCGTCCTCGTCGAGGGGGACCCCCGCCTGCGCAACCCCTACTCCGTGATCCTCGTCAACCCGGCCCGCCACCCCGCCGTGAAGGCGGACGCGGCGCGGAAGATCGAGGACTGGCTCACGGGGCCCGAAGGGCGCCGGGCCGTGGAGGAGTTCCGGGTGGGCGGCCGGCAGGTCTTCTTCGTCCTGCCCGCGGAGCGATGAGCGGGGGCGCGGCGGAGGTCCTGGACCTCGTCCTCTCCGGCTCTCCCGAGGTGTGGGGGCCGGCGGCGCTGTCGCTCCGGTGCGCGGCCCTCGCCGCGCTGATCGCGCTCCCCCTCGGCGTCCCCCTCGGGCTCGCCCTGGGCACGGGCAGGGGCGGATGGCGGCGGCCCTTGCGCGCGGCCGTGGACGCGGGGCTCGCCGTCCCCACGACCGCGGTGGCGCTGGTCCTCTACCTCCTCCTCTCGCGGCGCGGGTGGTTCGGCCCCCTGGGGCTCCTGTTCTCCCCCACCGCCATCGTGATCGGGCAGTGCCTCATCTGCCTCCCCGTGGTCCTCCTCCTCACGGCGGACGCCGCGTCCGAACTGGACCCCCGGGCGATGCGCACGGCCCGGACGCTCGGGGCGGGCCCGTTCCGGCGGGCGGCCTGGCTCGCGGGCGAAGTCCGGGGGAGCATCCTCGCCGCGGTCCTCTCCGCCTTCGGCCGGGCCGCCGGGGAGCTCGGCGTGGCGCTCATCCTCGGCGGCAACATCCGCGGCGAGACGCGCACGCTCACGACGGCCATCGCGCTCGAGACCGGGAAGGGGGAGTTCGAGCGCGCCCTGGCCCTCGGGGCGGTGCTCGTCGTCCTGGCGCTCGCGGTGGTCTTCACGGTGCGGCTCCTCGCCCCGCGGAGGGCCTCCGCGTGACGCCCGCGATCGCCGCGGCGGGGCTCCGCGTCTCCTACGACGGGCGGCCCGCGGCCGCGCTGGAGGCGCTCGCCGTCGCCCCGGGCGAGGTCGTGGGCCTCGTGGGGCCGAACGGCTCGGGGAAGAGCACGCTTCTCCGGGCCCTGGGGCTCCTCGAGCCCGTCGCCTCCGGGACGGTCTCCCTGCTCGGCGCCCCCGTGGGGCCCCGCGAGCGCGACCGCGAGGCGCGGCGCCGCGAGGTGACCCTCCACCTCCCGCAGCCCTACCTCTTCCGCGGCACCGCCCGGGGGAACGTCGAGCGCGGGCTCGCCGCGCGCGGCGTCCCGCGCGCCGAGCGGCGGCGGCGCGCGGAGGCG
>CAZKTF010000133.1:0-9959 GCA_964555565.1 uncultured Planctomycetota bacterium | reverse complement strand
CGAGCCCCCCGAGCGCGTCCGCCGCGAAGTCCGCCCACTCCGCGGTCCGCCGCGGGACGAAGGACTGGTGCCACTCGTCGCCGGCCCCGTAGGCGGCCGCGACCGCCGCGGCGGCGACGACGGCCCGCGCCGCGCTCCAGGCGGGACGCGTCCTCCGGAAGGCCCGGACGAGGAGCGCGCCGAGGAGGGCGTACTCCGTCCCGTGGCCGACCCAGTCGGGGGCGCGGACGCGGTCCACGAGCGGCGGCTCGGGGAGCGAGGAGAGCCAGAAGATCCCCGCCGCCACGGCCGCGGGCGGCAGCCACGCCGAGGCCAGCCGGGTCAACGGGGCTGGAGCCCCTCGTCCGCCTTCCGGTTGTTCTTGAGGGACTCGACGAGGCTGCGGAGGAGGATCCACTCCATGGAGTCCTTCGTCGAGGCGTCGAAGGCCCTCTGCACGCGGGGGAGGAGGGCGGGGTCGTGGAGCCTGGAGAGGGCCAGCAGGGCCTGGGTGCGCACGTCCCTGTCCGCCGGCGGGGTCGCCTCGTAGACGTCGAGGACCAGCTTGGCGTGGGACGCGTCCCCGGCGTCGGCCAGCGCCCGCACCGCCGCCCTCTTCACGAGCGAGGACTCGTCGGGGTTCCTGAGGATCCCGGCGAGGGCCTCCGCGGCCTCGGGCCCCTTCGTGCGGCCCAGGGCCGCGACGATGTAGCCCCGGATGACCGGGTCCCCCCCCGGCTTCGCCAGTTCCGCCGCCAGGAGGGCCGAGGCCTCCCGGCTCTGCACCCCCTGGAGCGCCGTCGCCGCGGCGTAGCGGTCCCGGTTGTCGGCCGAGGTGGCTACCGTGAGGAGCTCCTGGACCGCGGCCCGGTCGCCGACGAGCCCCAGCGCCGCGAACCCCGCGGCCCGGAAGTCGGGGTCGGTGCTCCCGCGCACCGCGTCGAGGAGCGCCGGCACCACCCGCGGGTCCTTCGTGCGCCCGAGCGCTGCGGCGAGCGCCGCCCGGAACTCCGCCGCCCCCGTCTCGTCGCGCAGGACCCGGCCCATCTCCTCCAGGGTCTCGGCGTTCTTGATCATGCCGAGGGACTGGATCAGCGCGGGGGCGCTGCCCCCCGCGGGCTCCCGGCGCAGCGCCTCGAGGAGGACCCCGGCCGCGTCGGCGGTCCCGAGCGTCCCCAGCGCCCCGGCGGCGGCCGATCCGAGGACGCTCCCCGGGGCCGCCGTCTTGAGGGTCTCGGCGGCGAGGGCGAGCACTTCCGACCCGCCGAAGGCCGCGCAGGCGGCCAGGGCCGCCGCGCGCGTGAAGTCGTCCTTGTCCCCCTTCGCCACCTCCAGGAACTTCGCGAGCGCCCCGGCGTCCTTCAGGAACTCCGCCAGTTCGGCGGCCATGTTGCGGAAGGTCGGGTCGGACAGGCCCGCCACGAGGAGGTCCGTGACGCGGGAGTCGTTCGTCCCTCCCCCCGTCGCGAGGAGCCGCCTCACCTCGAGCCACTTCCGGGCCCGGACCGCCGCCTGGATCTCCTCGAAGGACGCCTGGGTCTCGTCCTCCCCCTCGAAGGGGATCCGCTCGTCGTCCGTCCCGCCGTCCGGCCCGGCCTTCTTCCCGGGCCTCGTGCGCCGGGGCTCCTTCTTCTCGGGGGACTTCGGCGGCGTCGGGCGGTCCACCGCCGGCGGCGGGTTCTCGGCCGGAGGCTCGGCAGCGGGCCGGAGGAGGAACCAACCCGCGGCGCCGACCGCGCCGAGGGCGACCACGGTGAGGACGAACAGTACGCTCCGGGACCCAACCATACGTCCCAGTCTACCCCGCTCGGCGACACACAGGGGTCAGACCCCAGCGTTTGCAAACGACTGGGGTCTGACCCCTCTGTCGGCTATGAAAGAGGCCGTGCCGAAGGCCCGCCGCCCGAAGAAGCCCGACCCCGCGCTCCTGCGCGTGGGCCTCGTCCAGATGCCCTGCGCCCGGGACCCCGCCGTCAACCTGCGCCACGCCGTCGAGGGGATCGAGGACGCGGTCCGGGGCGGGGCGAAGGTGGTCTGCCTCCAGGAGCTGTTCCGCTCGATCTACTTCTGCCACCGCGAGGACCACGCGTACTTCGACCTCGCGGAGCCGGTCCCCGGCCCCACGACCGCGGCCCTCGGGGCGCTGGCCCGCCGCCGCAAGGTGGTGATCATCGCCCCGGTCTTCGAGCGCCGCGCCCGCGGGGTCTACCACAACAGCGCGGCGGTCATCGACGCGGACGGCAAGGTCGCCGGCCTCTACCGGAAGATGCACATCCCGGACGACCCGGGCTACTACGAGAAGTTCTACTTCGCGCCGGGGGACCTCGGGTTCCGCGCCTTCGACACGGCGGCCGGGCGGATCGCGGTCCTCATCTGCTGGGACCAGTGGTTCCCCGAGGCGGCCCGGGCGGCGGCACTGGCCGGCGCCGACGTGATCTTCTACCCCACGGCCATCGGGTGGTCCCCCCTGGACACGCCGCAGGACCACCGCAACCACGCCGAGGCCTGGGAGCTGATCCAGCGCTCCCACGCCATCGCCAACGGGGTGTTCGTGGCCGCGGTGAACCGCGTGGGCACGGAGAACGGGATCAACTTCTGGGGCGGGTCCTTCCTCGCCGACCCGGGGGGCGTGGTCCTCGCCCGCGCCGGGCGGGACCGGGCCGAGGTCTTGCTGGCCGACTGCGACCTCGGGCAGATCGACCGGCACCGCCAGCACTGGCCCTACCTCCGCGACCGGCGGGTGGACGCCTACGGCGACCTGCTGCGCCGGTACGCGGACTAGACCCCGTGGCCGACGCCGTCCGCTTCCCCGCGGAGTGGGAGCCCCACGAGGCCACTTGGCTCGCCTGGCCCCACGACCCGGTCACCTGGCCCGACCTCCCGCGCGCGGAGGCGGCCTGGGCGGAGATGGCGGCCCACCTCGCCCGCGGGGAGACGGTGCACCTCCTCGTCCGGGACGCGGCCGAGGAGGCCCGGGCGCGGGAACTCCTCGGGCGGCGCGGCGGCGTCCCGGCCGCGGTGCGCTTCCACCGCTGCCCCACCAACGACGTCTGGATCCGGGACTACGGGCCGATGTTCGTGGAGACGCCGGGGGGTCCCCGCATCCTCGACTGGGTCTTCAACACCTGGGGGAACAAGTACGGGGTCTGGGCCGAGGACGACGCCATGCCGGGCTACGCGGCGCGGGCCCTCGGCCTCCCCCTCGACAGCCCGGGCCTCGTACTCGAGGGCGGCTCCGTGGACTTCGACGGCGCGGGGACCGTCCTCACGACGGAGCAGTGCCTCCTCAACCCCAACCGCAACCCCGGCCTCGACCGGGCGGGCGTCGAGGAGATGCTCCGGCGCTGGTTCGGCGTCCGGACGGTCCTCTGGCTCGGCCAGGGGATCGAGGGGGACGACACCGACGGGCACGTGGACGACGTCGCGCGCTTCGTCGGACCGCGCACGGTCGTCGCGGCGGTCGAGGACGACCCTCGCGACCCCAACCACGCGATCCTCGAGGACGCCCTCCGCCGGCTGGCCCTCGCCCGCGACGCGGGGGGGCGCCGGCTGGACGTCGTGCGCCTCCCCATGCCCGAGCCGATTGCCGAGGAGAACCCGGTGGCCGGCCACCAGGCCGCGCGCTCCCCAGCCTCCTACGCGAACTTCTACGTGGCCAACGGCCGCGTGCTCGCGCCCGTGTTCGCGCAGCCCGCCCGCGACGCCGCGGCCCTGGCAGTCCTCCGCAGGGTCTTCCCCGGCCGTGAGGTCGGCGGCATCGACTCCCGCGTCCTCGTCGGCGGCAACGGCACAATCCACTGCGTGACGCAGCAACAGCCGAAGTCAGGACTCCGTACAATCCGGGGATGACCCCGGCCCGCGCCGCCCTCCTCCTCGCGCTCCTCCTCCTCCCCGCTCGGGCCGCGGGGGAGGGGAAGTCCGCCGACCCCTGGGTGGTCCCGGACCCGGACCCCGCGGAGCTGGCCGTGCGGATCACCCTTTCGGACCGCGAGTACGTGATCCGCCAGGTGAAGAAGGTCCCCGACGAGGCCCGGGCCCCCGAGGCGGTCGTGCCGCCCGCGGCCGACGCCGAGAATGCCGAGATCGGGCGGTGCCGGGGGCTCTTGGACGGGGGCAAGGCGGAGGAGGCCGTCGCCGCGCTCCAAGCGCTCCTCGGGAAGTCCCCCGCGCTCCACGCGGCCCGCTCGCTGCTCGGGCGCGCGCTCCTCGCCGCGGGGAAAACCGCCGAGGCCGCCGTCGCGCTCCGGGACGCGCTCCTCGGGAACCGTCGCGACCCCGAGGGATGGAAGGCCCTCGACGCGGTCGCCGCCCCCCTCGGGAGGAAGGTCGTCCGGCCCCGGCTCGAGCCCCGCGGGTGGATCCTGCCGGAGGAGAAGAAGACCGTCCCCCTGGGGTACGCCGACTCCGACAGGGAGGAGGACTTCCCCTGGATCTACTACGCCTTCGCCCGCGCCGTCTACCGGTACGAGGGGCCCTACGCCCGCGAGTTCCCGGGCAAGGCCTGGCGGTTCACATTCCGGGAAATGCTCTTCGCCGCCGCCGCGGCCGCGCGGGGGGCTGCCAACGTGAAGAAGGACGGGAAGAAGGTCCCCGAGGACCTCGCGCGCCTCGCGACCGAGAGGAAGGGGAAGGACTTCGCGGCCTTCGTCTTCTGGGCCATGTACCCGGAGCCGATCGCCGCGGAGCCCGAGAGGGACTTCGAGGCCCTCCGCCCCGCGCTCGTCAAGCACTTCGACGAGAAGATCCTGGTCAAGAAACCGTAGGGGCGGGGGTCCCCGGGGGTTTCGAGGCCCGCCAGTGGCGGGCCGAGCCCGGGGAGGTCTGCCCCGCCCGCCGTTGCCGCGATGGTGCTACTCGTACTCCGGGGGCGGCGGGTCCTCGGGCACGTGGAGGAAGTCCGGGATCTCGCCGCGGCCGAAACCGCCGGTTCCGCCCGGGTCCACCGCGGAGGCCAGCGGCTCCCCGCCGAGGCCGGTCGCCCGCACCTCGAACTCGGCCGCGTCGCGGGGGATGTCGATCCACTTCCGCGCGAATTCGACTCCACCCGAGTGAAGCGTGACCCCCGGCGCGCCGGGGGTCACGCGCATCTCGTACGCGCACGCCGCGGCCCGCCACGCCCAGGACTGCCTGACCCCGCCCACGCGGATCTCCAGGTCTGCGACGAGGCTGTCCGGGACGAGGACAAGTGTGCAGGACTGGACGGTCTCCTCCGCGCGGAGCGTGACCTCCCCCTCGGAGAGCGTCCCCCGGTGGTAGGTCTCTTCGCCGCCGGCGCCCCGGACGACGCGCACCTGCCCACGCAGGTCCACGACGACCTCATACGCCTCCGCGTCGGCGGGCACCTCGAAGGGACGGGACGCCATCCAGGAGCCGTCCGCGTCGCACACGGTGAGGTCATGCGGGCCCGTCCCGGTCGTGTCGCGCCACTGCGGCCCCCCTTCTGTCTCCGTCCAGACCCCGTCGATGCCCCAGGAGATCCCGGCAACCCAAGGATCCAGACGGACGGTGAGGAGGACCTCGCGGAGGGCCGGGAGGCGGATGTCGAGGGCGATGGTCCGCCCGTGCTGCAGGCGCCCGAGGAGGGGCACCCGCGTCGGCGTGCGGCCGTCGGCATCCGCGTAGAGGTACAGCGCCCGCTCCGGGTCGAGGTCGGGGATCCGGAACCGGCCCTGCTCGTCCGACTGGAAGCGCTCCCACCCGGCGACGGGCGGGTCCCGGCCCTCCGGCTGATCCGTAAGTTGCACAGTTGCCCGGGCGATCGGTCGCCCTTGCTCATCGACCACGGATCCCTCGAGCGTGGCCCCCCGGGCCAGGACGATGCGGAGGTCCTCCAGATGCCCCCCACTCTCCAGGACCCCCCGCAGGACGGCCGAACCGAGCAGGCGCGCGGGCACGAACCCGGGCGCCTGGACCTCGAGGACCTCGTCGCCGTCGAGGGGCCGGAGGTCCACCGGCAGCAGCATCTCGAACCGGCCCTCCCCGTCCGTCGTGCCGGCGCCCCCATCCCCGGGAGACACGTGGGCGCGGGGGCCGCGGACCTCCGCGCCGGCCAGGGGCCGCCCCCCGTCGTCGAGGACGACGCCCGAAACGGGGCACCAGCCCTCCGCGAGGTAGCGGGCCAGGTCCAGGTCCGGAAGGAAGAGGTCGATCTCCTTCGACCGGCCCCCGACGAGTCGCCCCTCGAGCGCCAACGGCTCCGAACGGACGCCCAGCAGCTCGGCGACGAGGAACTGGCGGGGGGCCGGGTCGATCCCCTCCAGCAGGAATCCCCCGCCAGTCCCGACCTTCAGCGCGCGATCCGGTGCGGCCCCGTCTGCCTCCTCCAGGAGAAAGACCCTCGCCCCCAGAGCCGGACCGCCGTCGGCCCGTGTCACCCGCCCGCCGATCGTCGCCGCGCGGCGCAGCACGATGCGGATCCCCGTCAGCGAGCCGCCCCGCTCGAGGACCCGCCACTCGGATTCCGTCACCGGGACCTGGGTGTGGACATACCCATCCGCGGAGAGGTCCGTCGTGTCGTCCCGGCATTCCGGCGGAGGAAGCTCCCCCACGGCTATGCGGAACACCCCATCCGCATCGGAAGCCCCGCTCCAAGAGAGGACCGCCCCGCCGTAGTGGTGTTGCCCCCGGCCGCGTACGAACGGGCCCGAGATCGTCACGCCCGCGACCCCGCGACCCTCCTCGTCCACCACGCGACCCGCGACCACCTGCCTGTCGGGAGCCGTTCGGCGGGTGACGAGCGGGGCTCCCGACGCCGCACCAGGAACGACCCGTGCGCGAACGGGGCCCGCGAGGGCCGGGGCGCGGGGAGCGTCCTCGGCGATCCCGGCCGCTTCCACGGGAAGGGCTGGAGGCCCGCCGGATCCCGATCGTGGCGTCTGCAGACCGACCACCATCGCGCCCGCCGCGCCGAGCGCCGCGGGGAGCCACATGCGCATGCCGGACCCTACGCAACGGGCGTACCGCGGTCGGCGGGCCTCGGGGACGGGGGCGGCGCGTTACGGGATGTTCACGGCGGGGTCGGCGGGGGAACGGGCGGCCCCCCGAGCCCCTGCGACGGTCAGCCGCAGAACGCCGCGGCGGCGACGACGGTGGTCCACTCCCCGTTCTTGTGGCCCACGGCGGTCTGGGTGATGTTCACGGTGCGGACGACCTTCCCGGACATCTTGTAGACCTGCTCCTTCTCCTTCCAGGAGGAGTTGCGGTCGAACTCCAGCCCGAGGCTGGTGGCGAGCATCTCGGCCGCCAGCTCCTCGGCGAACTCCCCCGCGCGCTCGTCGGTCTCGCCGTAGGAGTGGTGCTCGGAGAGGTAGCCGTGGGTGTTGCGGTCCTTCGGGACGGCGAGTCCGATCGAGGCGGCGATGAGCCGGTGCGGCTCGTTGCTCGCGTTGTCGGCGAGGACGATGTAGAGGATCTGCCCCGGGTCGAGGAGTTTGATCCCCTCCTGGCGCGGGACGATCTGGCAGCGGGGCGGGAAGATGCTCGTGACGCGCACGAGGTTGTAGTTGGCGACCCCGGCGTCGCGGAGCGCGACCTCGAAGGAGGCCAGGCGCGCGTTGGCACGGCCCACGCCCTTGGTGAGGAACAGCTTCGTCGGTACGCGCATCCCGCGTCTTCCTCCTCGCCCGCGACCCCCCCGGCTCCCGACCGGGGGTCCGGATCTTACGGCGCCCGGGGGGGCCCCGAAGGAATCAACCGCCCGAGGCGGTGACGAGGGCGCGGAGCATGCCGCCGCCGGCCGGCTCCCCGGCCGGGAGGCGTTCCGGGTGCCACTGGACGCCGAGGAGGAAGCGCGCCCCGGACCGCTCCACCGCCTCGATCACCCCGTCCGGCGACCGCGCGGTGACCCGCAGCCCCGCGGCCGGGCGCTTCACGGCCTGGTGGTGGAAGGAGGTCACCTCGAGGGTCTCGGCGCCCAGGATCTCGTAGAGGCGCGACCCCCGCTCCACCCGGACCGCGTGGCGCGCCCCCTGGACGTGGTCCACCGCCCCGGGGACCTGGTCGGCGATGTCCTGCACGAGGGAGCCCCCGAGCGCGACGTTCATCACCTGGATCCCGCGGCAGATCCCGAGCACGGGCCGGTCCTCCGCGGCCGCGGCGCGGACGAGGAGGAGCTCCAGCCGGTCGCGGGGCCCGTCCACCGTCGCGAGCTTCGGGTGCGGCTCCTCGCCGTAGAGCTCCGGGGCGACGTCGTCCCCGCCCGCGAGGAGGAGCCCGTCCAGGCGGCGGAGCAGCTCCGGCACCCCCTCCTCCTCGGCCCCGGGCCGGAGCGGGAGCGGCTCCCCTCCCGCCGCGCGGAGCCCGTCCAGGTAGAACGCCTCCTTCTCCGGGCGCGCCCGGGACTCGCTCATGAACGTGATCCCGATGACGGGGCGGCGGCGGGCCATGCAGGGATTGTATCGAACGTCCGCTATACCGGGACCATGCGGCTCGCCCGCGCCCACCGCTTCGACCTCGCCCCGCGCGAGGCGGCGGCCCTCCAGCGCCGGCTCGCCGCCCGCGTGGTCCTCGCCGCTCCGGCGGGGTTCCGCCCCCGGCTCGTGGCGGGCCTCGACGGGGCCTACGCCGGCGGGCGGGTCCTCGCGGCGGCGGTGGTGCTGCGCCTCCCGGGACTCGAGGAAATCGAGCGGGTCCTCGCCGGGGCTCCGCTCCGGTTCCCCTACGTCCCAGGCCTCCTCTCCTTCCGGGAGGCCCCGGCGTTCCTCGCGGCGCTCCGGCGGCTCCGGTGCCGGCCCGACCTCCTCCTCGTGGACGGCCACGGGGTCGCCCACCCGCGGCGGTTCGGGGTCGCGAGCCACCTGGGACTCCTCTCCGGGATCCCCTCCATCGGGGTGGCCAAGTCCGTCCTCGTCGGCGAGCACGTGCCGGTGCCCCGGGCCGCGGGGAAGGCGGTGCCGCTCGTCCACCGCGGCGAGACCGTGGGCTTCGCGGTGCGCCTGCGCGACGGGGGCCGCCCGGTCTTCGTCTCTCCGGGCCACCGCGTGGACGCGCGCGGCGCGCTCCGCCTGGTCCTCCGCCTGGCCGCCGGCCACCGGCTCCCGGAGCCGACCTTCCTCGCGGACCGCGTGGTCGGGCAGGCCGCGGCCGCCGCTCGCCGGCCGCGGTAGAGTCCCGCCCATGATCGTCGAGGCCACGGCCCCCACCCGCGTAGACCTCGCGGGAGGGACCCTCGACATCTGGCCGGTGTACCTGATGCTCGAGGACCCCCTCACGGTGAACCTCGCGCTGGCGCTGCGGGTCCGGGCGCGGGTCACGCTGCGGCGGGACCGGCGGGTGGTCCTCAGCGCCCTGGATCGCGGGAGCGTCGAACGCTTCCCCTCGATCGCCACGGCGCGGGCCCGGGCGCGCCACCGGCTCGCCGCGGAGATGCTGGCCGCCCTCGACCCTGGCCGCGGCGCCGAGGTCGAGACCGAGTCCGGCGTCCCCCCGGGGTCCGGCCTCGGCGGCTCCTCGGCGCTGGCGGTGGCGCTCGCGGGGGCGCTCGCGCGGGCGGGGCGGAGGAGGGTACCCGCGGGCGACCTCGCGCGATTCGCGAGCGACGTGGAGGGACGGGTCCTCGGGGTCCCCCCCGGCACGCAGGACCACCTGGCCTCGGTCCACGGGGGCCTCAACGCCTTCCGCTACGGCCCGGGTGCGGTGGTCCGGGAGCCGCTCCGGGCGGACCCCCGCGCGCTGGCGCGGCGCCTCGTGCTGGCCTACACCGGGGTCTCCCACGCGAGCGCCGCGAACAACTGGCGCGTCGTGCGGGCCTTCCTCGACCGGGACGCCGGCGTGCGGCGGGGCTTCCGCGAGGTGGCGGCGGCGGCCGTGGAGGTCCGCGCGGCGCTCGAGGCCGGGGACCTCCGGGCCGCGGCACGCGGGATGGAACGGGATTCGCGCGCACGGAGGAGGCTTTTCCCGGGGTTCCACACGGCGCGCACGCTGGAACTGGCGGCGGCGGGGCGGCGGGCCGGGGCGCTCGGCGGGCGGCCCTGCGGGGCGGG